>CAZVMD010000009.1:50880-61248 GCA_964628555.1 uncultured Myxococcales bacterium | reverse complement strand
CCGTCGGCTCGCGCTCGACCCCTGGCCAGACGTAAAGGAACTTGCCGGCCATCGGGCTGTAGACCGCGCCGTGGGTCGCCTCGGCCAGCGCCAGCATGAAGGCCTCAAAGCGGTCGAACAGGCTGTCCGACAGATGGCCTTCGGCGCGCAGGACGGCGACGACGCTCCCCGCCCAGCTCGGCTCGGGAAGCGGATCCTCGCTGCGGGGCTCGTCCAAGCGCAGCGACATGGAGCCAAACTTCCCCGTGCGGGTGGCGGGATCCCAGGACAGCTTCTTTATGCGCTGCTCCAGAAACGCCGCAGGCGAGAGCGTGCACAGGATCGTGTAGTCGATGGACATGCTGATCTTTGAGTCTCGCAAGGGCAGCGTCGGCGCACGAGTCCTTTCTGCTGTTGCGCACGGCCAAGGGGGAGCCTGAGGGCCTGCCGGGGCGCGGTTCCGCGAGCTGTGCGTGTTGGGTGGCCTATGGACTGCAGCGGGCAGCGATGCTGGCAGCAGCCCGCGCAAGGCGGGTGCAGCCGTGCGCGTTGGCGATGTCTGCCGTTGCGCGCAGTCTGCAGCCGGGCAGGGGGCCAATGTCGGCGGCTGCCTACCTCATTGCTGTAGCCAGCTGGCGATGTAGGCGAGCGCGCCTTGCTTCGCCGCAAGCCGGCGGATAGCATCAACTCTGAGACACTAGAGGCAAGGCCCGCGGATGATCGAGGTAGGTCAGCTCATCGGCAACTACAAGGTTGTCCGCCGGATCGGGGCCGGCGGGATGGGCGAGGTCTACGAAGCGGTCCACCAGCAGATCCGCAGCCGCGCCGCGATCAAGGTGCTTTTGGCCACGCACAGCCAGAACCCCGAGATGCTAAACCGCTTCTTTCACGAGGCTTTGGCGGTCAACATCGTTGGCCACCCGGGCCTGGTGCGGATCTTTGAGTGCGGCCACCTGCCAGACGGTGCGGCCTACATCGTCATGGAGTTCTTGGAGGGCGAGTCGCTGCGCGCCCGGCTGCGTCGGGTGGGCGGGCGGCTCGACGGCTCTAGCCTGCTGATTGCGCGGCAGATTGCCAACGCGCTGGCCGCCACGCACGCCAAAAAGATCATCCACCGCGACCTCAAGCCGGACAACGTCATGCTGGTCCCCGACAGCGACATGCCGACCGGCGAGCGCATCAAGATCCTAGACTTTGGCATCGCCAAGCTGGCGGCGGACACGGCTGGCGACGCCGCGGACGGCAACCTGGTGGACGACGGCGGTGTGGTGCGGACGCGCACTGGGCTCATCCTCGGCACGCCGGCCTACATGGCGCCGGAGCAGTGCCGCGGTCTGGGCCAAGTCGATGAGAAGGCCGATGTCTACTCGCTGGGCATCATCCTGTTCGAGATGCTGTCGGGGCGGACGCCGTTTAAGTCGCCTGGCTTCGGCGAGATGGCGGCCATGCACATGTTCATGCCGCCGCCCGATCTGCAGGAGTTAGTGCCGGGCATCCGGCCGGATGTGGCGCAGCTTGTCGCCCGCCTGCTGACCAAAAAAGCGGTCGAGCGCCCGGCGATGAGCGAGGTCGCCAGCGAGCTCGATCGCCTGCTTCCGGACCGTCGCCGCGAGAGCCAGCCGAGCCTGCTCTCGGTGCCCGCCCCGGCCAGCCCGGCGACCGGCCCGCAGCGCCTGCCAACGCCGTCGAAGCCGCACTCAGTGGTGTCAGTGAATGCGCGCGGCTCGGCCTCGCTGCTGGATCGCGAGCCGGTCCTCGCGGTGACCGCTTCAGGCGACTTCGCACTGCATCCGACCGACGGTGAGCCAGTCCACTCCACGCTGCGCGATGCGGCCGGCCAGAGCGGTCAGAGTGGCCAGCGCGTCGTGCTGAAGATGCCGCGGCGGGCGGTGCTGCCGGTGGCCATCGCGGCCGGTGTAGTCCTGCTGGGCGGCGTTGCCCTGGTGGTGCGCGTGGTTAGCTCAGGCAGCGGCAAGGTCGGCGGCAGTCCAGGTCCCGGCAGTGCCGTGATATCCGGGGCTGGGCCGGTGGGCAAGCCGCCTGAGGGCCCGCCCCCGCCTCTGCCAGTGGTGGTCAGCGGCGCCGGAGCCGTAGGGGGCGCGGCCGCCGGACAGGGCGAGGCAGCTGCCGACAAAGACAGCGCCGCGGCGCGGGTCCTGTCAGCGCGTGGCAGCCAGCTCTTGCGCAGCGCGCGTGAGCGCTTGTCGGCCGGCGATGCCGACGGGGCGCTGGCCACCCTAAAGAAGACGCAGGACAGCGACGCTGCTCACCCCGATGTGCTGGCCGCTCTGGCCGATGCCGCCTTCGCCAAGAAAGATCACGCCGCCGTCGTTAAATACCTGCGCGCGGTGCAGAAGATTCGTCGCTTGCCGACCCCGCAGGTGGTGCAGCTCGCCGGGGCCCAGCTGGCCCTCGGTCACTATCAAGACGCGCTCGAGACCTGTGCCAAGGGACTCAAGCGCGCCCCCGACTCTGCTGAGCTGATTCGCTTGCAGGCACAGATTTCAAGCAAGCTCTCGGCCACCCCGCGCAAGACCACAGGCTATGAACGAATCGAAGACTAAACGCCAAGGACCGCTGTACGCCGCGGCGACTCTGATGGGAACCGCGCTGCGCCGATCAGGTGCGGGCAGGGGCTGGCTGGCTGCCGCGCTGCTGCTCGTAGGCCCCCTGTCGGCGCCGGCCGCCGAGCCGACGAGCCCCCCGCCAGCCGCCCCGGCCCCGCTGGCTGCCCCGGCTCCGGCGACCGTGCAAGACATCCGCGAGGAGGTGGCGCGTCTCAACAGCCAGGGCATTGAGCTCTACAAGGGCAAGCAGTACGCGCCGGCCGTCGATAAGCTGGCGGCGGCCTATCGCCTGGACCCGGATCCCTCCATCCTGTGCAACCTGGCGCGCGCGCAGTACAAGCTGGCGCCGGGCGGGCAGGCCGTGGAGTACCTGGAAAAGTGCCTGGCCACCGACACCACGCTGTCCGAGACCAGCCGGCAGACGCTGGAGGGCTATCTCAAGGACGCTCGGGCCCACACCGTCGAGATCGAGCCGCCGCCCGCCCCGCTTTTGCTGGCTACGCCACCGGTCCTGCCATCGGCCAGCCCGGCGCGTCCGCTGTGGCGACTGGTCGTGGGAGGAGGCCTTGCGGCAGCCGGTGCGGGCCTTCTGGTCGGCGGGGCCTACGCCTGGTCGATCGACGGCCTATGCGCGACTCCCGATCCGCCCTGTGAGCGGATCTACAAGACGACGGCCGGGGGCATAAGTGCCGTCGCGCTCGGCTCGGCGGCGCTGATCGGTGGCATCGTGCTTCTGGCGCTGCCGGCGCGCCGTCCAGCCAGCCCCAGCGCCAAGCTTCGGCCGCAGCAGCGAGCGTTCGCCCCAGGGCTTGCGTCGCCGTAACGCTTGTGAGCCGGGGGCTGCCGGTGGTACACCGGTTCCGTTTTGTCTTCTGTGCCGCCAGCCGACCGCCGCAGCCCGCCTCCTCCACGAGGAGGAGAGGCGCCTGCCGGGCTGCCTGACGACGGGGCAGCGAGCAAGCTGGCGGCGCCCGAGCGAGCCGAGCGCACCGACCGCACGGACCGCATTCATCGCCTAGAGCGCGAGCTGCCGCGGCCGTTTCAGCCGGATCGATCGAGCCTGGATCTGACCGCCGCCTACACCTTGCTGCGGCCGTTTCGCGGCCCGGGCGAGGCCTACCTGGCGGCAACTCCCGAGGGCCAGCTGTGTGTGCTGCAGCTGGCGGTGGGGGCGCTGCCGGGCCTGCAGCAGCAGGCCGCCGATGAGCGCTGGCTCGTCGCCGCCGAGGCGCGGCGGGGGCTGCGTCATCCCGGGCTCCTGTCCCTGCTCGATGTCGGGGTGATCGAGGACTCGCTGTACGTGGTGACGGAGTACATCGCCGGCCGCGATCTGCAGGAGATCGTGCTGCGGGCGGGTGAGAAGCAGCGCTCGCTGCCGCTGCCGCTGCTCTTGCACATCGCTCGCGAGCTCAGCCGAGCCCTCGGCCACCTGCACAGCCAGGCGGGGCCGGCCAGCCTGGCCGCAGCTGGGCTCTCGTCGGTGGGAATGCCGCACGGGGCGCTGTGCAGCGAGAACGTGCTGTGCGGCTGGGACGGCGAGGTCAAGCTGGCCGACCGCGACCTGTCGGGGCTGTTTTCGTCCGTCGGCCTGCGCACGCCGTGGAGCCTGCTGCGGCCTGCCATCCGCTCGACCGGAGCACCGCCGGTGCCGACTGCGGCGGCGGATCTGGCTGGGCTGGCGGCGCTGATCTCCGAGGTCGCGGGGGGCGCCATCATGGGGCTGTCTTCGTCGCTGCTTTCGCTGTTTCAGCAGGCGGCGGGGGGCACGGGGGCGGCACCGCCGTGGGTTGCCCCGCTCTTGGCCGACGACCTGCGCCTGGCTTTAAGCCGCGAGCTAGCTCAGCTTCCCGGAGGCCTGCACGAGGCGGGGACGGCCACCGCGGCGCTGGTGAGTCAGCTCGCAGGCCTGTACGGCGAGCAGATCGATCAGGAGCGACATGAAGCGGCGCGCTGGCTCGATGCGGTGTCGCGCACCGTCACCCGCAGCTCGGGGCGACCGGCGGCGCGGGCCGAAGCGGCGGGCGAAGGTCGTGCCAGTCCAGCTCCAGCCGCTCCGTCGGTGCCGAGCGAAGCGACGGGGCGAATCACCCAGCCCAACCTGGGTGAGCCGGCGCCGGCCGACGCCCTGATCATTGACGGCCGCTATCGCCTGCTGCGGCTGATCGGCATCGGCGGCATGGGGGCAGTCTACGAAGCGCAGCACGTGTCGATCGGCAAGCGGATCGCGGTCAAGGTCCTGCACCAGCAGTTCTCGCAGCATCCCGACCTGGTCGAGCGCCTGCGGCGAGAAGCCCAGGCCGCCTCGCGCATCGGCCACCCCAACATCATCGACGTCATCGACTTTGGCTACACCAGCGACGGCAGCGCCTACATCGCGATGGAGTTTCTGGAGGGCACGGACCTAGGCGCCATCCTGCGCAACGAGGGCCGCATCCAGGAGGCGCGGGCGCTGCGCATCGGTCTGCAGACGGCGCGCGCTCTGGCGGCGGCGCACCGGGTGGGCATCGTGCACCGCGACCTCAAGCCCGAGAACATCTTCGTCGTGCACCCGCTGCCGCAGGCGGCGATCGAGCCTCTAGCGGCGCGCGGCGACGGGGGTGTTGTAGCGGCCGAGCCCGGCGATGCCCGACCCTGGGGACTGGACGAGCGCGAGGCGTCGCAGAAGAGCGGCTTTACCCGCCTGTCGGGCGATGGCCTGCCGGAGTTCGATCTGGTCAAGGTGCTGGACTTTGGCGTGGCGGCGCATCTGGGGGCGGGGGGAGCCTGGCCCGCCCTGCCGCTGTCCGCACTGCCCCCCGGCAGTGAGCTGCGCCAGCTACCCGGCAGCGCGCGCTTGACCAATCCCGGCCTGGCGGTGGGGACGCCGGAGTACATGGCGCCGGAGCAGGCCCTGGGCCAAGAGGTCGATGCCCGCGCCGATATCTATGCCGTCGGTACGCTGATGTTCGAGATGCTCTGTGGCCGGGTGCCGTTTGTCGGCAGCTCGGTGGCTGAGCTCTTGGCGCTCAAGACTGGCTGCGAGCCGCCCCAGCCGCGGCTGTTTGCACCGACGATCAGCGCGCCGCTGCAGGCGTTCATCCTGCGCTGCCTGGCCCGCGATCGCGGCGATCGGCCACAGAGCATGGAAGAGGTGGAGCTACGGCTGTTCGAGCTGTCGCGCGACAGCGGGGCGCTGAGCCAGCCGCGCCTCGCCGGGCCGATGGGCGGCCTGCTGTCGTCCTCACCGCACCTGGCTCCGCCGCCGGCCACGGCGGTAAGCGCTCCCTCGGCGGGCTCTCTGGGCGAGCGGCTGGGGACGCTGGCTGCCCCGGCCGCAGCTGGGGTGACGGGCTCGCCGCTGGGCTCGGCGACCTCGCACGGACCGTCGGGGCCATCGCACGATGCCCTGCCGCTGGCGGGGACCGAGCTGGGCCGACGACCGACGGCGCGCCGCCTGACCGCGACCGCGCTGCTCCTAGCGGTCGCCACCGTGGCCATCGGCTTTGTCTCGGCGCGCTATCTGACGCGGTCCAGCCCGCCGCCTGCGGAGGGACCGACCGCAGCACTGAGCAGCTCCGCGGCTCATGGCCCGGCCGCGAGTGCGAAGCTGACGACCGCGCGGCCAGCGCCCTCTCCGCAAGCGTCAGCAGGGCTGGCCCCGGCGACGGCCCCAGCCGGCCAGCCGCTGACCCCTGCGGCGTCGCCGACCCCGGCTCCCGATGCGCGTGTCGTCGAGGTGCTGGAGGGGCGGGTGCCGATGCTCTTCGAGTGGGCCCGTCGCACGGTGGCCGGTGGGCGCTTCGTCAGTCCACCTGGCGACAACCTGCTGGAGCTGCTGACCCGCATCGAAGACGTGGCGCCGAATCACCCCGAGCTGCCCCGGCTGCGAGGCGAGGCTGCAGCGACGGTGCTGCGGCGGGCGCGCGATCACCTGCGCCGGCGGCAGCCGCAGGAGGCCTTCGAGCTGTATCGCACGCTCCTGGCCATCGAGAGTGGGGCCGGTAGCCTGAGCGCGGTGCGAGCCGGCAGCAAGCCGAGCGGCCTGGCCCGCCGCTTCCCGCGCTCGGAGCTACAGCTGCAGCTGCTGTACGTTGCGCGAACTGGACGCAGCGGTGGGCATGGGGCGTCGCTGGCTGCGGGGCATGCCGCGATCGAGCTCGCGCCGCGCAGCGCGGCGGCTCACCTGGCGCTGGCCGATGCTCTGCTAGCCGCCAACCGTCGCGAGGCGGCAGCCGGCGAGTACCGTCGCGTGCTGGAGCTGCATCCGCGGTCGCTGGAGCGCCGCCTCGCCGAGCACGGCCTAGTCCGGCTGGGCCTCCGCCCGACCCATCCCCCGCGTGGCAGATAGACCGTCGGCTGGGCCCAGCCGGCGGCAGCGGACTACTTGCCGGCCAGGAGATCTTTCTTGAGACCGCCGTCCGCTGGCTTGGCGCCGAGCCAGATCAGGAACATGGCGTCGGCGAAGTCCTTGCCTTCCACCGTCACCGAGCCGCCGCCCTGGACCGCGACCGTCGTGCCCTTGCCGGGGACGTAGCTGACGGTGATGGCGGTGCCTTCCTTGGCGTCGCCGATCACCGTAGCCAGCTTGTCGAGCCCGGCCTGCAGCGTCGCCATCTTGTCGCCCGAGTTGTTCTCGAAGCCCTCTTTGTAGGCGCCGAGGATCTTGGCCTTGTCGACGCTCCGCAGGAACACCATGTGCACGGCGCGGGCGCTGTCGGCCTTGAGGATGGCGGCGGGATCGGTGGCGTTTTCCTCCAGATAGAGGGCGCCGACGTACACCTTGATAAAGACCTTCTTGCGGATGCCCGCGCCGTTGAGCTTGAGCGTCTTGCCGCCGACGCTCAGCGTCTCGGCGACTTCGATGCCGGCGACCGGGCGGGCAGAGGCCGGAAGTGCAAGGAGTAGCAGGGTGGACAGGATGATGGCGAGTCGCTGCATGGTTCCCTCCTAGAAGAGCTGTGAGAGCCTTCGGATCATAGGATGTACGATGCCGGCGGCGGTGCAGTTTGTGCGCCTAGCGCGGCTGGCCTGCCTGCCCCTGGCCCACGATCGGATGGCCCCCGTCGTCGGTTTCGAACGACTGGCCCTGGAATGCGAGAAAGATGCCGACCGCGGTGCTGCTGTGGCGCGAGGTCAGCACCAGCCCGCCATCCTGGAACGTGCCGTTGTCGCGGGCGTACGGACCGCTGTTGCCCTGGTTCATGTGGACATCGTGGACGCCAATCGGGAAGCCGCCGGCTCGGAAGCAGGCGCCAAAGACATACGCGGTCACCGCATCGCCGCTCTCGACGGCACGACGGAGATAGAAGTCGATGTAGTCCTGCAGGTCGTCCCAGGCGCCGGGGGACGTGGCCGGCATGGTGTTCATCTCTTCGCGCTCGAAGTAGCGCTCGCGGACGTAGTCGAGCGCTAGGTCGCGATTGCGTGCCTCGGGAGGATTGGCGTGGAAGCCCTCGGGCAGGGCTGACAGGGCGGCTAGCTTGCGCTGCCAGAGATCGGCGCGCTCGCGGTGCGCCTGCGCCTGCTTGAGGAGGTTGCCGTCGATGTAATAGAGCAGCTCAGACTCGGGACCCGAGCCGACCTTCGACTGCACGTTGACCGGCGACTTCCACTTGCGGAACAGGTTCTCCGCCTTGTTGACGAGCTCTTCCAGCACCACTTGATAGTGCGGGCTCTTGCCGTCGTCGTCTTCGCGATAGCCTTTGAGGATGCGGGCCTTGAGAACTCCGTACTCCATGGATCACCTCGTTTCGCCGTCAGAGAATTCGCAGCGCACACCGGCGCGAGGCAGGCGATCAACTAGGCTCTGCCCAAGCGCGGCAGCTGGCGTATATACCCCGCCAGGCTGACCTTGGCCGTGGGTCTCCACCAGCAGCAGCGCCACCTCGGCGAGCATTCGCGAGGTCGAGGCATAGCCGGGATCGCCCTCGCCGCTGAGCCGCAGCACCGCCGCGGCGCTGGCTTTGGAATCGGTAAAGCCGCGCAGCATGACGCGCCAGTGTCCGTGCGCCCGTGCTTCTTCGCTGGGGCCCTCACCGCCCTGCGGCAGCAGTCGGGAAAGCAGCGGCCGCGTCAGGTCGCTCAGTGAGAGCAGCATAAAGCCCGTGAGCCCCACCATCATCGCTGCTGCCATCGCCGCGGCGCGCGGACCGCGACCAAAGCCGACATACTCGGCGTAGCGGAAGTCGCGTCCATAGGGATAGCCGAGCATGGCGTTTGTGCGATGCACAACGCGAGTATTGATGCCGGCCATGACAAACGGAGCTGTAAAGTGGCCAGCCTCGCGATCGAAGCTGACGCCGCGCGGCTCGTTCTGGCGGCCACGGGTGTCGCTGTCGTCGGGCACCAGCGCGTAGGGATTGACCATCAGGCGGCGCAGCCGGCGATCTGCCTTGCCCTGCTCGAACAGGTACACGATGGTGGCCAGGGTGCCGCCGCTGAAGCCACCTTTGGCCGAGCGAACAAACATCCGCGCCTCGCGCAGGGGCAGGCCGCGCTGCGCCATGTACTTGTGCAGGGCGAAGACGCCGATGTCCGAGGGGATCGAGTCAAAGCCGCAGGCGTGCAGCAGGCGCGCCCCACTGGCTCGCGCTGTGTCGAGGTGATGATCGAGGCTGGCGCGAATGAATGGCACCTCACCGGTCAGATCGCAGTAGTCGGTGCCGGCCTTGGCACAGGCGGCGACCAGCGGCAGGCCATACTTCAGGTACGGCCCGACGGTGCTGCAGATCACGCGGCTGCGACTGGCGATCGAAAAGAGCGCAGCTTCATCAGCGGCGTCGGCGACGAAAAGTGGGAGCTCGGCGCAGCGCGGCTCTTTTTGGGCCAGGGCGGCGCGGACCTGCTCTAGCTTGGCTCGCGAGCGGCCGGCTAGGCCGAAGCGCAGCGTCGCTGGCTCACGCGCGAGGCGCTCGGCGACAAGCTGGCCGGTGAAGCCGGTCGCGCCGAACAGGACGAGGTCGAGATCCTTGGAGCTTGCCATGGGTTCCTAGGGTGCTGGAGAGACGCGGCACCGTCCAGCACTTCTGGCGCCCAGCGGAAGCTAGTCTTTACCGCTTGCCGGGCCGCTGCCCTGGCGTCGAGCGAGCAGATCCTGCAGGCGCCGGGTGCCCTCGGGGCTGTTGGTCGCAACGCTGCGCGATCCGCCGGGGCTGCTCAGTGCGGTGAGCTCGTCATCGGTGGCCTGGGCGCTGGC
This sequence comes from uncultured Myxococcales bacterium, assembly GCA_964628555.1. Taxonomy (GTDB): domain Bacteria; phylum Myxococcota_A; class Polyangia; order Palsa-1104; family JAEUJZ01; genus JAEUJZ01. The sequence continues at coordinate 51,528 of CAZVMD010000009.1, read as the reverse complement.
TGCGCGCTCGGGCGGTAAGGCGATGATTGGCGTGCGGGCGCTGCGGGCCGGAGTGCGGGCGCTGTTCACCGGCGTGCGTGCGCTTTGGGCCGGCGTGCGCGTCGAGTCACTTGGCAGGCCGCGGGGGCCCGAGGCAGCGGCTGGCACCGGCAGCTCGATCTTCGGCGTCTGCGCCGAGTCAGTGGGGCGCAGGCGGGGCGTCTCGGCCGACTGCTGCGTGGCTCGCACCGGCGTTCGCTGCGACATCACAGGGGTTCGCTGCGACGGACTTTGGACATTCGTCGTCGGCGTAGGTGCAGCGCTTGCGACCGGCGCGGGCTGAGCCGCAGCGGCACGCGCCGGGGCCACCGGAGCCGGCGTGGTCACCGCCGGAGGGGGCACGGTTACCGCCGGAGCAGGTGCGGTCGCCGCCGGAGGGGGCACGGTTACCGCCGGAGCGGGTGCGGTCGCCGCCGGAGCAGGTGCCGTCACCAGCGGAGCGGGTGCAGTCATCGCCGGAGCAGGCGCAGTCGCCACCGGAGCAGGTGCAGTCACCACCGGAGCAGGTGCGGTCACTGCCGGAGCAGGTGCGGTCACTGCCGGGGTGTGTACCGGTGCTGCGGTGGCCGTGGCGGCTCGGTTCGCTGGGGGTGTCGCAGTCACTGCCGG
>CAZVMD010000009.1:11412-50780 GCA_964628555.1 uncultured Myxococcales bacterium | reverse complement strand
GTCACTGCCGGGGTGTGTACCGGTGCTGCGGTGGCCGTGGCGGCTCGGCTCGCTGGGGGTGTCGCAGTCACTGCCGGCACAGGTGCGGTCACAGCCGGAGTGTGTGCTGGGGCGGCCGGAGCGGGTGCGGCGGAGGCCTGCGGAGCAACGAAGGCGAAGGGGGAGAGGGGGGCCAGCACTGGGTCGCGGGCCGGCTCGAAGAACTCCTCGCGGTGCGCCGCCTTATGGGCCATCACGCGCTCGATTACCTCGCGGCTGTGGCCGTCGAGGCGCGTAAAGCGCACGCCCATGCCGTGCAGGCGGTCGTTGGCGCCCGGCTCATAGGGCGCGCGCCAGCTGACCACGCCTTCGCCGCGCAAGGCCACGCGCGCGTCGGCCAGCACGACCTCGAAGCGGACCGGGCTGCCGACCTCCAGGGGCTCGCGCATCGGCAGGAACAGTCCGGCCCGCGACAGGTTGCGACCGAAGCGAGCGATAAAGTCGTCGAGCGCGGGGTAGTCCAGGGTACAGCGCAGAGAGGCCAGGGGGGCGGGGCTGGCGCTAGGTTGCGGCATAGCCCAAGTATCGTAACACTGCATCCCCGGCCGTGGATAGCGGCATCCTTGCGACCGGGTCTCGACGGAAACAGCGGGCCGGTGCGCCGCCTGGCGATGTCTCGCCTAGCCGTTGGCGCGGATCGCCGTCACGGGATCAAGGCGGCTGGCCCGCTTGGCCGGCATGTAGCCAAAGACCACGCCGACCAGGACGGCTGAGCCCAGCGCCAGCATGACCGCCGGCTCCGAGATCACGATCTGCCAGCGCGGCTTGAAGTGCTGGATGATCGCCCCCCCGAGCAGCGTGCCACCGACGCCCAGCGCGACGCCCACTCCGCCGCCCAAGCCGGACAGCAGCATGGCCTCGACGATGAACTGACGGCTGATGTCGCTCGGGCTGGCGCCGAGCGCTTTGCGGATGCCGATCTCGCGCACCCGCTCGGAGACCGAGACCAGCATGATGTTCATGATGCCGACGCCGCCGACCAGCAGCGAGATGCCGGCCAGCAGGCCGACGATGACCTTCATGATCAGAAACACGCGGTAGAAGCCGGCGAGGCGCTTTTCGAAGTCGAAGATGGCGAAGTCATCGACCCCATGGTGGCGCTCCAGCAAGACCGCGTTGACGATCCGCTTGACGATCTCGTTGTGTTGCGGACCGTCGGTGAGCAGGAACAGGCGGCGGCCGGTCTCGACCACTGTGGCCTCGTGGTCGGCCAGCGTCTCCATCGGCATGACCAGCACCTCATCCCACTCCCAGCCGAAGCCGACCCCCCAGCGATCGAGCTTGGCCAGGCGGCCGACGATGCGACAGTACAGGCCGGCGACCAGGACGCTGCGGCCGATGACCTTTTCGCCGCGTCCCCAGAGCTTGTCGGCGAGATCGTGGCCGATGACGCAGACGCGACTGTGCTGCGCCAGGTCTTCGCTGTCGAGCCCGCGGCCCTCGGCGATGCGGTAGCGGAAGAACGACAGAAACGGCGCATCGGCGGCCACCACATCGCCATTTCTGCGCTTGCCGGTGTCGGTGTGCAGGCTGCGGTTGCGCAGCGAGACCAGCGAGGTGACGCTGACCACGTGCGGGATGCCGCGCAGGACCGGCACGTCCAGGCGGGTGATGCCGCGCTGATACGACGCCTGCTTGCTCTCCATGGCCTCGGGCGACTTGCGCCACAGCGAGATCAGGCGCGCCCCGCCGAGCTCCTCAAAGCTGGCCGACAGCGTCGACAGCCCCGACTCGGCGAGCGAGGTCATGAGCACGATCGAGAAGGCGCCAATGAGGATCGACGAGATGGTGAGGAGCGAGCGGAACAGGTGTCCGCGCAGCATCGACAGGGCGATCCGTAGGTACTCAAGCCACATCGCTCTCCTCTGGCAGACGGACTCAGGCTGACTGACTGCTTTAGGCGACGGCGGACCGCGCCCCGCTGGGCCTACTTGAACTCGTTGGCTTCCGCCGAGGGCGGACGGATGAGGACCTCATCGCCCTCTTTCACGCCGCCCAGGATCTCCTGCTCGCGATCGTTGCGGGCGCCGACCTGCACGTCGATTCGCTTGGTGTTGGGGCCCTTTTTGCCCATCGGTGAGCTGCTGGGGGCCTCGCCGGGGATGATGCAGTTTACAAAGCTCTGCCCCTTCTCTTTGACCACCGCTTCGATCGGCAGCTTGAGCACGTTCTTCTTGGTCTCGACGTGGATCTTGATATCGGCGGTCATGCCGGGGCGGATCTCCGACAAGGCACCGGGCTCTAGTGTCGCCTCGACGGGGAAGACCTCGACGTCCTTGCCCTTGGGCAGGATCGAAGCGGGAGCAATCTTGGTCACCTTGGCCTTAAACGTCTTGCCGGGCAGCGCATCCAGGGTCAGCGAGACCGACTGACCCAGCTGCACCTTGGCGACGTCGATCTGGTTCAGATCGGCCTTGGCGATGAGCACCGACATATCGGCGACCAGCATCAGCGAGCGCTCATCAAAGGTGGCCATGGTGCCGGGCACGACGGTCTCGCCGATGCGGATGTTGCGCTGGATGACCGTGCCGTCGAGCGGCGAGATGACGCGCGAGTAGCGCAGCTGATCTTCGGCCACCGACAGCGACTCGCGAGCCTGGTCGTACAGGATGCGGCGCGTCTTCAGATCGTTCTGCGCCGTCTCGACTTCGATCTGCGCCACCGCGCGATCGGCCAGCGCCTGCTTACGGCGGTCGAGCATCAGCTGGGCTAGCTCGACGGCGGCCGCCGCTTTGTCGACATCCTGCCGGGCCCGCACCACGCTGCGCTGAAACTCGGTCGGGTCCAGCGACAGCAGGAGCTGGCCCTGCTTCACCGGCATGCCCTCTTCAACGAAGATCTTGTCGACTTGGCCGGCGACCTTGGAGCGCACGGCGACTTTTTCGCGCGGCTCGATCTTGCCTAGCTCGACGACCGCTACTTCGAGATCGCCCCGGCTGACCTTGGCCAAGAGCGAGGGATCGAGCTTTTCGCCGCCTTGGCTGCGGGCCCGCAAGAGCCAGAGCGAGACGCCCAATCCGATAAGGAGCAGGAGCGCGAACAGGACTTTCCAGGCGCCCGACCTCTTGCCGCTGCCACTCACTTCCCACCTCCACGTGCGCCCTCGGTGCGGACTGGTCGCTCGGGAGCGAAGTCCAGCGGGGCGGCTTCCTGCGAGCCTGCCGAGGGCGGCAGGCGTCCGCTGGCCAGGTACAGCTCGCTCCAGGTCTGGGCGATGTTGGCTGCGGTGTTGGCCAGGTTGATCTCGGCATTGAGTAGCTCAACCTGGGCGTCGATAAAATCCAGCAGTCCGATGTCGCCGTTTTTGTAGCGGCGCTCGCTGATGTCGAGGTTGTCGCGCGCGATCTCGCGACTGCGTAGCTGCGGCTCGCGGGTGCTGTACATGCGCTGCAGGCGGGCAAACAGCATCCGCACATCCGCTTCGACCAGCCGACCCAGCCGGCGGTTGTCTTCGATGACGCGACGATGTTCAAGCTGGGCATCGCGCAGGCCGGTGTAGCTGTTGAGGGTATCGAACAGGTTGAGCGACAGCGTGCCGCCGACGAACAGCGAGCCAGTGATGTTGGCAAAGGGATCGGCGGTCTGGTTGGCCGCGCGGGCCCCGATGAGCGGGTTGAAGGGGTTGTTGGAGAACTGCATCAGGCTCGACAGGGAGAGCTGCGGAAAGAAGGTCGAGCGCTGCATGCGGACGAGCGCAGCGGCGGCCAACACCTGGGCCCCCATGGCGCGCAGATCGGGACGCTCACGATAGGCCACTTCCAGCGTCTGGTGCAGCTCCTCGACGTCGCTGGGAGGCGGCGGCAGGTGGTCGGCCGACTCGGTGAGTGCCAGCGGCGTGCCGCCCAGACCCAGCGCGACGGCTAGCTGGGCGCGCGCCTCGTTGGCACTGCCGATGAGGTCAGCGCGTCGCGCGAGCTCGCTCTGCCGCCGGGTCTCCATGCGGTTGATATCGGCCTGGGCGGCCAGACCCGCGCGCACGCGAGCAGTCACGACCTGGACCGCTTCTTGAAAACGAGCCAGGGCCTGCTGCGAGACCTCTTGCTGCAGCTCGACCCGGCGCACCGTCCAATAGGCGCGCAAGACGCTGAGCGCGACCTGCCGCATATTGTCGCGGACCGTCGCGGCCGCCGAGTCGCGCAGATGCCGCGAGCGGGCGACATTGGCGGTGATGCGGAAGCCGGTGAACAGCGGCAGGCGCAGGTCGGCGGCGAGGTTGAACTGGCCCTGAAAGCCGGTGATGACCGCGTCGCTCTGGCTATAGGCGCCGCGCAGCGCCTCGCACTGGCTGGGGGTGGGCGTGCTGAGCGCACTGGCCTGCACGGCAAACAGCTGCACCGGGGTCCCAAGCGGCGTGCCATCGGCAGCCGTACCGACGGGAAAGAAGCTAGAGCAGCTGGCGGGCGGCGCACTGCCACCCAGGTTCGAGGCGCGCCACTGCTCAGTCAGAAAGGTATCGACGCGGACGCTGAAGCGGTCAAGCTGAGCGCGCAGGATCGCCAGATCCCCGCGCTCGCGCGTGGCGATGGCCGAGGCCACGCTGGGGTCACCGCGCAGCGCCAGATCAATGGCCTCGCGCAGGCTCAGCGAGCGCGCTCCGGCCGCCTCGGGCTGCAGGACCTGGCCAGCTGCGAAGGGGGCATCACCCGGCGCAGTCAGCGGAGCCGGGCCAGCGCTGGGCTGCGGGGCGGGGCGCTCGCCCGCGGCTGGGGAAGAGGCGTCTTGCCGACGCGGCTCAGCGGCAGCGGGTGGCAAGAACTGCAGCAGGGAGCCGGTGATGGCCAAAGTGGCAACGGCAGTTCGGGCAAAAAATGGCGCTCGGGATGGGCAGACTGCGGGCTTCAAGGTACGACTCGCTCTGGGTTTTTCTCATCGACGACGATGCGGCCGTCACGAAACCGAATGATGCGCTCGGCGTAGGCCGCGACCTGCGGCTCATGCGTGACCAGCACCACGGTCATGCCACTTTTATGCAGCTCGCAGAACAGCGCCATGATCTGCGCCGTGGTCTCGGTGTCGAGGGCGCCGGTTGGCTCGTCTGCGAGCAGCATGACGGGGTGGGTGACGATGGCGCGAGCGATGGCCACGCGCTGCTGCTGACCACCGGAGAGCTGGTTGGGCAGGTGGTGCTTGCGCTCGCCAAGCCCGACGCGATCGAGAGCGGCAATGGCGCGCCGCTGCCGCTCGCTCTTGCTGACCCGAGCGTAGACCAGCGGCACCTCGACGTTGGCGATGGCGCTGTGGCGAGCCAGGAGGTTAAAGGACTGAAAGACAAAGCCGATCTTCTCGTTGCGCAGCCGAGCCAGCTCGACATCATCGAGCTCTTCCACGGCCACGCCGTCTAGGCGATAGCTGCCGCCGCTGGGCCGGTCGAGCGTGCCGACGATGTTCATCAGCGTCGATTTGCCCGAGCCGCTCTGGCCCATGATGGCCACCAGCTCACCGCGCTGCACCTGCACCGAGACACCGCGCAGCGCGTGCACCTCGACGTCGCCGGTCTGGTAGACCTTGCTCAAGTTGTCGATGGCAATAACCGGAGGAGCTGGCATGGAAGGATTCACGCGGCGAGGGAGCCGGCGCCTAGCTGCCGTCCGAATCGAGGCGCAGGCGTGCCGATGTGTAGAGCGCAAAACGACGCAGGCTTCAACTTTATTCCGCGCGAAACCGCTTCGCCGGAAGCGACCTTTTGGCATACTGCCTCGCGCTCTGTGCCCCGCGTGGTCGTCGTGACCTCCGCAGGTCAGCGGTTCCTATAGGAGCTCCTTACATGCAGAACTCAATGTCTCAAACGACAGCGCCATCGCCGAATGCGGCCGCCGCTGCCGCTCGTAGCGCGCCGCCCACCTGGCCACCGGCTGCCGAGGACCTTCCCCCAGCGCTGCGTGAGCGTCTGAGCCGCGTTCGCTTGCTGTGCCTGGATGTCGATGGCGTGCTGTCGGATGGGCACCTGTACTTCTTGGGCGAAGACGAGAGCGGGCCGCGCTGGGGCATGCGCTTTGCGGTCCGCGATGGCGTCGGTATCAAGCGCTTGCAAGCGGCTGGGCTGGAGGTCGCGATCCTGTCGGAAGGCGCGCTACCCGGCTCGCAGGCGCGGGCGCGCTCGCTGGGCGTACGGCATGCGTTCTTTGGCCTCAAGGACAAGCTGTCGCGCTTCCATGCGCTCTGTCAGGAGCTGCAGCTCTCAGCGGAGCAGGCCGCGTTTGTCGGCGATGAGCTATCCGATCTGCCGCTTCTGCGCGTGGTGGGCTTTGCAGCGACAGTGCCCGAGGCGGTCAGCGACCTGCATCGCGCGGTGCACTACGTCACGGTGCGACCCGGGGGCAGTGGCGCAGTGCGCGAGGTGTGCGAGCTGATCCTGGCCTCGCGCCCGGCCCGCGGCTGAGCGAGCTAGCGTCGCGAAGGTGCTCGGCCTGCCCGGTGCTGGCCCGAGCGCGGCAGCTGCTCGCCCGCTCCGCGCGCCGACCACGAGCCACGCGGCTGTGAGTGCGCACCGACGTCCAGGATGGCAGCGGCGAAGGCTTCGGCGGCGGCTTCGCAGGCCGGCAGCTCCCCCCCAAGGTAGGCGCCGGCGAAGTTGGTCTCGCTGGGCGGAGGGAAGAAGCGCAGCATGCGCACCCCGCCGGTCTTGAGCGCGGCATCGATGCCGACCAGCGCTTCGAGCGGCGGCGCAATCAGGTAGCACATCGGCTGCCCCGGGGCGATGCCGGCCTGCTGCGACAGGTAGTGGCCGGTGGCGCGGACGACGTGGGGAAAGAAGGCGATGGGGCTGCTCGGCGGGCTGCCCGGACGGGGGGCTGGCTCGGCGGCATAGAACCAGGCCTCGTCCGTCAGACAGCGGCGACAGGCGGCGAGTGCGGCATGGATCTCGTCGATGTCATGGCTGGCATAGCAGCCGATGACTTCGCCCGACAGCGGGCCGGAGGCGTGGGCCGCTCCGGCATAGAAGCTCTTGGCGTAGACCACGTCGACCCGCGCCGCCTTGGTGCCTTCGTCGAGCGCAACGTACAGCGCGTCATCCGAGGTGCAGGTGATGAAGCCAACCGCACGTCGATCGGCAGGGACTCCCAGCGCTGCGGCGAGCTCGGGCTGCAGATCGGCGATGGTGCGCACCGCCAGGACCTCGGGCTTTAGCGGCGTCAGGGCAAAGCGCGAAGCTAGCGGTCTTCGGCCAGAGGTCGCGCCTGCCTGCGTGCCTGCGCGGACCGCAGTGGCTGCGCTTGTGCTGTCGAGCTTGGCCCGCACCAGCGCAGAGACGGCGGCGCGATCGATGCTCGATTCGGGGGCGGGCGAGCCTCCGCCAGAGGATGGGGCGCTAGCTGACATCGCTCGCGTATATCACGAACCGTTTTCCGGCGCTGCGTCCCCTCTGGTAGCCGGCGCAGCTTGCGCAGCCGGCGGCTCAATTTGGCGCTCAGCTTGAGCCCTAATTATCGGCGGCAAGCAATTGGCAGTTGTCCTCACTTTCTGCTTGCTCTGAGGAGGCGGTTGCGGGATTTTGGGGAATAGAAATGGCTTCTCGTCACCCGAAAGGGCTTTACGTTCTCTTCTTCACCGAGATGTGGGAGCGGTTCGGCTTCTACTTGATGCTGGCCCTCTTCACGCTGTACCTGAACGAGAAGCTGGGCTGGACAGAGGAAGAGTCCTTCGGCGCCTATGGCTGGTACATGTTTTTTGTGTACCTGACGCCGTTCGTCGGCGGCATCTTCGCCGACCGCGTCTATGGCTACCGTCGCGCAGTGCTCACCGGTGCCTCCTTGCTGGGCCTGGGCTATGTGCTGCTGGGCTGGCCCAACATGACGGTGTTTTACGCCTCGCTGTCGCTGCTAGTCATCGGCAACGGCCTGTTTAAGCCGAATATCTCGACGCTGGTCGGCAACCTGTATCCGCAGGGCGACTCGCGACGCGACTCGGCCTTCAGCATTTTCTACATGGGCATCAACATCGGCGCTGGCCTAGCCGGTCCGGTCGGCGGCTACATGCGCAGTAGCTTTGGCTGGATGGCTGCCTTTGCTACGGCCGGTGTCGGCATGGCGCTGTCGTTCGTGATCTTCGCGCTGTTCCGCAAGCACCTGGAGATCGCCGACCAGCGCTCTTCGGTCTCGGCGGTGCTCGATGTTCCGCTCGGACCGGACTACGAAGACCGTCCCGATCCGCCGGCGGTCGAAAAGCAGCGCATCGTTGCCCTCGCCATCATCTGCGCCATCGTCATGACCTTCTGGATGGCCTTCCACCAGAACGGCAGCACGCTGACTATCTGGGCCCGCGACAACACCATCCGCGACTACACCCTGCTTGGCCACACCGGCTCGATCTCGACCGAGGCGTTCCAGGCGGCAAACTCGGTGTTCATCATCCTGCTGACGCCGGTTGTGGTGTGGCTGATGGGCTTCCTGCGCGAGCGTGGCCTTGAGCCCTCGACCCCGGCCAAGATCGGCATCGGCATGCTGCTGACCGCTGCGGCCTACGCCATCATGGTCCTGGCCTCGATGGCGGGTGGCAACACGGGCCGCGTCAGCATGTGGTGGCTGATTGGCTGTTACTTTGTCATCACCATCGGTGAGCTGTTTGTCTCGCCGATGGGCTTGTCGATGGTCACCAAGCTGGCGCCGCGGCGGATGACCGCGATGTTGATGGGCCTGTGGTTCTTGTCGACCTCGCTTGGCAACTGGTTCTCGGGACGGACCGGCAAGTGGTTCTGGAAGGCCTGGACGCATGCCGAGTTCTTCGGCCTGCTGGTGGGGACCTCGCTGGTGGCTGCGCTAGTCCTGGTGACCCAGTATCGACGCCTGAAGGCAGCGATGCCGCCCGAGGGAGGCACGGCCGTCAAGCCGCCGCAGGATCCGACGGCTCCCTCGTCGTCCTCGCCGATTCCGGTGACGGCGGCCAGCCTGTCCTCGTCCGCCACCTAGGCTGACGCGGCAGACTGCGCGGCTTGGGCTGTCCAGCGCCGCTTCCCGGGGGCGAGCGGCAGACCGCCTGCGACCGGCGCTGCTTCCGCTTGGCTGTCCGCGCTTTACAGACGGGCAGCGCGGGCCAGAGCCCAGGTGGGGAAGTACGACTTGTACAGGCGGTAGTCGAGCATGGCGGTGCCGAAGAAGACGCCGTTCTGCGCCTGCTCGGGGAAGCTACCGTCGGCAAGCTGGTGGCTCTTGAGCCAGGCCACGCCGCGAGCGATGGCGCCGCGTCGCTCGGCGTTGTCGCCGAGTCCCGGGGTATCAAGCTCGCACAGCGCGAGGAGCGCCCAGCTGGTCATGACCACCTGCGACTCGGGATGCTCGACGTAGCGCTCGCTGAGGCAGCTGGTGTAGTGCTCGCCCCAGCCACCGTCGGAGCGCTGGTGTGACAGCAGCCAGGCTGCGGCGCGCTGCAGGCGGGCATCGCTGGCGCTGATGCCGGTGGCGCGCAGCGCCTTTACGACGTGCAGGATGGCGTAGGTAAAGTTGATGCCCCAGAAGCCCAGCCACGATCCGTCGCTGCGCTGGGCCTGCCACAGCCGCTCCTGGCCGCGCGTGATGGCTTGCTGTACCTGCTGCTGCAGCTCGACCGGCCAGCTCTGGCTGTGCCGTATGCGGGCTGCTGACAGGCCGCGCAGCGACGAGGCCGTGCACTCCAGATAGCTGCGCTCGGTCATGCAGTTGCCGTACATCTCGGACGGATTGATCTGCTCCAGCAGGCCGCCGGCCCGACGGCGCTCGTAGGTGCCAAAGCCGCCATCGTCGTTTTGGCGGGACAGCAGGAACTGCACCGCGGCTTGGCAGCGCTCGGTGGACAGCGGCTGGGGGATGTCGGCCGCGAATTCGTCTTCGGCCTGCAGCAGCGCGACCAGCGCCTCGGCCGAGCAGTCCGACACCGGCCAGCGGTGCTGACCATCGGAGAAACACCAGCCACCGCGCAGACGATCGCGACCTCCACTTAGATGCTCCTGAGAGGGTAGATCGGCCATCAGCTGCAGGGATAGTAAGTACCTATGCGCGGCTGCTGCGGACGCTCCTAGGGAAGCTGGCAGGGCAGGTGAGTCGGCCGAGCGCGGCTGCCCCTGGGTGGCGCATAGGGCCTGCAGTGCAAAGGCGGTGTCCCAGGTCTGGCTGCGAGCACCGGCGAAGCGCAGCCCCTCGCGCTCGTCGCTCCAGGCCCAGGCCTGCTGGCCTTGCAGGCTGGGCGCAAGCTCGCGGTGGTGCGGGCTGTGCGCGAACAGCGCCAAGCAGTTAAGCAGGCTGTTGACCGGCGAGATGCCCTGGTAGCGGCTGTTGCGCTGCTCGCTGAGGATGCGGTCAAAGCAGCGCTCGAGCGCCAGGCGGCGCAGGCTGCGCGACGGCCGCTGCTCATAGCGGTACAGGACGTCGTAGACCGCCCGCAGCGCCGCGCTGGGGGCCACGAACAGATCGCTGGTCGCGATGCGGTGGCGATAGGCGGCGAAGTCGAGGTCGGCAAACTCAGCGGCCGGCCGCTGGTAAAGCTCCTCGCGCAGCGCCGCGGTGATCGGTCCCAGGTCCCCTTGGAAGCGTCGCCCGTACAGATAGGCGATGCCCATGTAGATGTAGCGAGTGTGGCAGTAGAAGTTCCAAGGAGAAAACGGCAGCTGCGACGGCAGCAGGAATAGCTCGGGCGGGAAGGGATTGACACCGGCATAGTCGTAGAGCCCGCAGAGCGACAGCCAGAACTTGCCCCAGGTGGGAATGGCGAGCACGCCGCCCTCTTGCGCGTGCAGGAAGCGGCGGGCCTGCGCACACAGCGGATCGTCAGGGGGCACGCCAAGCAGGCGCAGCGCGACGTAGGCCAGGCTGGTGAAGTAGACATAGGGCGGCGACTCGCGATGCATGCCCCAGGCCCCGTCGGGGGTGCGCGCCGAGCGGTAGTGCTGGATCATCTGCTGCCGCGTTGCCGCGTCCAGGCTGCGACCGCCGGTGATGATCTGCTGCACGATGACGTGCTGCGACAGGATCATCGTGTTCCAAACCATCTCGCCTTCCCAGCCCCCCTCCTTTTTCTGCAGGCTAAGCAGGTGACCCAGCGCGGCGGACAGACCTACGCCATCGGCGGGCGCGGCGCTGGTCAGTGGCTCGGGGAGCATCATGCTGGAGTTCATGCCAAGACTCCTAAGCTGGGCTTCTGGACGATGTTGCGCGTCGCCAAATACTCTTCCCATTTGCGGATCGTCAGCTGCTGGAACAGCGACACCACTGGGCTGTACTCAGCGACGGGGAGCTCGCTGTAGCGGTTGTAGCCCTGCTGCTCTAGCTCGACCGCCCAGCCGTCCTGGTCGATGACCGGCTGGACGAACAGGCGCTTGGCGACCTTGAGCACGCCATCCATCAGCCACGGCGGCATCGACATCGGCAGGAACGGCAGCTTCAGCGACTTGAAATAGAAGATGAAGAAGCCGTGCGTGGTCTGCTCGTCCTGCGGCAGAAGGAAGCAGTAGGACTTGATCTTGTCGTCGGTGTTTGACCACTGAAAGGGATACTCGAAGCACAGATCCATGTGGTTGGCGTTGACCTTCTTCTCATCGACGAAGCGACGGAAGATGCGGCCGGCGCCGACCTTGGTGTCGTAGCTGACATGGACCTTGTCGCCGACGGCCTCGTAGTGCGTCAGCTTGGGATCCCAGAACGGCCGATGGTCGCGGTGCAGGTAGCCATGCGTGAAGTCGCAGATGTTCTCCATCAGCATGGTGTGGTGGGCTTTCCATACGCCGTCGAGCAGGATGACGCCCCAGCGCTCTTTGCCCTCTAGCTCGGGAATCTCGGGCAGCCGGCGTGTGGCGGCCAGGGCCGGGTCGCCGGGGAACACCCAGATGTGACCGTAGCGTTCCTGCACCGGGAAGGCCGGCACGCTCAACTTCGGAAACGGCTTGCCGAACAGCTCATGCGGAATGGCTGTGACTTTACCGTCGCAGCCGTACTCCCAGCCGTGGTACTGGCAGACGAGGTTGCAGCCCTTGACTTCGCCCTGTGACAGCTTGAGCTGGCGATGGGCGCAGCGATCTTCTAGCGCGTGCGCGACTCCTTTTTCGTCGCGATAGATGGCAATCGGTCGGCCCCAGAAGCGCGTTCCCAGCGCCTTGCCCGGCTTTAGCTTGCGCGAGTGCGCCACCGGATACCAGTAGTCGGGGTGCAGGCCAGCGGCCCGCGCTTTCTGACGACGATTGCGCGCTTCCAGGAAGCCGGGCGGCGGCGTCGGAGTCAGGGCGTTTTCATAGCGGAAGGCTGACATCGTCGTTCCTAATTCCCAAGGTTTGCGGTCGGCTCGGTCGGAGAGATCGGAGTGTCGCTATGGGCGACCGGACACTTACCGGCACCCTCCGTCGGGGGGGAGCTGGCTGCCGCGCCGCCGTCGCTGGGCTGGACCACCGCCCAGGAGACGGTCTTGCCGGGCACGCTGGTGAGGACGCGGGTCTTGCGGCGGCGATAGCGGACCAGGCAGGGGTGCTTGGGACCGACCACCATGTTGGTCATATTGGGCCGCGGGTTGCCGTCGACCAGCGACAGCTCAAAGTTGCGCAGGAGGTAGTTTAGGATGACCCGCACCTGCAGAAAGCCGAACGACATGCCGACGCAGCGATGCTTGCCGCCACCGAAGGTGATGAGGCTGTAGTTGACCTTGCGGTGCTCCTCGCGCGGGGGGGCGAAGCGGTCGGGATCGAAGCGCTCGGGATCGTGCCAGACCTCGGGCAGGCGATGCGACAGCCACGGTGAGGTCATGGCGATCCAGCCGGCGGGAATCGTCCACTTGCCATAGGAGTAGTCGCGCAGCACCTTGCGCGCGAGCAGGAAGAAGGGCGGATGCGTGCGCTCGGTCTCAAGCGCCAGCCGCTCCAGCACCGGCATCGCCTTGATGTCGTCCATTGTCACGCTGTCGCGCTCGCCGAGCACGCGCTCCTGTTCGCGCAGAAGCGGCGGCAGGACATAGGGATTGCGCAGGGCTTCGATGACGCCCCAGGCGCTTAGGGCGGCGCTGGTGTGCTGTCCGCCAAACAGCGCAGCCAGCACCAGACCGGTGATTTCTTCGTCGCTGAGGGCGCGGCCATCCTTGTAGCGAGCTTCGAGCAGGCTCTGCACAAAGTCCTCTTCCACCACTCCTTGCTCGCGGCGCTGCCGGGTGACGCGAGCGAACAGCTTGCTCACCTCGACGCGCGCCTTGTCGCGCTTGCGAAGCTGCGGCAGTGGCGCGTTGGGGGCGAGGAAGGACACGACGTTGAGGCTCTCTTCCAGCGTGTGGTAAAGCGCCGCAAACTCGGTCGTCATGTGCTCGCGGAAGTACTTGCCGAGCAGGCAGCGGCCGGCCATAAACACCGTAAGCTCGTTGGTCGTGGTGTAGATGTCCAGCGTGCCCTCGTCGCTGAGGGCGGCGAAATAGCGGTCGAGCTCTTCGTGGAAGAACTGCACGTAGCGGCGCAGCCGGGCCTCGCGCAGGGCGGGATGCAGGAAGGTTAGCTGCTCGGCCATCAGCTCGGGCTTGACGTCGTAGGCGACGCCGCGGCCGAACACCGGCACGGTGAACTGATAGACCTCGCGCTGGCTGAGCTGATCGTCGGGCGCGCGAAAGTACGCCTCGTTGGCCTGCGGTCCCGAGAACATCGCCGCCATCTGCGTCGCCAGCTTCAGCGCAAAGACATCGCCGTGCTGCCTGCGGCCGGCGAGGAGAAGCTCAAACGGTCGCAGCCCAAGCTGCAGCGCGTGGCCGAGCACCGGCACGTACGCCACCCCTTTTCTGAGCAGCGGCGGTGTATTGGGGGTGTAGGCAGGGTTGATCTGGTTCATGTCAGCTCTCTTCAGCGTGAGGGGAGGTTCAGGGTCTGGGCGGTGTGGCCGCGGCGGCACGGCGCAGTCGTTACCTGCAGCCAAGACTCGGTTCAGCCGCCGCGGCGGATGCTGCCGCGGGCGCAGTGGAAGGCATAGGCCTGCTCGCAGGCGGTGCGTAGGCTGGTCGGCTGATAGCCAAGCTCGCTGCGCGCTTTGTGCAGATCGACGTGGCGACGAAGCTGCAGGATGCGTACGGCACCCGGCGTCAGGCGCTGCGGAACGCTCGGCGCGAAGCGGGTCAGGAGTGGACTTAGCACCTCAGCGACGGCGGCCATGACCGGCACCGGCAGCTTCAGGCGCGGTGGCGGCACGGCGGTAATCTCCTGCCACAGCTGCATGATGTCGGGCAGCGTCGCGAACTGCGTCGAGAAGATGTACTTCTCACCCGGGCGGCCGCGCTCCATGGTCAACAGGTGCCCAGCGACGATGTCCGCCGCGGCGACGAACTCGACGCCGCCGTCGATATAGGCGCGCAGCCGGCGGTTGGCGAAGTCACACAGGGCTCGCCCCATGCGCGACGGCTTGTAGTCGTACGGCCCAAGGATGGCGCAGGACACGGCGATGCGGACGTCGAGGCCGCGCGCGACGGCCCGCAGGCACTCATGCTCGACGAAGGCCTTGCTGGCTTCGTAGGGCATGGTGCGGTGAAAGGGATAAAACGGCGAGTCTTCCGTCGAAGGAGCCGCGGAGTGGTTCTCGTCAAAGCCGACCGCGCCCAGGCTGCTGGTGACGACGACGCGCTCGACGCCGTGGCGCTGCGCCGCCTGCAGCAGGTGGCGGGTGCCGAGCACGTTGGTGTCGTAGATGGCGCGCTTGTGCGCCTCGTCGCCGTACAGCGTCGAGACGAGGGCCGCGGTGTGATAGATGCGGTGGCAGCCGGCAACCGCTCGATCGAGGCTCTCGGCCTGCCGCAGATCGCCGGCTACCTGCTCGATGGGCAGGCCAGCCAGGCACGAGTTATCGCTGTCTGGGCGGACCAGGACGCGCAGGTCCTGTCCGTCGTCGAGCAGGCGATGCAGCAGGTTGCAGCCAAGGTGCCCGGTCGCGCCAGTAAGAAGGATTTTGCCCATGTGCTATGTCGATACTCTGTGTCTATATAGCACGCTCCGGCGGGGACAGCGCAGAACCTTCCAGCACAGGGGGCTGGCGGCGCAGCCGACGGGGCCTGGCGCGGACGGCAACTAGCGACAGAAGTTCGGCGCGGCGCAAGAATTTCTGGGTGTAGAGCGGCGAGAGTTCGATATCGCACAATTGCTGCACGGAATGTTCTAAATCGCACTATTTATGAGGATACAGAATCGCCCGGCAGGCCCTAGCTATCCCCTGGCTATGTAGATATCGAAAATGGCGCGCTGCAGCGTCTCGGCGACCGAGTAGGGGTCCTGGCGGCGCTCCTCGACGCTGCGCACCAGCTCGTCGTTTCGGCTGAGGGCCTCGTCGGCAAGCTGGGTCAGCTGATCGATCAGAGCATCGCGCAGATCGCGACGGGCGCGGTGGGCGCGCCGGATCTTGGCGGCGCTGGCTTCGGCGCTGCGGTGGCGATCGATGGCTGCTGCCAGCTCGTCGATGCCGTCGGCGCGAGTGGCCACAGTGCGGACGATCTCGACCTCGCCATGCGGGGCCTCGGGCGGCAGATCGACGCTGCGGCTGCGCAGCTCCAGCATGGTCTTGAGGTCGCGGACAATGCGGTCGGTGCCCTCGCGGTCAGCTTTGTTTACGCACAGCACGTCGGCGATCTCTAAGATTCCGGCTTTTAGCGCCTGCACCTCGTCGCCCAGGCCAGGGACCGTGACCACCACCTTGGTGTCGGCTTGCGACACGACATCGACCTCGCCCTGGCCGACGCCGACCGTCTCAATCAGGATGACGTCAAAGCCCACCGCATCGAGCACGGCAACCACTTCCCCCGTCGAGCGCGACAGCCCGCCCAGGTGCCCGCGCGAGGCCAGCGAGCGGATGAACACGCCGGGATCGAGCGCGTGCCGCTGCATGCGGATGCGGTCGCCGAGGATGGCGCCGCCCGAAAAGGGGCTAGAGGGATCGATGGCCACGACGCCGACGCGCAGCCCCTGCTTGCGGTAGTGCGCGATCAGACAGTCGACCACCGTCGACTTGCCGGCCCCGGGGTTGCCGGTGATGCCGAGGATGAAGGCGCGGCCGGTGTGCGGCCAGAGCTGACGCAGCACCGCCCGGGCCAGCGCCTGGCGGTCGTCCAGGTCGCGGATCAGGCGTGCGCAGAGGCGTAGATCGCCGGCCCGTACCGTCGCTGCGATGGCCTCAGCCCGCTCTCCCCCCACACTACTTTGGATTCCCATGCTGGGCTGCGTAGCGCGGACCCCCCGCTGCTGTCAATTGGACGATAGCGGCCGGGCAGCACGCAGGGCGGGCAGCGCGGTGGCGGCAAGTGCCACGACCTGGACGACGACAAAGCCGATAAAGACCAGGCGCAGAGCTGGCGGTATGGCCAGGCCAAGCGGCAGCAGCGCGAGCAGGCGCAGCCCCTCAAAGATCCAGATGCTCCGTCGCAGCTCAACGACCTGGGCCCAGGCCCACAGGGCCCACAGGACGTGGCCGCAGGCGACGATGCGCAGCCACAGCGGAAAGCTGGCGCTCCACTGCAAGAAGATCACACCGGCCAAAAGCGCGCTGACGAACAGCCACAGGGCGTAGGCGTTCAGTGGTCGCGGCGTCACGACCTCGTACTTGGTCTGGGTCGCGCGCTGCACCTCGGGAACCTCAACGATGCCGCCCAGGTCGGCCGGCCGCCACTCGGGGGGCATGAACCACAAAAGGATCTTGTCGCGCAGCCGTGCCGTGGCCCGCATCAGCTGATAGAGCCGCTGCCACTCGGCCAGGTTGGCCCAGATCGCGTCGAAGCTGGAGAGCGGCTTGACGGTCCCGTAGACCGGCTCGCCGACCTCGGGGGCAAAGGTGCCCAGCAGGCGATCCCAGATGATGAAGATGCCGGCGTGGTTCTTGTCCAGGTAGCGCGGATCGATGCCGTGGTGCACGCGGTGATGCGAGGGGGTGTTGAAGATCCACTCCAGCGGCCCAAGGCGGTGAATCAGGCGGGTGTGGATCCAGAACTGGTAGAGGATGTTGAAAGTGTGCATGGTCAGCCACATCGCGAGCGGAAAGCCGAGGAGCGCGATGGGCAGATAGAACACAAAGGACGTGAGCCCAGTCAGGCCGCTCTGGCGCAGTGCCGTCGAGAGGTTGTACTCCTCGCTCTGATGATGGACGGCGTGGCTGGCCCACAGGAAGTTCACGCGGTGGCTGGCGCGGTGATACAGGTAGTAGCAAAAGTCGTCGAGGAACAGCAGCGCGACCCAGGCCCAGGGCGAGCGCATCGAGATGGTTAGCAGACCAAAGTGTTCCTGGATCCAGCGATAGGCGAGCAAGCCGCCGATCGAGACAAAGCCCAGCAGCACCTGCTGGCTGATGCCGCAGCTGAGGCTGGTCAAGGTGTCGTGCAGGTGGTACTGCACCTCGGGCCGGCGACGGGTGTAGAACAGCTCGACCAGGATGCACACCAGGAACACGGGTAGAGCCATAACGATGTAGCGACTATCCATGGGGGGTCCGTTTCTGCTGCTGGGCAGCGGCAGTCTCTGGGTCTGGCACTCCCTCGCGCTAGCCGGCGGGCATCGGCGGCTGGGTCGGCAGCGCTGCGGGCGGCCGGGTGGCAGCGGCAAAACAAGCGCTGTGCATGCGGCGAGGCTGTCTCTATTATGGCGCCGCCATGCCGCCTGCGATCTCGCCTTCCGCAAAGCCTGATGCGTCTGCCCCTCGCCACGTCGGCTTGGCCGAGCTCTTGGGGGGCAGCTCGGGACCCCAGGCCCTGCCCGGCCAGCCCTGGCTCGGGCTAAGTGGGGCCTGGAGCGGCGGAACGCGGATCAGCGGATCGCGAACCAAAGATGCGGAGCAGGCGGAGCTGTATACCCGCGAGATTGCACCGCTGTGGACGCAGCCGTTTGCGCAGCTCTTGCTCTCGCAGACCCCGGCGCTCGGTAAGAGCACGCTCCTCGATGTGCGCTGCCGGGCCGGTGAGGCGGGTCTGCCGCTCCTGCGACGCAGTCCCCAGGCTCGCTTGGTTGCCATCGAGGCCTCGCCGGTCATGCTGGAGCTGGCGCGGCAAGAGGCCGGCTCGCAGATCGGGCGACGCGTGTTTTTGCGTCGAGATAGCGGGCTGCCGCGGCTGCCGTTCGACAGTGAGGTCTTTGATCTGGTGCAGTCGAACCTGGGCCTGCTGGACACCGCTGACCCACGAGGCTTTCTGCGCGAGCTCCTCCGCGTCGCCAAGCCGGGAGCCAGCGTGCTTATCACCCTGCCGCTGCGCGACAGCTTTGCCGAGTTTCATGAGCTGCTGCTCCGCACCATCGGGCAGACGCCGCGCGCCGCCGCGCTGCTGGAGACCGCGCGCACCAGCTTGCCCGATGCTCTGACGCTGTATTCCTGGGCGCTTGAGGCGGGGCTGGAGGACGTGGCGATCGTAACGCAGCCGTTTTCGCTGCTGTTCGGCGGCGGGCCGGACTTCTTCTTTTCGCCGCTGATCGCGCAGGGGCCGCTCTCTGCCTGGCTGCCCGCCTTCGGCGAGACCGACGACGAGAGGCAGGCCGTGTTTAGTGAGCTCTGCGCGGCGATCGATCGGGCTGCGCTGGGCGACTCAGCCTCCTCCGCCCGGCCAAGCTTTGGCGTGACGGTGCGCGCCGCCTGCCTGCGGGCTCGCCGACCGCTGCCACCGCCGCCGCTGAGCTTCGACGAAGATCCAGAGAACGCACCCACCCGTCCCGGCCATTACTAGACAGGGCGACGGCACGGGCGGCTGGGGGATAGGGCGGTGGGGCAGGGACGAGGAGGGGCTTACTTCTTGATGCGGCGGAAGACCTTGCCGAGAGCAGAGATGGTCTTCCCGAGCTGGTCAGCACCGCTGCGATCGGCGGCGGCGAAGAGCATGTTGCCGCGTCGCAGCACGACGGCGGTGGCCGCTTCTCCGACCCAGCCCTCGGCGGAGGCTTGGCCGAGCGCGGCGGAGTCAGAGCTGCTGTACTCGCAGATCAGGGCCGCCATTTGATCGATGGTACCGGTCTGGCACTTCTTGGCGCCGAGGGCACCGGCGTCGGTGTCGCTAAACGCCGAGACGGCATGGCCGTTGTCCTTGAATGCGGCCAGCTCACCGGCGACGCCGGACTTGCCGCAGCCGAGAAGCAGGGTGCAGAGACCCAAGGCGATCACAGGGAAGGTGGCCGCCGCAGCAGGCCGGTGAGCACGGAGCCGACGGTGCGGTGCGGGTGGGGGGCCGAGTGTCTTGTGCATGCCGGGTTATTTTCGCCGATCTCTTTTGGCGAGGACAGCGGCATTTCATCGGCCCCGGGCGGGCGGGCGCAGCGCAATTTGTTGCCTGCGGCCCGGGTCGCGGATCCGTCACCGCCGTTTTCGGCGTATGAAATAGCCATGAGCAAGCAGCGAAAGTACTCGACGCACAGCAAGGGCCAGCGCGGCCTAGAGAGCGATCCCGATGCCCCGTTTATCGTCGGCAAAGACACCGGCTTAGAGCAGGGTGCCGAGCGCGGCAGCGGCCATGCAGATATGGTCGAAGGTCTGGGGCCGCGCGTCCTGCGCCTGGAGCGGCTCTTTTTCGAGGAGCTTGACCGGCTGTTTCGTCTGGAGGTCAGCGATCCGCGGCTGGCCCAGCTGGCCATCGCGCGGGTGCAGCTGAGTCCCGACCTGCGCAACGCCAAGATCTACTACGCTCGCCGCGACGCTGTACCCGGCCGCCCGCCGGGGTTATCGCCAGGCGCTGCCCGCGTTCACGAGGAAGCGCAGCAGAAGACCATCCACGACGGGCTGAACCGCGTGACGCCGTTTCTGCGGGCCCGCCTGGCCGATGTTGTGCAGATGAAGCGGCTGCCCGACCTGCACTTCCATCGCGATCGCGATGCGGAAGCGGCGCTGCGCGCTACGCAGCACTTTGGCGCCCCAGCCCCCAGCCGCGGCTAGCTGGCCGCGACCGGCGTAGAGCCTTCGCCAACGCCATCGGGCCAAGCGTCGGGCTCGACGTAGAACGGGCCGAGCACCAGCACATCCATGCGTGTCTTTTCGAAGCAGCGCAGGGCGTCTAGCGGGGTGCAGACGATGGGCTCGTGCTCGTTGAACGAGGTATTGAGCAAGATCGGCACGCCGGTGCGCTGCTCGAACGCACAGAGCAGGCGGTGGAACAGGGGCGAAGTATCAGCCGAGACGGTCTGCAGGCGGCCCGTGCCATCGTGGTGAGTGATGGCCGGTACTTGTGCTCGGCGTTCGCGGCGTACCCGATCGATGAGCAGCATGGCCGGCGAGGGCGTACCTCGCTCGAACCAGTCGCCAACCCGCTCTAACCGCACAGCGGGTGCGAAGGGCCGGAACGGCTCGCGGTGCTTGATGCGTCGGTTGAGCAGGTCTTTCATGTCGGCTCGCCGCGGATCGCACAGGATGCTGCGATGGCCCAGCGCGCGCGGACCAAACTCCATGGCGCCGGCGAACCAGCCGAGCACCGCACCTTCGGCGATCGCTGCCGCGGCGCGGGCACAGCGCTCGTCGTCATTGTCGATGCGGGTGATGCGCAGGCGTAGGGGGGAGCCGGCCTGGAACGTCGCTAGCGCAAGACCGCAGGCGGCTGCGTCATACGTCGGGCCGGTATAGGCGTGGCGCATCACAAAGCGACGCGGCTGCTGCAGAACCTGATGCTCCACCCACAGGGCGGCGCCCAGCGCGGTGCCGTTGTCGCCGGCGGCGGGCTGGACAAAAAGCTCGCGGAAGTCGGTCTGTTCGAGGATGGCGGCGTTGGCGACGCAGTTTAGGGCGACCCCACCGGCCAAGCACAGGGCCGCAAGCCCCGTGCGACGCTGCAAGTGGCGGCAGATATGGACGACGGACTCGGTGAGCAGAGCCTGCAGGCTAGCGGCGACGTCGCAGAAGTAAGGCTGGGTCTCCACCCCGGGTCCGGGCGCGCGCGGGCTGCCCAGCAGGTCGCACAGGGCCGGGGAGTACAGCCGTCCAAGCTGCGGCGTTTCGTCGCCGAAGGTCATGTCTACCCCCTGGCGATGGTGCCGGAAGTAGCGCAGGTTCAGCGTGAAGCCACCGTCGCTCGTCAGCCTCACGAGCCGGCGCAGGCGCGGCAGCAGGGTTGGGCGACCGCAAGCCGAGAGGCCCATGACCTTGCCCTCATCGCCATACTTGCCAAAGCCTAACCACTGGCTCACCGCCGTGTACAGCAGCCCAAGAGAGTGCGGAAAACCAACGCTGTGCTGCACGGCGAGCTGATTGGCTTGCCCTGTGCCCCACATGGTCGAGGTGAAGTCACCGAATCCGTCGATTGAGAGCACCGCTGCCTGATCGAACTCGGAAGCAAAGAACGCGCTCGCCAGATGCGCGCGGTGATGTTCGACAGCATGGATCGTGGCCAGCGGCAGCCGCTGTCCGAGAGCCCGCTCGAGGTCGTCGCGAATGCGCCCGAGGCGGCGGCGGTTGTCCCAGCGCTGCCTGAGGCTGCTGAGAAAGGCCACCCGCTCGGCGGATGGGCTGGCCAGGCTCTGCAGCGCTCGCTCAGCCGCGAAGAGTGCTTTTCTGGCCAGCTGTGCTTGGCCATCCCGTGACACTGCGACGTGCTTGATCTCCGCGGCCTGCAGTCCAGCGAGCGTGAGGCAGGTCTGCACAGCCAGGGCTGGGAAGCCGCCGCAGTGTTTGCGGCGATTTAGGCGCTCCTCTTCGATGGCAAAACAGAGCTCACCATCGCGGAACAGCGCCGCGGCAGCGTCGGCATGGTAGGCGTTTAGGCCCAGCGTGATGCGGCTCATCGCAGCGCCCGATGGTACACGGGCGGGCTGGTGGACTTGTGCGAAACTTGTGGGCTTTGGGGATAGCGGGCGGGCCAGGGGAGGTACGGCGCGGAGCTGCCTAGGGCTCGATGAAGCCTTTAAGCTCGCGGGCTTCCGAGGCGTGTCGCAGCTTGCGCAGGGCCTGGACTTCCAGCTGACGGATGCGCTCACGGGAGAGACCAAAGCTCTGCCCGATCTCTTCCAGCGTGCGGTCGGAGTCTTGCTCGATGCCGTAGCGCATGCGCAGGATTTTTCGCTCGCGCGGGTTGAGGCTCTTGAGAATCTGTCGCGTGTGGAAGACCAGCGCCGCTTCCACCAAGGACTCGCTCGCCGACCGACCCGCCGGATCCTCAATCATGTCCCCGAGGCTGCTGCCTTCCCGCACAGGGCTGGGCGAGTCGAGGGATACCGGCTCACGTGAGGCGGCTTTGAGCACCTGCCGCACCTTTAGCACGGGCACCCCGCTTCGCTCCGAGAGCTCCTCGGGAGTGGGTTCGCGGCCAAGCTGTCGCGAGAGCTCGTACGAGATGCGGAACAGCTTGCGTGCGGTCTCGAAGACGTGCACCGGGATGCGGATGGTACGCGACTGGTCGAAGATGCCGCGGGTGATCGCTTGGCGGATCCACCAGGTGGCATACGTCGAGAACTTGTAGCCGCGCTGGTACTCGAACTTGTCGACGGCGCGCATTAGGCCGAGGTTGCCTTCCTGAATCAGATCCAGGAACTGCATGCCGTGGTTGGTGTACTTTTTGGCGATCGAAACGACTAGGCGGAGGTTGGCCTCCAGAAGCTCATGCCGGGCCTGACCTGCTAGGCGCTCACCATCGTCTAGGTCGCCAGCGAGAGCCACCAGCGCCGCGGCATCCATGCCTGCGTCATGCTCAACAGCCGACAGGGTGGCGAGCGCGCTCTTGGCCTCGCTGGCCATGGCCAAAAGCTCCTCCTCGCGCAGTCCTAGCTTGCGCAGTAAGGATCGCTTCCGGCTCTCTGAGTGGCTGAGATCCTCGACCATCTGCGGCAGCTCCCGAGCTGGCGTGCCCGAGCGTTCCTCGACGCTGGTCAGGATACTGCGCGCCTGCTGCGCTCGCCCTGCGAGTGCCTTTACCCGCTCGGCCAGCAGATCGATCTGCTTCTGATGGATCTTCATCGAAGAGACCACATCAAAGAGAGCTTGGTGATGTTCGGCCAAGCGCGCGTCCAGCGTCTTGCGCTGCGCTGGGCTCAGCGTCTTGTGGGCAGCTAGCGGACGGCGAACACGCTGCCAGGCGCGGTAGTGGTTGCGCGCTGCCTCGATCATCGCGACCGTGCGATCGAGGTAGGCCGACTCATCAACCTCCTCACTCTCGTCGGTTTCAAGATCCGCGACGATATCGCGCAGTCGCAGCTTGCCGTTCTGCAGACCTTCCTTGAAAGCCAGCAGGTCCTGCACCGCGGCTGGGCAAGAGAGTACCGAGACCAGGATGCGGCGCTTGCCCTCTGCCATGCGCTTGCCAAGCGCCACCTCGCCCTCACGGGTCAGAAGCGGTACAGCACCTAGCTGGCGCAAGTACTGACGAACCGAGTCGTTTGATTCCGTCACTTCCGTCTCGGAATCAGCTTCAGCCTCAGCGGTGGTTTCGAGCTCTTCAGTCTCGTCCGCAACTTCGGAAGTGGCTGCTGCAGCAGAGTTGTAACGGTTCATGGTGGTGTCCTGTCATGCGAGCAGAAACTGCTCACGGGCTGTCTGTCGCTGCTCATCTGAGCCAGCCATCGGACTGGCCGAGTCAGCGCATTGAGACTGCTTTGGGAAGCGAACTATTCGCCGCAGCGCTTAGCCGCAAGCACGCGACTTTGCAGGGCTTCGACGAATGTGGGGGGCGTGCTGCCACTCCCAACTTTCCCTTATCAAACAAGTCTAATCCCCAGATCATTCCGGGCAACCCAAGGGGACAATTTTTGTCAAGTTCGATGCGGTACCGCCCAGAAACGCGTCATCGGCGGCAAAGATCTGAAGGTTTTCGGTTGGGCCTAGAGGGGCCCGGCGGTTGGTCCGGTATGGGCGGGAGAGCGCGGGCTAGCCTTCGCGTCCCGGTGCGATCGAGACCACGGCCAGCGAGGCCAGTGCCTCTGCTTGAAGTGGGCTTCGGGAAGGCCGCTCAGCGGTATTTGAGGAGGCCGTGGCAGGGGCGGAGACCGTCGCTGGGAGGACAATTCCGGTCAGGCGGAAGCGCTCTGAGTGCCGCTGCAGAAACGGCAGTTGACTCGAGGGCAAGAGCCCCAGGCATAGCGCTAGCTTGCCAACACAGGGCGGGTCTTCCGGACTTAGCGGCGAGCGGATGATTCCGTGCGTCGTCACGTGCTGGCCCAGCCATCGAGAAGTCTGCTGCTCGAGGTCGACGAGATGGACCGGGGTCGGTGCGCCAATCGCTCGCAACAAGAGCCGCGCCGGATCGCGTGGTGGCGGAAATTCTTCCCAGCCCATGATGAGTAGGCGCTGCTGGCTGGAGACAGGAAGTACCTGCAGGATGCGCTCGAGCAGAGCTGGGGAATCGGCACTCATGCGAAGGATCGGTTCGGCGACCTAGGAGACATCATAGCGACGATGGGAACTGCATCCCCAAGAAGAAAGGCATCGCCTCGTTCATAAGATCCAGGCTGGGGTCGAGCTGCTTGCCGATGCCCTCGGTGACGGCGATGGCGATGTTGACCATCGTAAAGGTTGCGTTCACGCGCACGCGATAGCGTCGCAGGATCTGCATCATCTCAAATACCACCCTTGCGACCTCGACTTCTCCCAGTCGCTTGCCGTGATAGCGGTCGACGAAGCCCTGTACCGCCGAGCGGAAGCCTGGCAAGTCGCCGATGGTCGGGGAGGGCGAGTGGCGAACCATAATGTCGGCCATGGTCTGTCCGTCCCCTTGCGCCCAGGCGGCGAAGTAGCGGGCGAAGGCCATGCGGTGGCTGTCATCGAGGTCAGCGACAAGGCCCAGGTCGAGCAGCGCCACTTTGCCAGCCGGGGTGACCAGGATGTTCCCGGGGTGCAGGTCGGCATGCACAAAGCCATCGGCAAACACCATCTTGAGCATGATGCGAAAGCCCAGCTGGCCCAGCCGGCGCGGATCGAGGCCAGAGCGCTGGAAGTCGAGGATCTTCACCCCCTCGACGAACTCCATCACCAGGACGCGACGGCTGCACAGGTCTTCGTACAGGCGAGGGACAATCACCTCGGCCTCGGCAGCGAAGTTCTGGCGAAACCGACGATTGTTGCCAGCCTCGATCGAGAAGTCGAGCTGCAGCGCAATGGCGCGGCCAAACTGATTAACGCTGTCGACCGGGGCAAGCAGCTTGAGCGAGGGAAACAGCTCCAAGCAGCCGGCGTAGAGCCGCATCACAGAAAGATCGAAGGTGCAGAGCTCTTCGATGTCGGGCCGGCGCACTTTGACCGCGACCAGATCGCCGTTTTGCAGGCGGGCCCGGTGAACTTGTGCGACGGAGGCCGAGGCGATGGGGCGAATGGAAAACTCGGCAAAGAGCGTCTCCAGCGGCTGGCCAAGGTCACTCTCAATAGTCTGTCGCACGTAGCTGAAGGCGAACGGCCCGACATCGTCCTGCAGGCGCTGGAGAGCCTGGATGATGTAGGGCGGTAGCAGATCGGGGCGAGTAGACATGATCTGCCCGACCTTGATGAAGGTGGCGCCCAGGTCGCGAAAGAGCGCAAAAACGCAGTCGCCAAAGTACTGCTGTCGCTCGGTAAGGCTACGACCGCGCAGGCGGCGAGCCAGCCAGCCCACGGCGTAGACCAGGGCCGTGCGTACAAAAAGAAAGAGGATTACACACGCGCGCCCAAGCAAGCGCAGCGTGTGCAGCAAGCGTGACATGCGCGGGATTATAACTGTGGCTGCGCGGGAGACGGCGAGTTCCGCGGATGCAGAGGCTACTCTTCGGGGGCGAACTGACTGCCGTTATAGTTCAGGCCATTCCGCCGGCAGAGCTCGACGAGCATGCGTCGATGATCGGGCTCGCGCAGGTGGTTGTAGGCGCTGGTGGCCAGCTGCCCTTGGCCAGAGCTGCAGGCGGCGCCGCCCACGAAGCGCCAGGCCTTGATGGCATCGGGGCCGCCGCGGCCGGTCACTTGCATCGCGAGCGAGATAGCTTGGTGGTGCTGTCCTCGAACAAAGGCCTGCTGTGCCGCCTGCAGGGCCGCCTCTGGGGAGACTCCACCTGCATCGCTGGGCGCGGGCGCTGGGCGTGGAACCTGCGCTGGCGTCGGGCGGACTGCTGCCACGGGCTGAGGTCGAGCGGCGACGGTCGGGCTCGGGGGCGGACGAACTGCTGTCTTCGGTGCCGCGGGGCGCGCTGGCTGCGCCGAGGCCAGCAAGGTTGGCTTGGCAGCTGGCTCGGCGCTGACTGGGGCTGGCTTGGCCACCGGGGCGACCTTGGCCACCGGAGCCTGAGCGACGGCCACAGGGGGAGCAAGCTTGGCCAGCGGAGCCTTTGCCGGTACCGCTGGTCCCGGCGGTGGGAGTGGCGCTGGCTTGGCGGTCGCCACCTGGACCGGCGTGACAGGTGGCGCTACCGCGAGCTTCTTGCCGGCGGCAGCGCCAGCGGGTGGAAGCTTGGCAGCGGGAACCGCTGGGGCGTTCGCCACCTGGATGCCGCTGAGAGACTTAGCCGCTGCCGCCTGCTTGGCCGTCGGGGCAGGGGTGGGCGCAGCAGCTTTTCCTGCCGGCTCGGGCGGCACTGGCTTGGCTGAAGCAACCACCGTATCGGCGGCCGGATCGCGAGGCGGATCGGCCACCGGGCGGCTGGTCGGCTCGGGCGGCGGCAGGAGGCTCTCAACACGCAGCGGCCGGCTAACCGCCACAGGTGGCTGTCCGGTATTGCCAGGTCGGTTGTCAGCGATACCCGGAGGCGTAGCCGGTCCTGCGTTGCGCTGTCCGCCCCACCAGTAGCCAAGGCCGGCGCCACTTACCGCCAATAGGGCCAGGCCGGCCATGGCGAACAGCTGCCAGCGGCCAGAGCTGGGCGGAGGCGCCATGGGTGCGACCGGGGGCATGGCCAGGATGGGGGGCGCCGTCATGCCACGCAGGGGATCCGGCTCAGCGGCAAAGACAGGCGCTGGAGCGACCACTCGCGGGGGCGGTGGCGGCTCTTTGGCGGCCTCAGCGCGGGCTGGCTGTGCATCGGAAAACAGAAGCGGCGGCATCGCCAGCTGGGGCATCGCTGCCTGGCTGTCAGCAGAAGCATTAAGCGGGCCACTGCCTCGCGCTGCGGCATCGGGAATGGGGGGCGGCGGAGCCGCAGGCGCAGGCGGAGCGGCGGGCGCGCGCCAGCCCCCAGATGTACTGGAAGGCAAGGCTTGGATGGCGCCGCTGCGCTCGGAATAGCGCTGTCCCTCGGGCGGTAGCGAGTTGCGCGGGCTGACACCCGGCAGCATCGGGGCGTCAAAATCCAGCGCCCGGCAGAATTCCGCGGCTGAGCCAAAGCGCTCGGCTGGGCTTACCGCCGTAGCCCGCCGCAGGACGGTCTTGAGTGCCGGGGTGGCATCCAGCTGCTCGATGAAGGCGGCGCGATCCTGCACCGCCCGGCTGGGCAGCTCCTGACCGTAGACCGCAAAAAGCGCACACATGCCCAGCGAGTACACGTCGGAG
The DNA here is from genome assembly GCA_964628555.1 of uncultured Myxococcales bacterium. Lineage (GTDB taxonomy): Bacteria > Myxococcota_A > Polyangia > Palsa-1104 > JAEUJZ01 > JAEUJZ01. Next base: position 23,456 of record CAZVMD010000009.1, on the reverse strand, counting down.
CGGGCGTCGCCAGAGCTACCGGGGAGCTGCTCTTCGGGAGCGCTATACATGAGCCGGTCGCTGCGGGCCTCTGCGTCGCTGACAGCCTCGGGCGGCCAGACCATCCCAAAGTCAGTCAGGCGGGCGTGACCGGTGCTATCGAACAGGATGTTGGACGGCTTGATGTTGCGGTGCAGGACGCGGCGCTCATGGGCGTACTGCAGACCGGCGCCCAGGCGCTGCAGGACCCGCATGATGTGCACGCGCGAGAGCTTGCCGCCGTGGACCCACTGGCGCAGGTTGCCACCGGACAGGCACTCCATCACCACGTAGTGGATTTCGTTCTCTTCGCGGGGCTTGTTCAGTACACCGACGATCGCCGGATGCGACAGGGCGGCCATCTGGTGTGCACTGCGCCAGAACACCTCGAGAATCGCCGGTTTTTCGGCCGCTTGGCCGTGCACGAGCTTAAGAGCGACTTGCTCGTCTTTGATGCGGTCGTAGGCGCTCCACACGACAGCCACTGGGCCACGGGCGAGCTCGTTGGTGAGAAAGTAGCGATTGGCCAGCACCAAGCCGACACCGACCTGCAGCGCGTTCATCGGCGGCTTGAAGTTCGCAGGCTCGTCGGATCCGGCGGGTCCGCTGACCTGCGCATCGGCGGCCGGGGCAGGCGTTGCCGCTGGGGCTGGCGTCGGAACCAGCGGCTGCGGCGGCTCAGCCACGGGGGGCGCGGCCGATGGCGTCGTCGCATCTTCGGCGGGCTTGCTCTGGCTCAACGCGGCCCCGGCTTTGGCTGCCGCGACGACGCCTACGATGTCTTGGCGGACATCTAGTCGACTCGACCACTCACGCAGGCGCTTGCTGATCTCATGCGCCGCGGCATGGGCCAAGAGGAGCTCGGTCTTTTCGGGGCGCGACATGCCGAGCACGAACTTCTCTGCGACGTGCGGGAAGAAGCTGGCGCAGAACGAGTCGAGCTCGGCCGACAGCATGAGCTTGTTGTCCAGCGCCTCACGCAGCTCGACGAGCTTGCGGGCATCCTGGCCTATCTCAGCACTCGCACGAGCCTTTTCCGCTCGCGCTGCGGCCAGCTGGTTGGTCATCTCCTTGACCGGATCCTCGACCCAGGTCGACTCCTCCTCCTGCGTCTGGTCGATCTGGACCACGACCTCGGGGGACTGCGCTGAGCTCGGCGGGCTAGGGGCGGGGATGGCCTTGGGCGCCGACTCACCTGCATCGAGAGCGAGGATAGGCACCGCCGGGGCGGCCCCGCTGGCTAGGCCAAGAAAGTCCGCCGAGGACTCGGCCTGCATATCGATCAGTGCTGGCAGTGCCTCGACTGAGCCGGAGAGACTGACCGGCGCTGGACGCGGTGGCTCAGGCAGTCCGATCAGCGCCGAGGGCGGCTCGGGAAGGGCTTCCGCCTCCGGGCTAACCAAGGCATAGGGGTTGACGTCACGCTGCGGGGTTACGCGGGAAGCGTCGGCCAGCCGCAGCAAGAGCGAGTGCTCCCGTCGAGCCTCACTCGGCGGTTCAATGTGTACTTCCGGCGTGCGCTGCGAGGGGGCTGGCTCGGCCGCTTCGGCTTGCAGCTGCTGCTGCAGCTTGCGCAGATCGAGTGGACCGGCAGGACCAAAGACCCGCTCATAGATCGGGTTGGCAAAGGGATTGTCGTGCTCAGAGATGCCGAGCGAGCACAGCTCGGCCAGCGTCTTTGGGTCGGGACTAGTGCCCAGGACGAACTGCTGGAAGGCGGCCAGGCGCGGCAGATCTTCCTTCAGCGTCTGATAGATCGAGGCGAAGTGCGCGACTTTGTCGGCTTGGTTGACCAATCGGTCAATGACGCGCTCGACATCGCTGACTCCAATCGCGGTCCGCGACTGGCTAGCCTCAGCCCACAGGCCGTGCAGGACCAGCTGGCACAGATGGACATTGCCGCCGGTCTGCTGGTACAGGACATGACTGATCTGCCCGTCGACGGGCACTTGGGCTGTCTCCAGATCCCAGGACAGCTTCTCCACCTGCTTGGGCGACAGGCTGGGCACAGCGATTGCGCCGCCGGTAAACGGCGTGGCCAGCACCGCCGGCATCAGCTGATCCGGCTGCACCGAGCCGGCCAGGACTACCTGCAGGCGGCTGTACAGCGTGTTCTCGACGCGGACGTTGTAAAGAAAGCGCAGCTTGCCAAACAGCTGATCGCGGAACGGGGCCCGCGCCAGCGCCTGCACCTCGTCCAAGAACAGCACCAGGCGCTGCGGAAACGTGCCGAGCCAGGCCAGGATGGTGTCTTCCGGGGCGTCGGTACGGATGACCTGCTTGTCGAGTGCGGTGTCCTGCGCGACGGTCTCGAGCAAGCGGCCGATGAACGTCGGATAGTCGGTGAGCGGCAGCCGGGAGACATCGACGCGCGTGCAGCAGTACTGTCCGGGCGACAGACTGTCCATGCAGTGGACGATCAGGCTCGACTTGCCACAGCTACGCGGGCCGTGAAGAAACAGGTAGCGCTGGTTGTCGGTAAGCTCGCGTCGCAGCTTGATATCTGCGTCGCGTTCGACGTAGGCGCGCCCTTCCTGGTTGCCGACGATCCAGTATGGATTCTTGGCTGTCACTTGCGGCCACTCCTAGGAAAGTGCGCGCTCTTACCAGCGCTTAGAGCGCAAAGATCAGAATGCGGCATAAGACTAGATTACCTAGGGATTGAGCTGTTTTTCAAGCCTCGCCTCGTCGGATGTCTGTGACGGGAGGGGCGTGCGGGGGAGTCAGGCGCCGGCGGGCTGGTGGGGGGCGTGTGTGCGCGTGGGGGCAGGTGGGGGCGGCCGGGCTGCGCAGGAGATCGCGCCGGCGCCGCTCGCTGGTGCGCCGCTAGGGTTGGCTGCGGCGTGGGCGTGATAGTGTTGGCGCGTGGCTGATTCGCACGACACCGGTGCCAAGGTGGCTTCGACCGGACGACGGCGCGCTCGAACCTCCAGTCCGACGGAGCCTGGCTTGGCCGCCGCGGCCGGGGAACAGGCCGCTGAGCCTGCCGAGAGCGGGCCTGGCGATCGCAGCGCGCCGCGTCGAGCGGCCGGCTGCACGTCGCTGGCCGAGCTTGAGGCGCTGATCCCGACCTGTGCCGCCTGTCCCCGCCTGCGACGTTACTGCCGCGACGTTGCCGTAGCCAAGGTCAAGCGCTTCGCCGATTGGGAATATCACGGCCGACCCGTCCCTGGGTTTGGCGACCCGGCCGCTCGACTGCTGGTGGTGGGATTGGCACCGGCCGCCCATGGCGCCAATCGAACTGGCCGGCTGTTTACCGGCGACCGCAGTGGCGATTTTCTGTTCGCCGGGCTGCACCGCGCGGGCTTGGCCTCACAGGCCGAGTCGGCAGGTCGCAGCGATGGCTTGTGCCTGCATGGGGTGTACATCAGCGTCGCTGGTCGCTGTGCTCCGCCCGCCAATCGCCCTACCCCCAAGGAGCTTGAGCGCTGCCTCGCGTTCTTGCAGCAAGAGCTTGCACTGCTGCGCGAGGTCCGGGTGGTGCTGGCGCTGGGCGGCCTCGCGCATACCGCTGTACAGACCGCACTGCTGGTCGAACGCCGGTCCTTCGCGCATGCCGCGGAGCACCCACTGCCCGACGGACGGGTGCTGCTGGACTGCTATCACGTCTCGCAGCAGAACACGTTCACCGGTCGTCTGACGCCGGGCATGCTCGATGCGGTGATCGGCCGGGCACGCCAGCTGGCTGGGCTGGAGCCGGTGGCGCGCTAGGCGGCCTGTCGCCGATCGGCGGCAATACGACCGTCGACGATCTCGATCTGTCGCTGGGTGCGCTCGGCCAGCTTGTGATCATGTGTGACCAAGACCACGGTCACGCCGTCGTGGTGCAGCCTCTCGAACAGCGCGACGATCTCGGCTCCGGTCCGCTGGTCCAGGTTGCCGGTCGGCTCGTCGGCCAAGAGCAGCACCGGCCGGTTCACCAGGGCGCGCGCAATCGCCACGCGCTGGCGCTGCCCACCGGAGAGCTGATCCGGTCGGTGCTCGGTTCGCGCCGACAGGCCGACGCGATCGAGCGCGTGCAGCGCGGCCTCGCGGCGCTCTTTTCGACTGAGCCCTGAGTACAGCAGCGGGAGCGCGACATTTTCGACCGCGGTCGCGCGCGGCAGCAGGTTGAAGCTCTGGAAGACAAAGCCGATCTTGCGGTTGCGAATCTCGGCAAGCTGATCGTCCGTCAGCCCCTGCACCTCTTCGCCGTCTAGCAGGTAGCTGCCAGCCGTCGGGGTGTCCAGGCCACCCAGGATGTTCATCAGCGTCGACTTGCCCGAGCCCGAGGGGCCGACGATGGCCAGGTATTCACCCCGGCCAATCTGCAGGTCGACACCGCGCAGCGCCTCGACGAGCTCGTCGCCAAGCTGGAACGAGCGCCGCAGCCCGCAGACCTCGATGACCCAGGGGCGATCCGCCATCGGCCTACTTGCTGCCTCCAGCGGCTGGACCGGCGCCCACGGCGCTGCTATCGCTGCCGGCCCGATCGATGCTGACCTGCGCGCCATCCTCCAGGCCTTTTTCGTTTAGCGAGGTCACGATCAGGGTGTTTTCGCCGAGGCCGGCGGTGATCTCGGTGCGATCCCAGTTGGCCAGTCCAATCTCCACCGGCTGACGGTGAACGCGGTAGTTCGCACCCTGCGGAGCGAGGCGATAGACGAAGCGCGAGACGCCGCGTCCGACGATGGCGTTGCTGGGGATGGACAGCACCTGCTGCTTTTCGGCCACCAGGACTTCGACGTTGGCCGACATGCCCGGCAGCAGTCCGGCGGCCCGCGCCGCAGCTAGATTCGCGACCTCAACCTCGACGGTAAGCGAGCGTGAGCCCTTGAGGTCACGCTTGATCACCGGATCGACGCGAGCCACGCGCCCGGCGATGCTGCGTCCGGGCAGCGCATCCAGATGCAGCTCAGCGCTCTGGCCGACCTGCACGCGTACAGCGTCGGCCTCATCGACGACCGCATCGACGTGCAGGCGAGTGTCATCGACGATCTGAAAGACCGGTACGCCCGGGGACAGGCTGTCACCTGGGCTGGCCGCCACTTCAGTGAGGACGCCGTCAAACGGAGCCGAGAGCTCGCAGCGGCTGCGCTGCACGCGGGCCAGCTGCAGGGCGGCCAGCGCCTGCGCCCGCTGGGCCTCGGCCGCTTTGAGCGCGCTCTCTCCCTCTTTCACCGCTGCCCGGGCATCCTCGCTGATCTGCAGTGTGCCGGCACCGGCTTGGGCCAGGAGCTGGGCGCGCTCTGCCTGTCGGGTCAGCGTGGTGTAGCGGGCCTCGGCCTGCGCCCGCTGGGCAGCGGCGGTATCCACGGCCGCCTGCGCCTGTCGCACGCGCGCATCGAGGTCGGCCGGGTCGAGCTGCACAATGACGGCATTGCGCAAGACACGAGCCCCGCGCGGATAGTTGGCGACCAGCACTCGCCCGGCCAGCTCGCTGCGCACTGTGGCATGCATGACCGGTGTGACCTCCCCAGCACTTGAGGAAGAGACCACATCGCGCACGGCACCGACGGCCACTCGGGTCACGCGGACGGCGGGCAGCTTGCGCGGCCACCACTTTACGGCGGCTCCCAAAGCGCCAACCAGCACAAGGATGAGCAGGACTCGCAGTCGCTGCGTCAGCGGTCGGGGCTCGGCCGACTTCGCGGCCATCTCAGCGTGCCTTTCCTTGCGTCGAAGACCCGCGTTCCGGCAGGATGTTGCGAGCAACTGTGAAGGAGGATGCCATGCGCGGCGATGCTATCACGAAGGGTGCGGCCGTGTGGGTGGGGGTGTTCGGGCTGCTCGGCTTGTTTGCAGGCTGCCAGCCGCCTGAGTACGAGAGCTACGGACCGACGGTGCCGACGGTTGGCCGGTTGGCGCTCTCATGGACCCTAAATGGCGTCACGCTGACGCCTGAGAGCTGCCAGAAAGAGCGCATCAGCTCGATGAATGTGCTGGTGGTCAGCGACTACGATCCGAACCAGAACATCGAGTTCATAAACGTCACCTGCGGCCTGGACCGCTTCTCGGTGACCATGGCGCCGATCGGCACTGTGCGGCTGCTTATCGACGGGGTCTGGGATCTGGGGAACGGCAAGACCTGTCGCCGCTACAGCGGCCAGGCTTCGACCTACGCCATGAAGCAGTTTCCCACCGCACCGCTGTCGGTGCCGCTTGTGGCCGTGACGGGCTGTCCATAACCGCGACGGGCGGGGAGGGAGGCAGGAATCTTGCGCATCGTGGGTCTTGCGTTTGTCGTGTTCGCGGCGGTGCTTCTTGCGAGCGCAGCGCCGGCTCTGGGGGCTGATGTGGCGACCACGCCGGGGCCGGTGAGCGCCGCCGTCGGGGCGGCTCCAGCGGCACAGGTCACGCTCTCGCTGGCCGAGTTTGAGCGGCTGACCGGCGGGGCATCGATCACCGTGGTCGAGAGCCTGCGCATCAGCGGCAGCTTTGCGGCGCACGATCTCCAGCTGCAGATCAGCGGCCGCAGCGCCGGCAAGTGGCCACGCGTAGAGTTTCTGCACGCGGCCTCTGGGCTTTCGCTGTATGGCTGCGAGGGCGACGCGATCATCGGTCGCAGCAGTCGCCCGGCGGTGCCGCCAGCCGGCCCCAGCGACGAAGTCGGCCAGCCTGGCTTCGAGCTCCTGCCGCTCGCGGCTCGCTTTCATGTCCGCTGCCGCCTGGCGCTGGCCAACAGCGATCGTCTGCAGATCGATACCACGGCGGCCGTGCTGTGGCTGGAGTCGCAGGTCAGCGATGGCGAGCTATCGAGCCTGGGCTCTGTCGAGGGGCTACGCGCTGGCACGCGACGATTTCAGGTTGTCCGCGTCAGCAGTGGGACTACGGCGGTGTTGCCGCTGACCGCGATGGCGCGCTATCGCATCAGCCTGCAGCCGGAGTCGACGCAGTTTGTCTACGTCATCACGGCTTGGAACCCCAACCGCCAACAGCAGGCCCTCACCCTCTCGCTGCGCAATGGCGAGCACGTGCAGAAGGTGGAAGCCAGTGTCCACTCGGAGCCGCTGGGCAACAGCTATCGCTTTGAGATCCCGCCGGGCGAACAGACGCTGAGCATCGTCGGCACGCTGGCCACCGGTGATGCCACCCAGGGCAGCTTTCGTCCGCCGCTCTTGGCGCCGGTTCACTACATCCTGGTCGACAGCCACCCCCTGCTGCGGCCGGCCATCCAGCTGCAGGGTGGGCAGCGCATCAGCCCGGCCGAGACGGGTCTTACGCCGCAGCATCGTGGTGCGCAGGGCTTCGCGATCCGCGACAGCGATGTCCTCAGCTGGCGAGCCCAGCGCCTGGAGTCGATCCACGCCACGAGCTTTGCCCTGCCGCTTGCCCGGCATACCTTCTTTCTCTCTGGCGACGGTCAGGTCCTCGGCGAGACCCAGCTGCGCATCGACAATGAAGGAGCCGCCGCGCTGAGCATGCCGATGCACGCCGCTCCCAGCTTCGCGAGCCTGCAGGGGGCACCGATTCTGCTGACCCAGGACGAAAACGGCAGCCTGTGGATTCCGCTCGGCAGCGGGCCGCAGGAGGTGCTGGTGCAGCATCGGCAGCAGCTTCGTCGCGCCGCCGGCCTGGCGCTGGCCACGCTGTGGCTGCCGGAGTTACCCGTCGCCGCGTCGCAGAACTCCGTCGAGCTGCGCTTCGGTCAGGAGTGGCTGCCGCTGTACGTCGAGCTGGCCCCCGAGCTTCGCCTGCCGCCGCTTGGCGCCGGCTGGCTGCTGGCGTTCGTCCTGCTTCTGCTGTGGAGTGAGCGCCTGCTGGCCCTGCTCTCGCTGCGCTTCCGTCGTCGGCTCTGGCTGGCGGCAGCGCTGTCGCTTTCGGCGCTGATCCTGCCCTGGGCGCTGCTGCTTGTGGTCGTCGCCAACCTGGGCCTTAGCGTCACCTTGGCGGTGGGCTGGCTGTCGCGGCGGCGCTTCACGCTGTGGACCGCGGTCTTTGCGCTCTGCCTCGGTGGGCTGGTGTTCCTGCTTGGTGCGATGTGGCTGGTCGGTAGCCGGCCAGCGGCCTCGCCGCCTACCGCTGATCCGGTCGCGGCATCGACACCGCTCCGCGAGGCTCGCCCCAGCGATGACAGCAAGCCGGACGCAGTCGAGGGCAAGTCGCGCGGCAAAGAGTCGTCCTACGAAGGGCTGCCGGCCAAGTTCACGCTGCCCTATGGCCAGTCGCGCAGCACCTTCCATCGCGAGCTCTTGGCTACCTCGCCAGCCCGTCCGGTCTATGCGCTGCTGTTGTCGCAGGTGGCGGCGGATCTGCTCGGCGTGCTGCTGTTTGCCGTCGCGGCGCTCTTGCTGCTGGCCCAGCGTCGGCTCTTGTATCTGGGGTTTGTCGATCTGTGGGAGCGGCTGCACAAGCGCGCCGAGCCCGCCCGCGGTCGGGCCGAAGGCTGAGCGCAGCGATCGCCTAGAAGGCGAGGCGGGCGCCGAAGCGAGCGAGTAGCGGGGCTTGGAAGGCGGTCGGCTGACCAAAGTTGCCGTTGACGATCGGGGCGGTGCCGTCGTCGGCTTTGAGGCGGCGCAGGTCGCCAGGCTTGCCGTACAGGATCGGGCTGACGATCGAGAACGTGTATTCCTCGTCGACGTTGGTCACTGCCTGCTGATTGAACAGGTTGACCAGATCGCCGAACACCGACAGCCGCACCTGCGCCCCAAGGCGCTGCTCATAGCCGATGTGCAGATCGAACTGCGTGATCGGCGGCGTTCGTCCGCCAGAGCCAGGCGGCAGGATCAGCGTCTGCCGACCGCCATAGGCGACGTGCGCTCCCAGCACCTGGATTGGCCGACCCGACAGCGCGGTAAAGGTCAGGCTGACTGTCAGCGCTCCGCCAATGCGAGCAAAGGGCTGCACATAGAAGCCGGTCAGCTTGAAGTTGTGCGGCCGGTCGTTGTTCAGTGCGCCGTCGCGGTTCGCGGTCAGGTCGATGATGTCGTACTGCGACGAGATGTTGGGATCGAGCTGGTTGACGTAGGGCGAGAACGGCCCGGGATAGTTGCCGGTCAGGCGCGAGTAGGTGTAGCTGGCGAGCAGCGAGAAGCGATTCGAGAGCCGCTTGTTGGCGGTCAGCGTGACGGCGTGATAGTCGCGCTTGGGCGTCGGGAACAGCACCATCGCCTTGTAGACGTTGAGGCGATCGCGGGCAAAGGTCGCAGCCTGCTGCAGCGCCGGATCGCTGGGCTTGGCCAGCGCCGCCTGCGCCGTGCTCTGCGCTTCCTGTTCTAGCTGCTGCACGATGCCGGGATCGGGCGGCACGCCGGGGTTGCCGATGAAGTAGTTGGTGCCGCCGTCGACCGAGAGATCTTCGACGACCGTACCCAGCCAGCGGTAGGTGTAAAAGGCGCCGAGCACCAGGTCGAAGCCCACGTCGTACTGCACGCCGGCCACTAGCTCGTCGATGTACTGGCCCTTAAGCCCAGGCGCCACCGGCCCATACTCGCCACCTGACAGCCGCGGCTCGACGAGGCTGCACGGCGCGGTGCCGGTGCTCTCGGGTACCGGGGCAGCGCGGCTGCCAGGGACATCGGTAAGCGCGCGGCGCGGACAGTTGCTCGCAAAGCCACGGCCGCGCAGGAAGCCCTCTTCGCTGAAGATGCGATCGTTGAGGTCCATGGGCACCGACTGATAGAAGCGCCCATAGTTGACGTAGGCCTTGGAGCGGCCGCGCCGGCTAAAGTCGTAGGCGGCCGAGATGCGCGGCGCGACGTTATCCCACAGGAACATGCGCCGGCTGCCGTCGGTGGCGAACAGCTCCTGCATTTCCCAGCGCAGGCCGGCGTTGACGACCAGGCCCGGCAGGAACGAGGCGTTCCAGCTATCGCGCAGATAGATGCCCCAGTTGCGCGTCTCGGTCTGGGCGCGGAAGTCGGCGAAGCACCAGCGTCCCTCTTGACCGGCGCAGGGCGTGCCGGCCAGGCCATAGAAGTTCTTCGCTCGCTCCAGGGCGTAGCCGCGGTTGATGCGTAGGCCATCGCCGCTGGCATCGGTCTCCCAGCTGATGCGGCCGCTGAAGGGATCGCTGCTGCTGAAGTCGGTGCCGGTGAACTTCTTGGTGTTGTCCAGGATGTTGTCTTCGAAGTCGAGGCCGGCCTTGACCGCGTGACTGCCGAGCGCCGAGAAGTAGCCGGTCAGCGAGGCCTGCAGGCTGTGGCGCTCCATCTTGCGCAGCGGCGTGAACTGCCCGAAGCCGGCCCGCGTGTAGTCGGTGACCGGGCAGGGGTTTTGGATCTCGCCACCGGCCAGGCGTCGCCGCTGACACTCGGGGATGTTCTCGAAGTCGCCCAGCGAGTAGGGGTCATAAAACGGCGCGCGATAGCGCACCTGCTGCACCCCGGCCGAGTTCGGCAGCTCCTGGAGTTGCACCAGATGCAGGCCGTACAGCACATCGACCTGCAGCTTGCGCTGGAAGAACTTGCCGATGTAGCGCAGCGTGCCGTCGTGGTTCTGGGCAGCGCGGGTCAGCGCCTGGGCATCGACATCGCCCGAGTAAGGATTGGTGCTGCCGGTCGTCGAGTAGCCGCTGCCCGAGCCGTACTCGTTGCCGAACTGCGGCGAGCCCAGGTAGCTGACGATGAAGCTGTGATCGGGGTTGATGTTGATGTTGACCTTGGCGATCCAGTTGAACAGCCGCCGTGTCTCTAGGATCTGTCGCGTGCGCTCGGGCACCAGCGTCGTGCGGCGGGCCTGCGTGCGCGGAATCCCCGACAGCTCGGGATCGGACAGGTAGCTGGGATCGCGGTAGTCGGGATCCGCCTCGGCCTGCTGCGTGCGAATGCTGCGCGTCGTCAGGTTGGTGGTCAGCGTCGGCGCGAAGCCCACGTAAAACCAGACGTGGTCTTTGATGATCGGGCCGCCCAGGTCAAAGCCCATGTCGAACTGGCGCAGGATGCGGGTCGAGGTCGCGATGGCCTCACCGAGGCGGGCGATCGGCGTCGCATCGGCCTGGAAAGGCGCGATCGAGCCAAACAGGCTGCCGTGGAATTCGTTGCTGCCGCTCTTGGTGACGATCGAGATCACGCCGCCGGTCGCGCGACCGTACTCGGCCTGATAGCCACCAGCGATGACGTTGATCTCTTTGATGAAGTACTGGTGGAGCTGAGTCGAGGGCAGGCCAAAGGCGAGGTCGGTGGTGTTGAGGCCGTCGATGAGGATGTTGTTTTCGTTGCCCACCGAGCCCGAGAACGACACCCCGACATCGCCGCCGGCCACGCCCCGCGGCGCCACGTCGGCAGCCCCGGGCGCCAGGCTGATCACCGACTCAAAGGTTCGGCCGCGTACGGCCGTGTTCTGCAGCAGCTCTTGGTTGATCTCGACGCCGGTGCTGGCGGTGGCGGTATCGACGTTGGGGGCCCGCTCGTGCAGGACGATGCGCTCACCGCGGCCGCGCTGCGTCGTCATGTCGATGTTGACCGACAGCGTCTTGTTCTGGCCGATGCGGATGCCCGGGCGCTCGACGACCACGTCGTTGTAGTAAAAGCGCAGCGTATAGCCATCGCCCGGCGGCAGCTGCGTAAGGAGGTAGCGACCGAGCTTGTCGCTGACCTCGGTCTGGTTGCCTTGCAGCGCCGGTCCGTCGATGACGACGGTGACCCCGGGCAGCGGCAGTCCCGTCTCGCGATTTTTGATCGTGCCCTGGATCTGGCCGAGCTGAAGCTGGGCGCGGGAGACGCTGGGGGCGACCAGCACGATGCCAGCAGCAGCGGCGGCCAAGGTCAGGCGGCGAGGGGGCCGGCGCAGGAGGGGGCGCGTCGATGTGTCCAAGGGAATCTCCAAGGGGTCGGGGGGCAGCCGGGCGGCGTCCACGGAGCGCCGAGCAAACCTACAAAAACGCGGGCCATTCATACCGCAGGTCCCGCGCTCGCTGGGCAAGGATTTCGGGGCGGTCGCCGAGTCGGCAGCAGGCGGCTGGGGGAGAGCCCGCCGGTCAGCAAGTACGCGGAAATGCGTGTCGATACGGCTAGGGCTGGTTAAAGTGCGTAGATGGTCGCGGGAGGGGCACCGGCGGCGAGGCGTGTCTGTCGCTACGACGCTGCGCTAACGGGGCTGGCGCGCGG
>CAZVMD010000009.1:0-11312 GCA_964628555.1 uncultured Myxococcales bacterium | reverse complement strand
GGGAGGTCGGGCTACTTCTTGGCGTCGCCTTTGTTGGTCAGCCAGCCCTCGGACTGGTTGCGCAGCAGGCGGCGGCCGAGCGTCGGCAGGTGAAAGCCATAGGCGGTGAGGAAGTCAGAGCTAGCGGGGTTGCAGGCGGTGGGCTGGTTTTCTGCCAGGCGGCTCGGACAGGCGCGCCGCACGTACTCGAGGTCAGTCAGAGAGGCGGCCTTGTCGGCCTGAACCCAGCGCGTGTGGCGAATGCAGCGGGCGCCGTCGGCGTTCCACTCGGCTTCCATCTCCCAGGTGCTGGGATCGGGCTGCTCGATGCCGATGTTGTCCCAGATATTGATCAGCGTGCCGTCGCGGGTGTGCGGGACGCCGTCGCCGCAGTAGTCAGCGCGGACCATGCGGATGCAGGCCTGGTGCCAGTCGGCCAGCGGCTGCGGCTTGCACAGGCCCGACAGGCACTCGTCTTTGGTGCGGGCCGGGTGATAGCCCCAGTAGGCGCACTTGCCGATGGCGGCATCGACGCAGGCAAAGGTGAAGTAGTTGCTATCGGGGATGCTGGCGCCGGTGTCGTTGTCGTAGCGGCCGGCCAGGGCCAGGGCCAGGATCGGCTTGCCCGTGCTCTCGCCGCAGATCGGCTCGGGCTTGCCATTTTTCGCGCTCGGCCCGGTGACTCCGTACAGATAGACGCCGGCGGCGGCATCGTAGGTGACGGACTGGATGGTCAGGTCGACTACTTCGCCGGTGAGGAGGTCGGTCGGGATGGCGGTGCCCACCAGCGAAGTGCCAGAGGCGACGAGCGCGCCGCTGGCATCAAGAAAGACGAGCTCGGAGCCATTGAGAGAGAGGGTTGCGCTGAGCTCGGTGCCGTTGGTGCGGCTGCCGTTGGTGCGGCTGCCGTTGGTGCGGCTGCCGTTGATGCGAGACAGCGAGGCCTTGTACTGCGCCAAGTCCGCCGCGGCTTCGAGAGCGGAATCGACGCCACAAGCGGGCATCGCGGCCGTCCCTGCCAGAATCAAGCAACAACACATGCTGCGCATCAGAGCACCTCAGAAAAGTGACACATGCAAAGCACGGTCCAGCCCGCAGCTTCGGTATTCCCGGTCGGCAGAAAACGGCGGGTGTCCTACCGCCCGGCCGAGCCATGACCAGGATCGCCGACCTTTTTCGCCGGTCTGGGGGCTGCCCGCTCGCGGCCTGGGCAGCCCCGCCTGATTGCCGCTGAGGTCAGTTGTCTCCGTCGCTGGGGTCGTTTGTCTCCAGCGCCCTTTCAGACTCCAGCCGCTACTTTCCGGGCGGCGGCCAGCTGGCGCAGACCCGCAGCCCAATGCCGGGATCGCGGAACTGACGATCGTAGGGGTTGCGGTTGTTGACGTGATGCGTGATCTCGGTCGAGTAGTAGCCGCCGCTGCGCGCCAGGACTTCGTCGGGGTTGAGGCGAGCCTGCACCCACTCGTAGATGTTGCCGGCCATGTCATCGACGCCAAATGGACTGCGCGAAGCGGGGTAGCTGCCGACTTCATCCGGACCGAGCGCGTTGTTGTCTTTGTCGTAGGTGGCGTCAAAGTTGGCATCGCTGGGGTCGAGCTGATCGCCGTGCGGAAACTCGCGATCGTCGGCTCCCCGGCCGGCCCGCTCCCACTCGAACTCGTCGCACAGACGGGCTCCCGGCACGCGGCCGGTCTCGCGCAGCCAGGCGACGTAGGCCAGCGCATCCTCGAAGCTGATGCCACCGGCTGGCAGCTTCGCCCAGTCCTGGGCGACGCGCTGCTTGCGGGCGGAAATGATAAGCGGCTTGCCCTGCTCGGCGCTGGTCTCCTGCGTGATCGGCTGCAGGATGATCTGATAAGACCCATTCGCTAGCTGCTTAAGCTGCAGTGAGCCGGACAGGTTGCCCTTGGGCGAGCGGGCCAGGAGTGCCGCCCGACGATCGGCGGGCAAGGCCGACAGATAGGTCAGCCACTCGCCGTAGGTGGTCTCGTGCCGGGCGATCAGAAACGCTTCGGTCCGGCTCTCGTGCAGCGGTGCCGTCGTAAAAAACGATCGGCGCATCGACTCATCCGCCGAGCCGAACAGGAACGCTCCTGCCGGTATGTACACAAAGCCGCTCGGGATCTGGGCCTTGCCGGGCAGCGTGACCTCCAGCCGCAGATCTTGGCTGCGGGTGAGCAGGAACGGCAGCTGCACCTCCGTCGCACCGGGAGCGGAGATCACGAGCAGGTAGGAGCCGGCAGGCAGGCTGAGGCGCTCACGCGAGCTGGCATCGAGCTCGCGCAGGCCGGTCAGGTGGCGCTTTTGCTGCGGGCCACGCTCATAGCGTCCCAAGAGCACATGGGCCGTCGCGGGCAGGACACGCAGGGTCAGGCTGCCAGGCGCATTCCAGCGCAGGCGTCGGCTGCCGCTGAGGTCGTAGACCGTGAGCCGCTGCAGCAGATCTTCCAGCTGCTGCGGGTTGCGATCGCGCTCGGCCCCCAATGCTCGCTCGTACAGCGTGTCGGCCAGCAGATCGTGGGCGCGCTCGTTGCTGTAGTCGGCGGCGAGAGCAGCCTCGAAGAGCTGAGCCGCCCGGCCGTAAGAACGGTCGGCTTCCACGGCGGTGCTGCGAGCCTGGGCCCAGAGCTTTTCGCCCTCGCTGGCCTTGCCGCCATCAAAGGCCGAGAACGTGGCTCCGCGCAGCCGATCCGTATCGGCGCTGCGGGCCCGGGCGGCCTGCAGCTCGGCGACGCCTTGGGAGATGGCCTGGGTGACGCGCTGCTGCACGTCGCGGCGGACCACCTGGCGGGCTACGCCATAGATCACCACCAAGACCAGCGGCACGGCAATGAACAGCGCGCTGCGCAGGTGCTGGCGCTGGCGCACCTGGCGGCGCCCGGCGGACAAGAACTCGCGCTCGCGTGGGCCGATCTCGGCTGGGTCGAGGATCTCGGTCTCGGCAATCTGCCGGCCGCCCCACAAGGCTTCGCGATTCCGCCCCAGACGGCGCCACTCGGCGGTGGCTTGCTCTAGCCGCCCGCGCACGGCCCGGCTCTCGGCGTATTCCTCTAGCCAGGTGCGCAGCGTGCCCCAGCCTTTGATCAGCGCCTCGTGGGCCACTTCATAGGCGGGGCCTTCGGCGGTGTCGCGGGCGACCAGCAGCCGACCCTTGACCAAGACCTCCAGCACCTCGCGGACACTGCTGCGGCTGCCGCCGAGCTCTTCTTCGGTGCGGCGGGCTCGCGTCCCTTCGAGGGTGACCAGGGCCATGAGGACCCGCCGGGCGCGGACGCGCTGCTCGGTAGAGAGACCGGCGATCACCAGGTCGGCATGACGCGCCAGGGCGCCAGCCACGCCGCCGATCGCATCGAGTGCCGCGCCCGAGATCTGATTGCCCTCGCGAGCCTCCCACAGCTCGGACAGGGCAAACTGCAGCAGCGGCAGGCCACCGTCGGTCTGCGCCGTGGTCTCGATCAGGCTGTTGACGACCTCGGGGTTTTCGAACACTACGCCTTTGGCATGGGCGGGGCCGACGATGACATCGCGAATGCGCTCGGGGCCGAGCGGCCGCAGGATGTACAGACAAGACGTGACGGCCGTGCCCAGCCCTTCCAGCATCGCGATGCGGCCCAGGAAGTCGCTGCGTGCCGTCAGCAGCAAGCGAACGCAGGCTGTGCGCGTCAGCAGCGAGCCCAGGGCTTCGCTCACCCGGCGCGACTCGTCCGGGGCCGCGATGGTCACTAGCTCCTCAAGCTGGTCGATGAACAGCACCAGGCCGAGGTTGTTGGCCAGCCGCTGCGCTAGCTCGCGGGCCAGGCTGGAGGGATCGTTGCGCAGCAGGCCCTCCAGCGGTGCCTCTTCGAAGCCGACGGTGGTACGCAGGGCGTTGACCAGCGCGCGCAGCGGCTGACGGCCCGGCACCATCGACGCGACACGCCAGCGCCGACCCCCGCCCAGCGCGCCCTCGGCCACCAGCGGCAGCAGGCCGGCGCGGCACAGCGAGGACTTGCCGATACCCGACTCGGCTGCGACAAGGATGGCGGCCTCGGTGCGCAGGCGATCCATCAGGGTGCCGATCTCGGCCCGCCGACCAAAGAACAGCCCGCGATGCTCGGCCTCAAAGGGCAGCAGGCCGCGATAGGGATTGCCTTCGGGCAAGGTATCGGCCGCCGCCCACGGGGCCAGGAGCTCCAGTGCGTCGAGGACCTCGCTGCCGTTACTGTAGCGATCGCTGACCTCGACGGCCAAGCAGCGATCGATGATGGCGGCGAAGCGGGGATCGAGCTCCGGGATGCGCTGGCTGAGCGTGCGCTGCGACTCGCTGCTCTGGCTGCTCGGCAGAGCCCCGGTGCAGAGCTCATAGAGGACTGCGCCGAGTGAGTAGACATCTCCGGCGGGATTCGGACTGCCGCGACGGCACTCAGGAGCGCGGTAGGCCTCAGCGGCGGCCGGGCTGGGGCTGGTCGCCAGCATCGGTGGCGAGGCGGGTGAGCTGCTGGCGGCCTCCTGCCGACTCGGGCTGGAGCTGGTCGATCGCGCCACCGCCACCGCCCCCGGATCGAGAAAATCGACCAGGCCAAAGTCGAGCAGCTTGACCTCTCCTTCGTCGGAGAGCACGACATTGCTTGGCTTCAGATCTCGATGCAGGATGCCCCGGCGGTGGGCCGCGGCCAGCCCACGGGCCATGCCCAGGGCGCAGTGCAGCGTATGGCGGGCCGACATCGGCTTGTTGATCGTGCTTAGCAGCTGACCTTGCACGTACTCCGAGATCAGATACGAGCGCCCGCCGGCCTCGCCGACCCGGTAGACGGTCATGACATTCGGGTGCTGGATGCGCGCCGCCGCCCGTGCTTCGGCGAAGAAGTGATCACGAGTGGCGTTGTCGGTGGCTGGCAGGTTCAGGAAGCGGATGACCACCGGGCGATCGAGCACCGTGTCATGTCCCAGACAGACCTGGCTGCGCGGACCTTCGCCAAGCGTCATCAGCACGCGATAGCCGTCGAAGGCAGGCGGCACCGACCACTGCGAGGGGGCGCTAGGGCTTTGCGACATCGCTGTGTTCCTCGCGAGAAACTCGCTGTGCGTGGTTAGCCAGGCAGACACTGGCACGTCGTTCGCTCATGGGGGGCTTCCTTGCCGCGGCAGGTAAAGCTGCACACGGCGCTCGCTGGCGCGGGTCAGGACCACGGCCACGTTGAGATCGCGAAAACCCGGCGCGCTGCCATGCAGGACATAGGCTCCCGCCGATAGCTCACTTGGGGGCAGTGGGCTGCTGCCAAGGCTCCAGGTGCTGGTCGGTAGCCAGCGCAGATCGTGCGTCTGACTGAAGAGCGTTACCCGTACGCTCAGCGCAGCCGGCGTCCCTTCGACGATAAGCCGGGCTGGCTGCTGCCACTGCCTGCGATGTAGCCCTGTGCTGTCGTGTAGGGCTAGGCGCTGCAGCAGATCTTCTTGCAGCATGTCCTGCTGGCCGGCTTCAGCGACCAGCGCTCGCTCGTGCAGCACATCGGCCAGGTGGCTGCGCACGCTGCTCTGTCCACCGTCGATGTGCAGGGCCGTCTCTAGCTGGTTGCCAGCCCGCGCGAACGCCCGCTCGGCGGACTGGGTTAGCTGCCGGGTCTCCGCCAGGAGCTGACTGGCTTCGTCGCTGCGCTCGTCGATCCAGGCCTGCAGCGAGCGCTCGCGCAGCACCTGGAGCTGTTGGTACAGGCTGCGCGCCGCTGCCATCTCGCGCAGCGCTTGCTGCACATGCCCATCGATCACGCGGCTGCGAGTGCGGCGACTGTGGCCATATTCCAGGGCCCCGGCTGTCGCGAGCACGCCGCCCGTGACAAGCAGGGTCTTTAGCAGGCCGCGGCGCGGCGGACTGCCGGGCAGCGACTGGGCCGAGCTACTCAGCGCCGGGTGGCTGGGATCCGAGCTGCGCGGGTCGCTCAGCCAGCGCTGCAGCGTCGGCCAGCTGCGCTGCAGCACACTGTGCGACAGCTCGTAGCGCGGGCCTTCTGCCGTCGCTCTCTCATGGACTAGTCGGGTGCGAACCAGGAGCTCAAGCACACTGGCCGCCGCCGGATCGTCCACCAAGAGCTCGGCCGAGCTTAAGCTGGCCTGCGGACGTCCGAGCGCGCAGAGCAGTCGTCGCGCCAGCAGCCGCCGATCGCCGAGCAGCGTGCCAATCACGTGATCGGCGTGCCGCGTGATCGAGCCGCCGACTCCACCGATCGAAGACAGCGCGGTCTCGCTCATCGCGTTGCCGAGCCGTGCTTCCCACAGCTCGGCCAGCGTCAGCGCCAACAGGGGCAGCGCCCCTCCTCCCTCGGCCGCAGCATCCGCCAGCTGATCGACCATGCTGTTTGGCTGAAACAGGAAGCCCTTGGCGTGGGCTGGGCCGACGATCGCCTCACGCAGTCGCTCGGGGCTCAGCGGGCGCAGGCGATACAGGCTGCTATCCAGCCAGTCCGCCAGACCCGGCAGCGCCGCCAGCTTGGCGATCTGGGTGCTGCGCAGTGAAGCCAGCAGACGCATGCGCGACGAGCCACGGTGCAGGCTCCCCAGCGCGCGAGCAAACTTCTGCGCTTCATCCATCGGGGCAGTGAGGAGCTCCTCAAGCTGATCTACGACGAGCACCAGCGAACGATTGGCTGGTAGCTGCTTGCCCAGCTGCTCGGCCAGCGTCTCGGGCGCCTCGCGCAGCGCATCGAGCCAGGTCGGCGCACCACTGCCGCTGGCCACGGTGTTGGCAAGGCCCTCGATCAGGCGACGAAACGGCTGTCGGCCAGGCGAGAGCGACAGGCACAGCCACTCATTGTTTTGGTCCAGCAGGCCGTCCTGGATCAGCGGCAGCAGGCCCGCGTGACAGAACGAAGACTTCCCCACGCCCGAGTCGCCGACCACGATGACCCCCGGCTCGCTGGCCAGGCGCTCGATCAGCGTCCCGGTCTCGCCCCGGCGACCAAAGTACAGAGCGCGGTGCTCGGCCTCGTACGCCCACAGCCCACGGTAGGGATTTCCTTCCGGCAGGGCGTGGTCGCTGGCCGGCGCGATGTGCTCCAGCGCCTCAAGTAGCTGCTCACCGGAGGCAAAGCGCTCGCCGGGGTTGCGGCGCAGACAGCGGTCGATGACGGCTGAGAAGCGGGGGTCGATGCCCGGTGCGATATGCGATAGCGGTGGGGCATCGCGGTTGGGCACCACCGACACCAGCTGATCGAGTGGCACGTCGTAGTGCGGTGGCACGCCAGCCGCGAGCTCAAACAGCAGCGCACCCATCGAGTAGATGTCTGAGCGCCGCGTCGCTTCGAGGCCGCTTAGGACCTCCGGCGCCATGTACATCGGCGTGCCCTTGATGCTCGAGGCGATGGCCAGGCGGCGATATCCTCCGCTCGACCGCCCGTCGCGCTTCGGCGGGTTGCCGCTGCCGTACTGGACGACGGCCGTCCGACCCGATCCACCGGAGCGGCCGGGGCGGACTGCGACAGGCACGGCACCCGAGCGCGAGGGCAGAGCTGAGGCTACGGCCTTGGGGTCGGAGAAGTCGATGGTCGGCGCCTTGAGCGCGTCGCTGCTTGCCGAGGCCGCCGGCGCTAGCTGCGGAGGCAGCAGCTGCTGACTGTTCTCCAAGAACTTCGCCAGGCCAAAGTCGAGGAGCTTGATCTCGCCGGTATCGGCCAGGATGGCGTTGCCCGGCTTGATGTCGCGATGCAGCACGCCGCGGCGGTGGGCTTCGGCCAGGCCGCGCGACAGTCCGACCCCCAGCTCCAGCGCCTGCTGCCACGGCATGGGCTTCGCCAGCGAGTCCAGCGTCTGACCGCGCACGTACTCGGTGACGATGTACAGCCGGCTATCGATCTCGCCCACCCGGTGGATGGTCACGACGTTGCTGTGCTGCAGGCGGGCGGCGGTTCGCGCTTCGATGAGGTAGCGCTCGCGCAGCTTCTGATCGCGAACGATCGAGCTTAGGAACTTGATCGCGACCGGGCGGTCGAGGAGCTTATCGTGCCCCAGGTAGACCGCTCCCATCCCCCCACGCCCGAGCATCCAGAGGAGCTGATACTCATCGAACACCAGCGGCGGCTGCCAGTCCGGCTCCTGGCCCCGTGGCTCCGATGGTGGGCTAGGGGGCATGATGCGGCCTACTCCCTGATAATCCTCGGATATAGCTAGCTTCTCACGACCGCATCTTTCGGATCAATTCGCAGCTTGGGTCGCGGCTTGGACGTTGCGATCTTGCCGCAGCGAGAGCGCAACCACACTGCCGCAGCCCCGCGCCCGTCGTGCCTAGTGTCGCAGGTGTGGACGGCAGTAGAGGGAGTGGCCAAAGCTGGGGCTGGCAATTGTTTCCGCGGCGCCAACGCGGTATGGAAGGAGAAGGAGGTGCGGCGATGCGGGAACGGCGGTTCGTCCTTGGGCTCAGTGTTTTCTTGGTCCTCGGCGTTGGCTCAGGTGCCCGGGCGCATGAGGAGAGCACCATGCCCCCTGCTCCCGAGGGGGCGGCGGCGACTCCTGCGGCAGCACCGGGCCGGGCGGTCGTGGGGGCGCCGCCGGGCGCCACGCCGAAAGCGGCGCGAGCAACCGGAGGTCGCGCTGCTCCGGCCAGCCCGGTACCGACGCGGCCGCTGCGCTTGACCCTCGATGCCAACCAGCGCCTCACGCCCACGCCACCGCCTGCAGCGACGGCGCAGAAGGGCGATGCCGAGCCGGCTCCAGGGTCGGCCAATCCGGCTGCGCCACCGCCGCGGGCCAGCGAGCCGGCCGGACCCGCTGAGGCAGCACGCAAGGGACCAGTGCTCAAGCTGGCGCCGAGCGCCAAAGAGATCGAGGGGGAGCGTCAGACCGTGCTCAAGCCCAAGGTCGAGCCGCGTCCGGATCAGTATGAGAATCAGCGTCCTGATGTGCCTGCACCAACTCAGGTGCGGCGGGTCCCCGGACCGGGCAGCGGTGTCGGCAGCACCGCCGCAGAGCGCAAGGCGACGATGCTCGAAAACTCCGGCCCGCAGCAGAACTCGACCTATCGCCGCTGGTAGGCACACCGCCGTCCCCCACCGCACGCCGCCGACCCCTGCCGCCTCGTGATACGCTGCGTGCATGGGGCAGTCTGAGGTGGGCGCGATCGCCAGTCGTCGCCAGCGGTTCCTGCGGGCCTTCCGCGAGCGCTTCTTCCTGCGCTTCCATATGACGCTGATCATGGTCGCCGTGATGTTTTCCGGCGTGCTAGCCAGCAAGATCATGTGGCGCTTCGGCGTAAGCTCGATGGCGGCCCGCTATCCCATGGCCGTCGTCTGCTCGTACGGCGTGTTCTTCGTCTTGGTCAGCATCTGGCTGTTTTACATCCACGCCTCGCAGGACGGCGATCACGAGACAGCGATGGACATTGGCGATGCCGTGGGCGAGGGGGCCCGCGCGCTGATCAATGTTGGCGGCAGCCCGACCGAGGGGCTCGGCAACGTCAAGCTGAGCGGCGGTAGCGGCAGCGGCAGTGGCGGTGGTAGCTCGTTTAGCCTTGGCGACGGCGATGGCGAGGGCATCTTGGTGCTGCTGCTCCTGCTCGTGCTCCTCGTCGTCGTCTTCTGCAGCGGCCTGTATGTCATCTGGGAAGCGCCGAACATCCTGGCCGAGGCCGCATTCCAGGCAGTCCTCGCCACCTCGCTCCGTCGCCGGGCCAAGCTCGTCGACCAGCCCGGCTGGACCGGCAGCCTACTTTCGGCGACCTGGTGGCCCTTTGCGATTGTGCTCTTGGCGGCTGCCGCCTTTGGTCTGGCGGCGACGCACTACTGCCCGACCTCGACCCGGCTGCCCGAGGTGCTGCAGCAGTGTCTGCCCGAGCACGGCGTTCATGTAGGCGGAACAACGTAGCAAAGGTAGCTGGGTCCGGTATTGCGCGTAGTCAGCCTGGCCGCCGCCCACGCTGCCTGTCACCTGACCGTTCCGTCGCTGCTGCCGCGGCGACCTTCGCTGTTAGCACTCTTGCATGATGAGTGCTTGACATCCTGAGGCCTGGCATTAGGTTGCTCGCACGTCATGCGGCACCTCATCCGCCATGTCACCGGATCCCTAAGCAAGAGCGTCGTTGGGAGGGCTCACGATGCCGACCTATGAGTATCGCTGTGCGGGCTGCGGTCACGAGTTTGAGATCGAGCAGCGAATCACAGCGGATCGCTTAACCGATTGTCCGGCCTGTAAACAGCCAAAGCTTGAACGCCTGATCTCGGCCTCGTCTTTCACGCTCAAGGGCGGCGGCTGGTATCGCGACGGCTACGGCAATCCCAAGGCCCCGCGCACCGAAGCACAGATGAACGATCGGCTGACCAAGGCCATCGAAGACGACAAGAAGAAGGAAGCCGAGAAAGCCAGCGAGGCTTCAGCCACCAAGAGCGCGGATACGGCGACCAGCGACAGCAGCAGCGCCGCCAGTCCGAGCGCAACGACCTCGACTACGACTACGAGCTCGACGACCACGAGCACCAGCTAGTTCCCAGCATTCCCCATCCTGCTCATCAGTCCTCGCCGCTTTCCCTCTTTTGGCGGTGAGGTACGGGAGCGATCACCTCGATCACGCTACGGAGGCTAGGTATGAAGATTCGTCCGCTGCACGACCGTATTGTCATCAAGCGCAAGACCGAAGAGGAGCGCACCGCCGGTGGGCTCTATATCCCCGAGACCGCCAAGGAGCGGCCGACCCAGGCCACCGTCGTTGCCGTGGGCAAGGGGCGCTATCGCGAGGACGGCTCGGTCGCCGCGCTCGCGGTCAAGGTCGGTGACACGGTGCTGTTCGGCAAGTACGCCGGGACGGAGATCAAGCTCGACGGTGAGGAAGTGCTCATCATCCGCGAGGAAGACGTCCTAGCGGTGCTTGATAGCTAAGCCGCAGCCCACCTTCTCTTCCCCTTACTGAGGACAAATCCATGGCAGCCAAAGAAATCGTCTATAGCCAGCCGGCTCGCGCTGAGATCGCCCAGGGCGTCAATGCGCTCGCCAATGCCGTCAAAGTCACCCTCGGCCCGCGCGGCCGCAACGTCGTCATCGAGAAGTCGTGGGGCTCGCCCACCGTCACCAAGGACGGCGTCTCGGTCGCCAAAGAGATCGAGCTCGGCAACAAGTTCGCCAACATGGGCGCGCAGATGGTCAAAGAGGTTGCCTCCAAGACCTCGGACACCGCCGGCGATGGCACCACCACGGCGACCGTGCTGGCCCAGGCCATCTACAGCGAAGGCCTGAAGATGGTGACCGCCGGGCACAACCCGATGGACATCAAGCGCGGCATTGACGAGGCGGTCGACGCGGTCATCAAGGAGCTAAAGTCGCTGTCGAAGCCGACCAAGGGCCACAAAGAGATCGCCCAGGTCGGTACGATCAGCGCC
>CAZVMD010000008.1:0-61856 GCA_964628555.1 uncultured Myxococcales bacterium | reverse complement strand
GCGTCTACGTCATCCTCGGCGACGGCGAGCTGCAGGAAGGCCAGGTGTGGGAAGCGGCGATGGCGGCCGGTAGCTTCGGCCTGGGCAACCTCTGCGTGGTGCTGGACCTAAACCGCATGCAGGTCGAGGGCGACACCGATCGCGTGCTGCGCATGCAGCCGATCGCCGACAAGTGGCGAGCCTTTGGCTTTCACGTCTGCGAGTGCGATGGGCACAACATTCCAGCGCTGCTCGCCGCCTTCGCGGCCGCGCGAAGCGTGACCGGCCAGCCGACGGTGATCATCGCGCACACCCTGGCCGGCAAGGGCGTGCCGTTTCTGGAAGGCCAGCTCGCGCATCACATCAAGCTGCCCGCTGAGCTGGCCACCGCCGCGCTGCGCGCCCTGGGGGTGCAGTCGTGAGCCAAGACAGCGGATCGGCGGTCGACTTTACGACGACGCGCCTGCAGACCCAGAGCGTCTACCCGCGCATCTATGGCGAGGCCCTGCTGGAGCTGGCGCGCGAGCGCGACGATGTCGTGTGCCTGAGCGCCGACCTCACCGGCTCGACGGAGATCGACCTGTTTCGCGATGCCCTGCCGGAGCGCTTCTTCAACCTCGGCATCGCCGAAGCGAACGCGATTGGCGTGGCAGCCGGCATGGCGCGCTGTGGCGACCTGCCGTTCTTTCACACCTTTGCGGTCTTCGCTTCGCGCCGGCCCTTCGATCAGATCGCGATGCAGCTTGCCTACCCCAAGACCAACGTCAAGCTGGTGGGGTTTCTGCCCGGCCTGACGACGCTGCTGGGCGTGTCGCATCAGGCCATCGAAGACCTGGCGATCCTGCGCGCGCTGCCCAACCTGACGCTGATCGAGCCGAGCGGCCCGGAGCAGATTCGCAGTGCGGTCCGCGCCGCGGCAGAGCATCGGGGGCCGGTGTACCTGCGCATCAAGCGCGCCGACTACCGCCCGACCCGGCTAGAGCCGCTCCGCATCGGCTGCGGCCAGATCCTGCGGCCCGGCGGCGCGCAGCCGCAGGCCGTGGTCTTTGCCTGTGGCCTGATGGTCGCTGCCGCGCTGGCTGCTGCCGAGTCGCTTTCGGGGGGCGGGATCGACATCGCAGTCGTCAACCTGCCGACGATAAAGCCGCTCGATCGCCAGCTGGTCATCCGCGAAGCGCGCCGCTGTGGCGTCGTCGTCACGGCCGAAAATCACACCCTCGTCGGCGGCCTGGGCAGCGCCGTCGCCGAGACGCTGCTTGAAGCCGGCGTTCCCGTCCGCTTCGCCCGCGTCGGCATCCGCGACACCTTTGCTGAGGGCGGCTCGACGCCCTACCTGCTGCGCAAGTACGGCCTGACCGCCGAGGCGGTGATTGACGCGCTGCGGTCGCTGCTACCGGCCTCGCTGCCCTGAGCCCGCTTCGTGCGGCGCTGCGAGCAATGGCGCGGGCCTACGGCCGAGCAGGAACCACACCTTCAGGGCCCCCTTGCCGCGCACTGCGATCTCACCGCGCTCCTCGAATTCGTAGCGGTCGGCCAGCGCTGCGACAACCTGCTCGGTG
Organism: uncultured Myxococcales bacterium; assembly: GCA_964628555.1. Classification (GTDB taxonomy): domain Bacteria; phylum Myxococcota_A; class Polyangia; order Palsa-1104; family JAEUJZ01; genus JAEUJZ01. The sequence goes on along the minus strand of CAZVMD010000008.1, from coordinate 60,318 downwards.
CACTGCACGCGACCGATGACGCCGTGGCTCTCCATGCGGCTGGCGGTATTGACCGTGTCGCCCCACAGGTCATAGGCCAGCTTCTGCTTGCCGAGCACACCGGCGATCACCGGGCCAACGTGCAGGCCGACGCGCAGCGGGAGTTGGGCTGGGAGCTGCGGCGCCTGGGCCCGCACCCGATCCAAGACCCGGGCCGCAGCCTGCGGCAGCGCAAGCGCCAGCTCAGCCAGCGCGCCGACCGGATCGGCGTGTGGACTGGGCGCCCCGGCCACCACCATGTAGCAGTCGCCGATGGTCTTGATCTTTTCCGCTCCGACTCGATGCGCCAGCGCGTCCATCTCGCTAAACAGCGCATCCAGCAAGCGCACGATGATCTCTGGCTCGTGCGAGGCCGAAAGCGGCGTGAAGCCGGCCAGGTCAGCAAAGAGCACGGCCACCTGGTCGTGCCGGTCGGCGATCGACGAAGCGCCCGACTTCAGGCGATCCGCGATCACATCCGGCAGCGTCAGTCGGACGATGGCCTCGGCCTGATCGCGATCGATGCGCAGCCGGCGGATGCGATCCGACAGCGCCAAGCCCAACAAGATCACCTGCAGGCTAAGGCCTAGCTGCATGGCTTCGGTGGGCCAGCCATGCGAGGGCAGGACGCCGCTCATCGAGCCGATCTGCACCCCCACGCCCACCGCTGGCGCCAGCGCCGACCACGCCAGCACCTTGGCGGCGTAGTCGCCGCGCAGCGCGCTATGTGCGCTCAAGCCAACCAAAAAGAGAATCGTGACACCCCCCAGCACGTTGACGACCGTGGAGATCGCCGCCACCGACAAGGTGCCGTGCACCAGCGGCGCCAGCACCGTCATTAGCAGCAGCGGCACCGTCAGCCCGCGCAGGATCGCGTCCGACCGGGGAGGCAGGCGAGCGTAGTGCCGCGCGAACTGCGCGAAGAACACGCCCATCAGCGGCCCCTCACTGGGATGCAGCAGCAGTGCCAGCTGTGGCACCCAGCTCCAGGGTAAGAGCAGAAACAGGTGCCGACCGCCCGCGAAGTATGCGGTGGTGGCGATCAAGGTCAGGCTGTACCAAGCGGCCGCGGCCAGCCGCTCGGCCCGCCACAGAAAGGCATGGTAAAGGGCCATGATCAGCATGAGCCCGACGAACACGCCCTGCCAAAACCAGCGACCGGCCTGCGCATGCTGGGCTGCGTCGGCCCGCAGCAAGAGCAGGTTGCGCTCGGGCCGAGCCAGCTGCCGCTGGTCGACCACGCGGATGCGGGCCAAGACCGAGGTCGTCCGATCCGCTGCGGTGCGGATCGGAACCGCCAAGCGCCCGTCGTAGTACGGCCGCACCGCCAGCGGATCGCGAGCCCGCACCAGCACCGGCGGTGCCCCGTCGATGAAGACCTCCAGCTCGCCGAACTTGATGGCGTACAGGTCGGTGCTGATCAGCACCGCGTCGATCGCGTCTGCGGCCACATCCAGCCGCAGCCAGACATCGGCCGGCACGCGCCGAGTCGGGGACGGGCACTGCCCCTGTCGCACCGCGGCGGTGCTGGCAGCTCCAGCCGTCGCGACACAGACCACCGTCGTAGCTGGCAGCGTCCGTTCCTCGGCGCTAGCCCGAACCTCGACCTGACCGGGGAGTCCCAGCAGCAGCGCCGCCCCGCCGGCCAGCAGCCCAAGCAAAGCCATCGGCGCTAATTTTCCTTCAGCCCGGACTCCCTCGTCTAGCCGCTTGTGCGGCGAAGGCTCTCGCCCGGGCGCATAACCCGCGCGCTGCCCATGCCTCGGCGGCAGCGCTGGGCTGCCTGGGCCCTTGCCGCAGCTCGCGAACGCGCAGTGGGCTCGGTGGAAATCGCGCCGCTAGGTACTCCGGCCAGCCGCGACCTGGGCGCGCAGCTGCTGGCCAAGGCACGCCAAGTCCACGCTGCGGCAGGGCGCAGCTGCCGCTGGCCCGCCGATTCCTGATTGACCCCGAGGGCTCGCTGCCTCGACCCTGACTGGGCATGGAAACGGATCCATCGCGCAAGAGCGTAGACCCCGCGGCTGTCCCGCCCGACTCTGACCGCTTCTTCCTACCGCCCAAGCTGCTAGCGCTGTGGGCTATCGGGCCGCTGTTGCTGGCGCCGATGGTCGTGCCCCATTTTCTGCTGCTGCCGCCGCGGCAGCAGCTGGCGATGCTGGCCAGCTTCTACGTCGGCTTCTTGGGCCTGGGCGGCGCGATGTTCCTGGCCTACCAGAAGCTATGGCAACCGCACTGGGGACGCCGCGCCAGCATGAGCACGCTGCTCCTTGTACACGCGCTGTTCGTGGGCGCTGTGATCGTGCCCAGCGCGCTCTCGCTGCAGCCGCTGTACTGCCTGGTGAACTACGGTCGTCCGTCGGCAGCTGAGGTTCGCTACTGCCTGTTCCAGATCACAGCGACGCAGCGGCTGGAGTTTCTCTGGACCAGCCTGGTCGTGGCCTGGGGCTGCATCCTGCCGGCCGTCATGCTGCATGGGCTGCGGCGCGAGCGCGATGCTGTCGCAGCCCGCCTGCAAGAGGAGCGACGCTCTCGTCTGGCCGCCCAGCTACAGACGCTGCAAGCCAGGCTGCAGCCCCACTTTCTGTTCAACAGCCTAAACACCATTGCCTGCCTAATCCAAGAAGACCCTGCCGCAGCCGAGCGGGTCGTCGAACGCCTGGCCGATCTGCTGCGCTCTAGCCTGGCCGATCTAGACCGACCTGTCGTCCCGTTGAGCGATGAGCTAGCGGTGGTGCGGGCCTACCTCGACGTGCAAGCGGCGCGCTTCGGCCCGCGCCTGCGCTTTGCTATCGACTGCCCGGCTGAGCTGGCAGGGCAGGCGGTCCCGCCGCTCTGTTTGCAGCCGCTGGTTGAAAACGCGGTCCTGCATGGCGCCGTCTCCCAGCGACGGGGTGGGATGGTCCTGGTGCGAGCTGAGAGGAGCGATGGGCAGCTACAGCTGTCGGTCCAGGATGACGGCCCCGGCCTGGGCCAGTCGCCCCACCGCGGCAATGGCATTGCCTTGAACGGGCTGCGCGAGCGCCTACGCATCTTGTACGCCGATGCCGATACAGCGGCCGAGCTAGCTCTCCTGCCAGCTCCTACTAGACAGGGCTGTCTAGCCGTGCTGCGGCTGCCGCTTGACGCTCGTCCGACCGTCTAAGCTCGCCTAGCCCAGGGGGGGCGCTCGCCGCAGCAGGGCAGCCCGCACCTGCGGCAGCAGCCGGCGGCTGACGCGAGCACACTGGCCATCGTCGAGCTCCAGGCCACACAGGCCATCGTCGGTGCGCAGGGCCCGCACCCGCGCCACGTTCACCAGCTCACCGCGATGGACGCGCACAAAGCCAGCGCCGCGCAGGCGGAGCTCCAGCTCGCTCAGCGACTCGGCGGTCAGCTGCTCGCGCCCAGCGGCCAGAAAGGCCGTGTACTTATCCATCGCCCAGAAGCGCGCAATCGCCGAGGCCGGAAACAGCTGCAGGCGGCCGCGGTCGTGGACGATGATGCGCGGTGCAGTGCCAGGCTCGCTGCGCGCCGTCAGCGCGCTGAGGACGGCCTGCGTCGGTGCCTGCGCCACCGCGGCATCGACGACCGCCGCCGGGTCGGTCGCCAGCCGCTGGGCGGCCCGCCGCAGCGCCTGCGCCAGTCGCTCAGCCGAGATCGGCTTTAGCAGATAGTCGACGGCATGAACGGCAAACGCCGCGACCGCGTGCTGGTCAAAGGCCGTCGTAAACACGATCGGCGGCAGCCCATGGTAGCGCTGCGCTAGCGCCAGCCCGTCGAGACCTGGCATGTGAATATCGAGAAACAGCAGCGTGGGGGCCAGCTTGCCGATCTGGGCCAGTGCTTCATCGCCGTCCCCAGCCTCGCCGACCACGACCAGCCGTGGCAGCGTCGGATCGTCGGCCAGCTGCTCCAGCAGCCGCCGCAGCCGCCGTCGGGCTGGCGCCTCATCATCGACCACCAGGGCCTGCAACATCCGGCCCAGCATATCAAGCCACCGTCCGTCCGGTCGCGCGGCAGCCAGCCCAGGCCAGGCTAGCTACCGCGCAGCGCGAAAGAGCTACCGCTTGTCGCGCCGGAGCTACCGCTCATCGCGCACCGGCCCTGCCACCGGGCAGCCGTGCCTAGCCTGGTCTCTGTCCCTAGCGAACCAAGGAGACCCGCCATGCATCGCGGCCTGCACTCTGTGGTGCTCTGCCTGCTGTGGTTGCCCGGCCTGGCGCTTGCGCAGCCGGCACCGCCCCCGTCACGCGCTGAGCCAGCGCCGTTGGCCTCGGAGCCGCACCCTGGCCCGACTGCGACCGGCTCGCTCCCGCCCGCTGTGCCAGAGGGGCGGCCAGGACGCCACTCGCTTGAAGTGGCCTATCTGGGGCACAACTTCGTCCACCCTGGCCTGCAGGTTGGCTACAGCTTTCGCGCGCTGCAGTCGCCGACTCGCCGGCATGCGCTCGTGCTGGGAGTGGACGCGGGCGGCTATGCCTGGCTGCGGCATGACTTCGGCGTCTTCGTGCTGCCCCGCGTCGGCTGGCGCGGACGCCATCGCAGCGGTCTGCAGGGCGAGGTCAACTTTCACCTTGGCTATCTGCAGAGCCTGCTGTCCAGCCCAGCCTATGCCGTCGAGGCGGGCCAGGTCGTCGAGGCAAGTCGGGCCGGGATCGCCAACCTGCTGTTCGGCGCGACGGCCGGCATCGGCTGGCTCTTCCCGCGGGCTGGATTGACGCCGTTCGCGCGCCTCGGTGCAGTCTGGCACACCCCCGTCTTCGATCAGCTCCTGATGCGCTTCGTCCTCAACCTTGGCGTGGAGATCCGACGATGACTCGTGCGATCCTGCCCCTTGTCCTTTTGCTCTGGTTGGCTGGCTGCGCCGTCGATTTTCAGCCCGGGGATGAGCACTTCTTCGTCGTCCACAAGGGCGCGGCCATGCCGGTCTGGGTCACCGGCAACTGGCGCTCGGACCGCATCCTGGTCCATGTCCACGGTGGCCCCGGCACCACCAACGGCATCTACTTTCAGAAAGACAGCTATCGCCGCATCGCCGAGCAGGTCGGCATCGCCTACTACGAGCAGCGGGGCTCGGGCGCGGCCCTGGGCAGTCATCGCGAGCACTTGACTAGCGAGCAGTTCGTCGAGGACGCGCGCGTGATCATGACCGTGCTGCGGGCCCGCTATCCCAGCGCGCGCTTTGCCCTCATGGGGCATAGCTGGGGAGGCTTTTTGGGCTCGGCCATCCTGCTGGAGCCAGACCTACAGCAGCTGTTCACTGGCTGGATCGAGATGGATGGCGCGCACGATGCCTCGTGCCGGTCGTGGAACTATGGCCGCGACTACGTGCTGCAAAAAGGCATCCCCGGCGCCTTGGAGTTCTATCGCGATGTCTGGCAGTGCGATCCCCTGACCAATGCGAACAACCAGCTTGAGCTGCACCAGGGCAAGCGGATCCACCTTTGGCATAGCGAATTCGTGCGTGCCGCCGGCGGCTATGACGTAAAGCCCGAGAGGGTGCTGACCGGCGACGAGATTGCCGAGAGCCTGTTCCGCAGCCAGTACGATCTGTTCGCGGTGACGCAGCACTCGCCGCTGCCGGTGCAGAACTTCTACGGTCGCGATCTGACGCCGCGGCTGCGCGAGATCACGATCCCTGCCCTCTTGCTGTGGGGGACGCACGACATGATCACCCCGGTGATAAATGCCGAGCCTGCCTATCAAGCACTAGGCGCCGCCCCTGCCGACAAGGAGCTTGTGCTGTTCGACGACAGCGGGCACAACCCCTGGGCCGAAGAGCAGGACAAGTTCCATCGCGTCGTATCGCGCTTCCTCAGCCGGGTCCTGCCCTAGCCTACTAGACTGATCTGTCTAGCTTTGCTAGGATGGCGGCCATGATGCCACAGCGCATGCCGTTTGTAGTCGATGGCGACCCCGTGGTGGGCAACCTCTTTCTGCCAGCTGGGCGCGGCCCGCATCCCGCGGTGATCGTCGGTGGGCCGATGACCAGCGTCAAGGAACAGGTCACCGGGGTCTATGCCCAGGCGCTGGCCGAGCGGGGCATCGCGGCCCTGGCCATCGATCCGCGCCACTATGGCGAGAGCGGTGGGCAGCCGCGCCAGTACGAGCACTATGCGCACAAGATCGCCGACCTGCGGGCCGCCGCCGAGGCCCTGGCGCAGCACCCAGATGTGGCGGAAGACCGCATTGGTGCCGTCGGTGTCTGCCTGGGGACCGGCTACATCGCCTGGGCGGCGGTCGATCATCCGCGCATCAAGTCGGTGGGCGGTGTGGTTGGCTACTACCGCGATGTGGCTGAGCTCCGCGGCAAGGATCCGGTCGCCTTCCAGGCCAAAGTAGACCAAGGTGTCGCCGCTCGCCGGCACTACGAACAGACCGGCGAGGTCCTGACCATTCCGGCCGCGGCGCTGCAGGGGGATGCGGCGATGACCTTGGCCGAGACCTTTGACTACTACGCCCGGCGCGCCGCCCACCCGAACTATAAGAACGCCTTTGCCGTGATGTCGCGCGAGCACTTCCTCACCTTCGATGTTCAGCCAGCGGCGGGACGCCTGCAGGTGCCGATGGTGATGATTCACTCTGAGACAGCGCTGTCACCGGCCTGGGCGCGGCGCTTCTTTGCGGCGCTGACCGGCCCCAAGCAGCTGCACTGGCTGCCCTCGCAGGGCCAGGTCGATTTCTATGACGATCCTGCCTTGGTCGCCCAGGCCTGCGATCTTCTGGTGGCTCATCTGCTCGCTACATTGCCGCCTGCCGACCGATCAGTCTAATCGGTGAGGCATAGGCGCTGGCTGGCTTCGCCTTTGCAACTTCGACCGGACGCACTAGGCTGCGCACCATGACCGCTCGCCGCGACACACGTGAGGCGCTCCTGCGGGCCGGCGTCGAGCTATTCCTGGCCGGGGGCTACGACTTCGTCGGCACCAACGCCATCCTGGCCCGGGCCGGCGTGCCGCGCGGGTCGTTTTATCACCACTTCGCGGACAAGCTCGACTTCGCCATCGCCACCGCCCAGTTCTATTACGAGCAGCACCTGCCGCTGCTCGATCGCATCCTGACTGACGAGAGCCAGCCGCCGCTTGCGCGGATTCGCGCCTATTTCGCGGCGCTGCGCGATCACTTTCGCGATCGCAAGTGGAGCGGTGGCTGCCTGCTCGGCCTGCTCAGCCAAGAGCTTCCCGATCGAGGGAGCAAGGCCCGTGCGGCGCTGGCGACGATCTTTGCCCGCTGGCGGCACCGCCTGGTCGACTGCCTGCGCGAGGCGCAGGGGCAGGGACAGCTAGCGCGTGACGCCGATCTGAACGAACTTGCCGCCTTCTTGATCGATGGCTGGGAGGGCGCGCTGCTGACGATGAAGGTGACACGCAGCGGCGAATCGCTGGATCGTTTTCTGCGCATCGGCGTGGACCGGCTGCTGCCCCTGCGAGCTCCCCGCAGCGTCGCAGCAGACTGAGCGCTGGCCGGGCGGGGCGGGGACAGCGCGCGGAGCCAACCCAGCCAAGGCCCTACTGGCCCCCGGCCGGCTGCCCCCAGCGCAGAGTAGCTTGCCGTGACTCGCGAGGGAGGCCAGGCTGTGGGCGGCAGGTAGCGCCCGCCGGTCTTACATCACGGAGAGGACGCAGTTTTCACCGCGGTCGAGGATGAAGAGCTTGCCCGCCGGCGAGAGAGCGACGCCAGCCGGCTGGTTCAAGCGGCCGGGCAGCGGCCCAGGCTTCACACCGACCTGTTGGCCGACGCCAACCACGGTGGTCACGGCCCCACTGGCGAGGTCGATCTTGCGAATCGCGGCGTTGCTCCAGTCGGCCACATAGAGGCTCCCCTGGCCATCGGCGGCTAGCTTGCTAGGGCCGTTGAAGCGCGCAGCACTGCCCACGCCATCGGCAAAGCCGGCGATGCCAGCGGCCCCGGCCAGCGTGGTGACGGTGGCGCTGCTGACGACGATCTTGCGAATGATGTGGTTGATGGTATCGGCGACGTAGACGTTGCCGGCAGCGTCGGCAGCGACGCCGTAGGGATTGTTGAACAGCGCAGCGGCCCCGCTGCCATCGCTGCTGCCCGCCGCCCCCGCCAGGCCGGCTAGCGTGCTGACCCGGCCGGTGCTGACCACGATCTTGCGAATGGTGTGATTGCCGGTGTCGGCGACAAAGACGCTGCCTGCCCCATCGACGGCCAGGCCATAGGGCAGCACGAAGCGAGCGCTGGCGCCTAAGCCATCGCCGCTACCGCCCATCGCGGCCGTGCCAGCCAAGGTGGTGACGGCGCCCGTGGCGACCACGATCTTGCGAATCGTGTGGTTGAAGGTATCAGCGACAAACAGGTTCCCGGCCGAGTCCGCGGCAATGCCAGCCGGATAGTTGAAGCGAGCCGCGCCGCCGCTGCCATCGCCGCCCCCGGTCGCACGAGCGGTGCCGGCCAGCGTCGTCACGGCCCCCGTCGCCGCCACAACTTGACGCACGGTGGAGTTGTCGGTGTCGGCGATCCACAGGTTGCCGACCCCATCGGCGGCCAGCCCGTGCGCATTGAGGAAGCGAGCCGCCGGGCCACTGCCATCGGCGCTGCCGGACTGGCGGGCGGCCCCCGCGATGGTCGTCACAGCCGCGGTGGCCGCGACGATCTGACGAACTGTGTGGTTGCCGCTGTCAGTCACCAGCAGCGTGCCGGCCGCCGCAGCCGAGACTCCGAAGGGACTGAGAAAGCGTGCACTGCTGGCGGTGCCATCAGCCGCTCCGCTGAGCCCCGCAGACCCGGCCAGCGTCGTGACCACGCCGCTGCTGATGACGACGCTGCGCAGCGTGGAGTTGCCGCTGTCGCTGACCACGACATTGCCAGCCCCGTCGGCGGCGAGCCCAAAGGGGGCAGAGAACCGCGCCGCGCTGCCGGTGCCATCGACGCTGCCGCTTACTCCGGCCAGGCCAGCCAAGGTGGTCACTGCGCCGCTGGCGAGCGCGATCTTGCGCACGGTGTGATTGCCGTTATCGGCGACAAGCAGGCTCGCCGTCCCATCAAAGGCCAGGCCGGTCGGGGTGTTGAAGCGTGCGGCCGCACCCGTGCCATCGCTGCTGCCAAAGAAGCTGGCCGTCCCCGCCAGCGTCGAGACCGCGGCGGTGGCGACGACAAGCTTGCGAATCGTGTGGCTGTAGATGTCGCAGACATACAGGTTGCCGGCGGCATCCATGGCCATTCCCTGCGGACCGTTGAAGCGCGCGGCTCCGCCCGTGCCATCGCTGCTGCCTTGGACGCCCAGTGCGCCAGCGAAGGTGGTGACGGCCGCAGTCAAAAGCGCGATCTTGCGAATCGCCCGGTTGTTGGTGTCGGCGACCAGCAGGTTGCCGTTGCCGTCGAGCGCCAGCCCCTGCGGGTTGTAGAAGCGGGCGGCGCTGCCCACACCATCGACCGCGCCCCGGCTGCCAGGCAGGCCCGCCACAGTGGTCACGACTCCGCTGGCGAGGACGATCTTGCGGACCGTATGGTTGAAGGCATCAGCGACGTAGACGTTGCCTGCGCCATCGGCTACCGCGCTGTACGGAGTATCGAAGCGGGCCAGCGATCCGCTGTCGTCGGCCGTGCCGTTTCCGCCATGGCCGCCGGCGACAAGCGTGAGTGTGGTCGGTGGAGGCGGCAACAGATCTGGAGCCAGCGCGGCATCTGGCGGCGGCGCCAGGTCTGCCGCAGGGTCGGGGTCGGGGCCCAGATCAGCGACACTCGACCCGCTGCTGGAGCAGTGTACGGCGGCCGCCCCAAGCCACAACAACACCAGACCGATCTGACGCTTCATGGTCGCCTCCTCCCCCTACGGACACGAAGAAATAGGAATCTAGTGGCTGCGCGATCGTACCACGCTCGACGGGGCCGGACGGTCACGACCTCGACGGCCGGGTCACAGCTGCCCAGCCCGAAGTGCTCCTGCTCGGCTGGCGGCCAGAGAGCCCATTACTGCTCTGTCGGGGAACAAGGACGAGGCAGCGCTGCCGAACGAGCTAGTGAGCAAACGCACCGATCCCGGGAAACGAAAGCCCACGCGGCGGCGGCCCGCTGGAGAAGGCGCCGACGAGATCTGCTCAACCGACAGGATCGGGCATAACTCTCAGCGCGTGGCGTAGAGGGAGGCGGAGCCGCGATTTCCGAGCTAGCCACTTTGCGGCTGGATGCAGCTTGTCAGATCGAAGAGCAGGAAGATGAGGGCCTTTTCCTGCGGGCTCAGGCCCTTGGAGGTACAGCCCTTGGGGAAAGCCAGCGTGGTGCCTGCCCCCGAGGCATCGCCGGTGCCGCCCGCGACGTGCAGGTCCGTCCACACCATCTGGCCGCACTGCAGAGACGGGGGCTGGCTGAGCGGCGTGTAGAAGCTGTAGTACTGCGAGGGCTGAGCCGGGAACAGGTTGGTGTTGAGCGTGCCGTTGTTCTTGGTCAGACGGATCCAGCTCTGCCCGTAAGCGGGATTGGGGTTCATGGCCGTCGGGCCGACGTTGGTGTTGTTCTTCATCAGCGAGACGCGCACGCCGCGGATCGGCAGGGTCTGGTTGGCGTTGAGCGCACCGTTATTGGCCAGCCAGGTCTGCAGCGCCTGGCCGCGGGCAAAGCCGGTGTTGATCGTGCCCTCATCGCCGGCTGCGTCGTTGCTGTAGCCGGTGTTGCCACCGTAGTCGGCGGGGTTGAGGAAGGTGCCGACCACGCTTAGCGGCGGCTCGCTGCCCTGCGCCACGGAGTTCTGCAGCCACACGCCGTGCCAGTGCGAAGCGAAGACGCGCCCGCCGAGGTTGAGATAGGTCTGCATCGCCTGGCGCGCCGCAACGCTCTTTTTCGTCAGGTCGTGCGACGAGGAATAGCCCTCGCAGGACAGCATGACGATGTCGTACTTCTGCCAGTTGGCGGGCGTGTCCCACCACGGATTGGCGGCAGCAAACTGCGTGCCGCTGGCGTAGCGATCCGAGCCAGTGACGCCGGCGTAGAGGTTGACGCGGCCGCTGCCCGACTCGTTGGTGAACTCGCTGTCGTCGAGGCCCAGCTTGTCCTTGCGCAGCAGGCACTCCATGGCATCCAGCGCGCCGGTGGTCAGCGCGATCTTGGGGATGTAGCCCTCTGTCTGGTTGCGCGGCAGCCGTGTCTCGTCGGCCGTCAGGTTGGTCGTGGTGCAGTCGGTGACGCTGGGCAGGATCAGGGTGCGGCGCCACTTGCCGACCTGAACGATGAGCGGGATGTTCTGTCCCGAGGGCACATCCTTGAGCACGAAGCGGCCGTTGACGTCGGTGGTGGTCGCAAACGGGCTCGGCTGCGTGATGCACGAGTCGCACGAGACCGGTGGCTTGGGCGGCCCGGGCATGGTCGGTCCGACGGGGATGTAGACCTGCGCGTTGTTGATTGGCAGGTTGCCGGCCGGGATGTTCACCACCCCGCTAAGCGTCGTCGGCCCCATCGCCGAAGGACAGCTGTAGTTCACCACGCAGGAGCCGATGCAGCCGGGAATCTGCGGCGGTGGCGGATCGCCCCCACCTCCTGTACCGGCGTCGGCGTTGGGGTCAACGCCGTTGACCAAGACGCTGTTGCAGCCCGCGGCTAGCAGGCCCATAAGCGGCAGACTCAACAGCCAAGCTAAGCGAATCGAAAAAATGGGAGCTGGCATGGCAGGTACTCCTCTCCGCATGTGCGGATCCCTCGGACTTATGATCCCACGAAGCGTCGGCAGCGGGGCAGCGTCCCAGATCGCGACCCGCGCCGGCCCCAGGCAGCGCAAGTTAGTTCGAGGCATTGGCGAGAAATCGCAGGCAGCTAACCCCAGCAAAATCGCTGCACGCCGACTGCACCACGGCCAAGTCGTTCTGCTGATCGTTGGTAAACCGCCCGGCGGTCATCGCCGTGAGATTATTGATGTTGTCCAGCTCGCCCGACGGGCCAAGCTGTGAGCCTCGCCCGGTATTGGCAAAGAAGCGAAGGCGGGTGCCATCATAAACAATCAAATCAGGTAATTCATCACAATCGAAGTCCGCGACGACCGCCTGATTTGCAGACCCCACAACCGTATCATGATTAACAATCTCAAACCCTCCTACCGTTGTATTGTAAAACACAGACATGGCAGGGTTTGTGGTTGTTGCCATCCCAAAGACCACGATATCCATTAATCCATCAAGATCCATATCGGCAATTACTATATTATTGTTCGTGCTCTGGGTAGTATAGAAATCAACATTAGAGAACATCCCCGCCTTATCATTCATCAATACACTAATTCCGCCGCTGGTCTTGTTAGTCAGCACAATATCGGGGTATTTATCGCCATTCAGATCCGCGATTGCCATATGAGAGCTCTCGCCGACAGAAAGCGAGGAGCCGGGGGTCGATGCGGTATACGAGCCATTGGCGTCGGGATGATAGGTCCTTATCGACGTACTAGCTGGCCCAGACTGCAAGACCAGCAGCTCCATTTTGTCATCTTTGTTGATATCGGCGACGCCAAAATCGACGTGCTGCGACGCCGCCGGCTGCTCGGGATCGCTGGCAACAGTATAGATGGGAGGACCATTCGACCCGGAAGGAAAAGAAACGATCCGATCTGCCAGGTTCCCGACCAGCAGCGTCGGCGTGCTACCTGGCAGGATGGTGGTATGCAGCATTTTCTTGATTTCAATTTGATTTGTGGCCCCACCAAACATCACGTTTTCCCTCTGCACTCGGCCGCTGCCGCTCACGGTCACATACGAGAACTGCTTGCCAGGCGCCAACTCCCCAATCAACAAATCATCCAAATCGGTTCCGTCGATGCGGTAGCTCAGGAGGGAACCGGGATTGCGTGTCCCCAGCGAGCTGACGCTGCCGCCCGCCGCCACCGATAGCTGGACGTTGCTGGCGCGATAGCGGAAGTGCTTGCTATCGGAAACCGAGCGCTGGTCGCTGGTCTTGAGTGTCACGGTGGTCAAGCCGCACAGCCCAGGGCCAAGCGGAGCGATGATCTTGAGCTGACTGTCCGATTCCACCCTCAGGTTCTTGCCGGCCTTCCCGGCGAACAGGACCTGCGTCACGTTGAGCAGGTTGCGCCCCTTGATCGTGACCTCGATCTCGACGTCTCGCGCCGCCGCCGCCGGGGACACCGAGGTGATCGCTGGGTCATCGGGACGCGCGACCGGGACCTCGCAGCTGTGCTTGGGCAGGCTGCACACGGCGGGCGCGGTGCACTGCGTGTCATCGACGCAGTAGTCGGGATTGTTTTCGGTAAAAAACGAGCAGGAAGCCCAGAGCAGCGCGATGAGAGCCGAGCCTTTGTGCATGACCTCTCCCCCCTCTTGCAGCATATCGGACGCAGCCGCTGCCCGGGCGGATCGCCGTCGCACAGCAGCCAAGTGTGTGAGACCCAGCTGGGTCGAATAAGACTAGCGAGGCGTCGCCGGCCGCCGCGGCCCAGGCAGCGCCATAAGCAGCACCCCAGAGCCGAGCAAGAGCACGCCACTGCCCAGCGCGAAGCTTCCCTGCGCCGAGGTCTTGTAGCGAAGCTCGCAGGTGCCCCCGTCGATCTCGGGCTCGCTGGAGCACTGCCCGTTCTTAAGCAGGCCTAGGCCGCCGACGATGGCCATGCCAACTCCCAGACCCACCATCACTCCACCGAGAGCCAGACGCAGCGCGGGGCGCGGCGCGCGCTCGGAGGGCTGGGCTGGTGGGACGGTCACCGGTGGGAGGGCGGTCACTTCCGGCTGGAGCTCGACGCGTAGCTCGGCCGGGGTCTCCTCGCGCAGGGTGAGGCTCTCCCGGTGTGGCCGGAAGCCAGGCTGGGTCACCACCAGGTCATAGCTGCCGGCCCACTGCACCGACTCGTGTGGCAGCGGCAGCGGCTCGCCGCCCCCCAGGCGCAGCTTGGCCGACGCTGGGTTGGCGCTTATCCGCAGGGTGCCGCGCGGACGGCTGAGGCCAGCGCTCAAGAGCTTGCCCAGCCCCTCCTTCACCGTCGCCAGTGCGGCATCTAGCTTGGCGCTGGAACAAGACAGCTCGCTGGCCGCCGCTGGCTCGACGACATCGACGTGCAGGAGACGCAGGGAGACATTCCACAGTGGACTCTGGGCAGCGCCCGCCGCGGGTGTCGGCGCGACGGCCGTGATGCGCTGCTGCAGCACCCAGCTCAGCTTGTTCTTGCGCGCCAGCTCAAGCACGCAGCGCAGCGTCTGCTGGCAGGTGTCGCGCTCGGCGGGCTGGGGCAGCAGGGTGTCTAGACCCAGCAGCGTGTGCTGCTCGACGCGCGCCGCCTGCTCCAGCGCATCGGTCAGCCGCCGGCCGGTCTCCGGTGACAGCTGCGGCTGCTGACTCGCCAAGAGAATCGCCGGTAGCACGCTGATCAGCACCGCGCCAGAGCCCCGACTGATGCGGAGCTCGCTGACCCGCGAGGCCTGTACCTGCACCGGCGCCTCAAAGCGCTTGCCAGGGAATTCCAGAACGACGGTGTGCGCCCCCGCCGACAGCAGAACCGGCAGCGGCAGCGGCAGCGTACCGACGATGCGATCGTCGACCAAGACCAGGGCGCCGGGATCTGACTGAATGGCGATGCTGCCACTTGCTGGCGGGGGGCTGGCGATGGCCTTTTCGGCGAGCTGAGCCGCCGCCTCATCGGGCTCGCGGCTGGGATCGGCCAGATAGCGACGGAACAAATCGTAGGCGATGAGCGTCTGGCCCTGCGCGCTGGCCACCCGCCCCAGGTGATACAGCACCTCGGGCCGAGGAGACTGGCGAAAGGCCTCGGTGAGCAGGCGGGTCGCGACGGCCAGATCCCCGTCGCCAAGCGCCGCGATGCCGCGCTCCAGGCTGCTCTTGGCAGGGGCGCTGGGCGCTCTGCCCCCGCCGCGCGCCGACCCCTTACGCGGCAGAGCGTGTGCGTCGCTCAGAGCGAGCCCAGTCGCAGCGCTGCGGAGCCATGGGTCAGCGCTCTCTGTCTGCCAGCCCACGCCCAAGCAAACCCAAAGGCACGCGCCCCAGCAAAGGACGGTCTGTAGGAATCCACGCGATGAGGTAGGCATTCGCCGGCCAAGGCCAAGCTTATCACAGCACTCTCCCCGGTATGCCCAGCAGAACGCTCATCAAAACGGGATGTTCGGCCGCTCGCCAAGCCGCCAAATCCCTGCAGCAAGTGCGCGCAGCGACGTCGAAATATCGTACGATGGCGAGGCTGGCACCTGTATGGCCCAAGAACCTGTAGCCCCCCCCGAGTCAGGCGACATCGTAGGCGCCATCCTCAACAAGAAGTATCAGGTGCTGGAGCGCCTGAGTCAGGGTGGCATGGGGGTGGTGTATAAGGCCCGCCACCTGACGCTGGACACCGCAGTGGCGCTTAAGGTGCTGCTGCGGCCCGAGGAGAGCGAGGCGCAGGAGCGCTTCCTGTCCGAGGCTCGGCTGGCCTCTAAGATTCGCCACCCGAACACCGTCTACATCGCCGACTTTGGCGTACTCGATGACGGGCGCGCCTTCCTGGAGATGGAGTTTCTGGCCGGGCGGACGCTGGCCGCTGAGCTGCGCAAGGGGCCGATCGAGCCGCTGCGGGCCTGCAACATCGCGCTCCAGATCGCCCGCGGCCTGCAGGCGGTGCATGAAAAAGGAATCATCCACCGCGATATGAAGCCCGACAACGTCTTCCTGCTCGAACAGGACGGCTCCTCGGACTTCGTCAAGATCGTCGACTTCGGCATCGCCAAAGTGACGCGGCGCGGCGACACCCCGGACAGCGGCAAGCGAGAGGCCGGAGGCGGCCTGCACAGCGTGCCGACTGCTCCGATCAAGGCCAGCAGCCCTGGCGCTGGCAAGGCCCCCGATGGCTTCACCCAGTCGGGCACGGTGATGGGCACGCCGGGCTACATGGCCCCAGAGCAGATTACCGGTGACAAGCTCGACGTACGCGTCGATCAGTACGCGCTGGGCTGCATGCTGTTCGAGATGCTGGCCGGCGAGCCGATGTTCGACGCTCCCTCGACGATGGCGCTGATGGCCAAGCACATGACGGTGCCGCCGCCCGAGCTGCGCAAGAAGTACCCCAAGGCCGGCATCAGCAAGTCGCTGCAGGCCCTGGTGCTGCGCCTGGTGGCGAAAGAGCCACCGGGCCGCCTGCGCTCGATGCGCGAAGTCGAAGCTGAGCTGCAGCGCGAGCTCGATCAGCTGCTCAAAGCGCGCGGCCAGCGCCCGCGGCTGTCCGTCGATGGCATGGCACGCTACACCCCCGCCGGGCTGCGTCTGCCCTGGCCGGTCTGGCTGGGGCTGTCGCTGCTGCTCTTGGGAGGCTCGCTGTTCCTCGGCTATCGGCTGCTGCGCGGCGGAGGTAGCGGCAGTGGCCTGAGCTCACGCGAGCTGGCAGCGCTGCGCGAGGCCGCGCTGAAGGTGCTGCGGCACGATCTGAAGGAGGGACCGCCGGAGCTGCGCAGCTCGGCCCTGCTCGGCCTGGGCCTCAGCCGCGATGAAGCGCTGCGGCCCGAGCTAGAGCAGGCCCTGCGCCAGCCCGAGCCGATGCTGCGCGCGCAGGCCGCCGCGGCGCTGGGCGAGCTGGGTGACCGTCGCGCGATTTTCGCGCTGAGCGCGCTTCTGGATAAGCCGGGCGGGCAAGCTGGCGAGGGACCACAGGTGCTGGTGGCGGCCGCCGCAGCGCTGCGCCAGCTGGGTGATCCGCGCGGCCAGCGCTTTCTGGAGCAGATGCTTGATACCAACGAGCAGGAGACGCAGTTTCGCGTCGCGCTGCTGTTCTGCGAAGGGGGGCCGCAGGATGCGCAGCGGGTCCTGCGCAGCTATGCCGGACGGACCGGCCTGCCAGAGGCGACTCGCCTCAGCATCCTGGGGTGCCTAAGCCGAGCCGGTGACAGCGCTGCTCAGAGCCGCCTGCAGAGCCAGCTGACCGAGACTGGCCCGATTGAAGCCCGCCTGGCTGCGGCGGCCAAGCTGGCACAGACCGGCGATCCGGAAGGTCTGCGCTTCCTGCGCGAGCTGTTGCGCAAGCGCGGACGCGAGCAGCTGCTGTCAGCTCACGCGCTGGCGCAGCTGGACGAAGGCGACGGCCTGCCGCTGTTCCGTGAGCTGGTCGGCAATCGTGAAGCGCAGCCCGCGGCGCGCAAGCTTTCGGCTGAGGGCTTGGCGAGCATCGGCGAAGGCCAGGATGCCCCGCGGCTGGCCGAGCTCTTGAGCCGGGCCGACGAGCCGACGCTGGCTCATGCTGCCGCGCGCGCGATTGTGCAGATTGCCAGCCGCGATCCCGGCCTGCTGTCGGCGCAGAGCCTGGCCTGGGCCCAGTCGGCGCTGGGCGACAGTGATGCCCAGCTGCGCCAGTCCGCCGCCGAGATCCTCGGCAACAACCTCGGGGCGGGCGCGGTGTCGCTGCTGTCTGGGCTGCTGCACGACAGCGATGCCCGCGTGCGGCGCAGCGTGGTTGCGGCCCTGGCCAAGCAGCTGGATAGCCGCACGACGGCGCTGCTGCGCGATGCCCTGCGCGATCCCGAAAAGAGCGTGCGCATCGAAGCCCTGCGCGCCCTGCAGCGCCTGAGCGAGACGGCTGGCCCGTCCTCCGCGGCCGCGGAGAAGCTGCGCCCAGCGCTCCGCGATGTGCTGTCACCGCTGCTTGAGACCGGCAGCCCACAAGAGCGGGCGCGTGCGGCGGGCCTCCTCCTGCGGCTCGGCGATGAGACGCAGCGCCAGCGCCTGCGCGAGTACCTGGGCGCGACCGATCCCGAGCTGCGTCGCTGGGCCCTGGATCAGCTGCCGCCGACAGTGCTGAGCCCAGATGAGCTGTCAGCGCTGCTCAGCGATACCTCCCCCGAGGTGCGAGCTGCGGCGGCCCGACGCTTGGCCGAGCGCGGCGATCGAAGGGCGATCCCCGTCCTGCGTAGCGCAGCGGAGGGTGACGGCGCCGATGCGGTGACTGCCGCCGCCCTGCTTAGCCGACTGACCACCGCGGAGGGTGGACTCGACGCGGCGGGGCTGATTCAGAAGCTCTTGCGCGAAGGCGATGCGGCCAAGCGCATCGAGGTGGTGTCGCTGTTGGGCAGCCTGCCGTCGGCCCAAGCTCGGCCGCTGCTCTTGCAGGCGCTGCGCGATCGCGATCCCCTGGTCCGCCGCATGGTGGTCGAAGCGACCAGCGAGCTCGCAGACGCGGATCCGGCCAGTGCGCGGCTGCTACTACCTATCGCCAAGCGCCTGGCTGCGGATCGCGACGCGACGGTGCACGCCCGTGCTGCGGCCTTGGTCGCGCGCCTGTCACAGCTGCCCGAGCCATCGCCCAGCCGCCCAGCCAGCGCCAGCGATCCGGCCGCGCCGTCGCCTCCCGAGCCCGGCCAGCCCAGCGCCACCCCCGATGCGGGCGCCGCCGGTGCAGAGACCAGCCCAGCGCCAAGCGGTAGCGGCCAGGGCCTGCTGGTTGTCGAAGGCCCGGCTGGCGTGCAGTTCGCCGTCGATAAGCGGCCCTGGCAAGCGGTGTCCGATCGCCCCATCGCGCTCGATGCCGGCCCACACACCGTCAACTTCGTCAGTGGCGAGCGCCCCGTCGTCATCGCTGCCGGCCAGACCGTGCGGCTAAAGATTCCCAGCTCGCAGGTCGAGCAGCTAGCCCGAGCTGGACTGGAGTCCTTTGCCAAGAACGACTTCAAGAAGGCGCAGCGCCAGCTCGAAAAGGCGACCAGCCTGTGCAGTCGCGAGGGGACGCGGGCCACCGTCTGCGCCAGCCTGACCTTCGAGCTGTATTACCGCCTGGGCCAGATCCACGAGCAGGCACGTGAGTGGCCCGAGGCGATGACCGAGTACCAGCGCCTGCTCTCGCTGTCCGGTCAGGTGCGCGGCCGCGCGGATCTGAAGTCGGCGGCTCAGGAAGCGGTGGCCCGGCTGTCCCCGAAGCTCGGCCAGGTCGTCGTTCCCAAGCGCGGCAAGCGCTCCTGCTCCGAGGACACGATCTGGCTGCGGCCGGGAAGCCACAGCATCAAGGTCGACAGCAAGTTCGAGCAGATCGAGGTCAAGGCGCGCGAGGTGGTGCGCATCGGCAAGTGCCCCTGAGCGGGGGCGAAGCGGGGTCGCGGCCTAGCTGGCGACCATGCAGATCTCAAGGCGATTGACGACGAGCGAGTTGGAGTTACCGCCGGCCTTGACGCGGATCAGGAGCCCTGCGTCCCCGGCGCGAACCTCGGTCGTAGCGTCGCCGGGATACCAGCGATACGGCGTGACGTTGCTGACCGAGTTGAGGGGCGTCGAGCCGTCGCCGCTGAAGGTCCGCCAGTTGAAGCTGCCGCTCGATCCGGTGGAATACGAGCGCCCGTAAATCGATATCGTGACATTACTTATGCTGGACAGGCCGACGGTGCTCAGCTCGACATCGATGAAGTCGCTGGAGTCGAGCCCCAGGCCGCCCGGGCCGAGGAAGGGATCGACCCACTGCGGCGTGAAGCTGGTGGTGTAGCCGGCGACGATGATCTTCCAGCGCGACTTGTCGGGCAGGCCGTGGACGTCATAGCGCACCGTGGCGCGACCGCCGCTATCGTACCAGCCGACGCGAAACGCTGTCGCCCCAGCCGCCGAGCCCAGGCATGGTCCGCCGGTGATGGGCCCGCTCGGGCCGGCCATGTCGGCAGGACTGGCTAGATCGCTCGGCGCCGCCAGATCCCGCCCACCTGCCAGATCCACGCGGCTCGCCAGGTCAGCGGGCAGCGAGAAGTCATAGGGCTCGGGATCTTCCATCGAAAGGTCCTGTCCCTGGCCGTTGCGCGGCTTGCTCGACCCGTCGGGCTTGCCGTTGTTGTAGCCGCCGCTCGAACAGGCGGGCACAGCACTGAGCGCAGCCAAGAGCGCGCCGGAGGTCAAAAACCAACGACCGATTACACGCCGCCCGGTCGCGGCCCAAGTCCGTCTGCGAGTGGATGAGGTCGTCATCCGGCGGGTTGTACAATTTCTGCCAGTTTCGCACTAGCACCATTCGGCGAGGGTCGGCCGGCAGAAATCAGCAAGCCAAGCCGCCGGCAAGGCAGCAAGATCGCCGGGTCCGTGCGAGAAGGAACGAACGATGGAATACACGGCGTTTCTGGTTCTTGGGCTGGTTATCTGGGCTGCTCACTATCAACTGCGACAGCAGAAGCCAGAGCTCGCAGCCAGCCCCAAGGACCGCGAGGCGGAGCTGGGCGCACGCCTCAAAGCCAGCGAGGCTGCGGCCGATGCGGAGAGCACCGCCAAGTTGCTCTTGCAGCTTGCCGCCCTCAAGGCGGAGGCGGGTGAGGTGAGCGCTGCCGAGGCCCTGCTGCGTCGCGCGCTGCCGGTCGCGCAGGAGGCCTTCGCGCAGTACCCCGGCGAGCTAATCCAGTACTTCGACAGCCTGGCCTCGCTGCTCAGTCGCAGTGAGCACCCGCGCGAGCTGAGCGAGCTGCGACGGCGGGGAGTCGAGCTGGCCGATGCTGTGCCGCGCCCGGTCGAAGAGCGCGCCATGCGCCGGCTGGACCTGGCTCGCCTGCTGGCTGAGCAGGGCCGCCATATCGAGGCCGAGTCGCTGTTTGCCGAGCTGTGGGCATGCACCGCGACGGAGGCGACCGAGGCGCTGCGGCGCCCGGCCCAGCTACCGCGGGCCCGCGGGCTGATCGCGCAGGGCCGGCTCGACGAAGCGGAAGCCCTGCTGCTGGCGGCGCTGCCGCAGATCGAACAGCTGCAAGGCGAGGCCCATCCGGCGGCGCTGGCCTGTCGCCTGGAGCTCAGCGACTTCTATCGCCTGCGCGGTCAGACCGAGCCAGCGCTGGCTCAGGTGCGGGCCGCCCTGACGCTGGCCGAAAAAGCCACTGGCCCCGAAGCCGCGGTGCTGTCGCCGCTGCTTATCAAGGAGTCGGAAGTCCTGGGCGAAGCGGCGCGCTTTGCCGAGGCGGAAGCGCCGCTCTTGCGCGCCTTGACGATTCAGAAAAAAGTCAGCGGGCCGCAGCACGCCGAGGTCGCGCAGCTGACTGGCATGCTGGCCGAGCTCTATCAGATAAGTGGCCGCCACAGCGAAGCCGAGCCGCTGCTGCGCCGCGCGCTGGCGATGCGGGAGGAGGTCGTGGGCAGCGAGCATCCGCAGCTCATCCCACATCTTTCTCGTCTGTATCAGCTCCTCAAGGCCGAGGGGCGCTACTACGAGGCGGAAGAGCTGCAGCGACGTGTGCTTGCGCTGCGGGAGCGGATGTGTGGTCCCGAGCATCCCAGCCTCGTCGATGCGCTTGACGAGCTCATCGATCTGCAGCGCCGGGCCGGGACGGCTGAGGCTGCGGTGCCACTGGGTGAGCGTGCGCTTTCCATCCGGCAAAAGTCACTGGGCGAGCAGCATCCTGAGTACGCGCTGCGCTTGGTGATGCTGGCGCATATGCGCCGCAGCGCCGGCCAGCTCGACGAGGCGCAAGCGCTGTATCTGCGCGCCCTTAGCCACCTCGAACGAACCCAGGGCCATGCCCCACTGAACCTGCTGCCGGTGCTGCTGGGACTGGGTAGCATCCACTTTGGTCGGCAGGAGTTCGAGCGCGCCCACCAGCTAGCGCAGCGCGCCTTGGACATCGCCGAGCGGGAGCTCGGTCGTCAGCATCGGACGACTCTGGAATGCAGCGAGAATGCCGCCGTGGCTCTGGAGCAGCTGGGCCGCCCGGGAGATGCACTCGCCATCCGTCGCCGCTACGCGGCTGAGCTCGCGCCGCCGGGCGGCACAAAGGACAGCCTGCTCAACTAGGCTCTCTGGCCCCAAAAGGCGCTCGGCGCGGCCTTATAGACAGCGCCCAAGGTTCTGGGCGACACTCACAGCCGCACACAATCACAGTAGGGAGATCCTCAATGTCCCCAGAACAGATCCAGCAGTTCTTCCACAACATGACTAACGCTCTCGGCCCCTGGATCCTCACGGTGGGCGCCAAGATTATCGGCGCCATCCTGCTATGGATCGTCGGCCGCATCATCATTGGTGGTATCCGCAGCGGCGTGCGTCGCGCCAGTGAGACTCGCCACCTCGACGCTACGCTGATCCGCTACCTCGACTCGGCACTCGGCGTGCTGCTGCAGATCCTGCTCATGATCGCTCTGCTCGGCGTGTTTGGCGTCGAGACGACGACCTTCGCTGGCGTGCTGGCGGCGGCCGGCGTGGCGATCGGCATGGCCTGGTCGGGCCTGCTGGCCCACTTCGCAGCCGGTGCCTTCCTAGTCATCTTTGCTCCATTTAAGGTCGGCGATCGCATCAGCGCGGCTGGCGTGGTCGGCACGGTGCAGGAGCTAGGTCTGTTCGTGACCGCCATCAACACCGACGATGGCATTCGCGTCTACGTCGCCAACAACAAGCTGTTCTCGGACAACATCATCAACTTCTCGGCCAACCCCAATCGCCGCGTCGATATGGCGGCCCAGCTAGCGCATGGTGTAAACCCGCTCGACGCCATCGCCCGCCTCAAGGCCCGCCTGGCGCAGATTCCCAATGTCCTTACGAATCCAGGGCCGCAGGTCGAGATCGACAAGTTCAACATGGCAGGCACCGTGCTCTTGGTCCGCACGTACACCCATGACAAGAACTGGTGGGATGTCTACTTCGCCATGACCCAGGCCATCGCCGACGAGTTCACCAAGGCTGGCTACCCGACGCCGGCCGAGCACAGCGTTCACCACAACAAGAACGCGTAAGCCCGCGCCCGCTCTCCTCCCCCGCTCACTTCCCCCAACCTACTGACCGGCCTGTTGCTTGCTTGCGCTCCTAGCGAATCAGCGAGAGCAGGCCGGCGATGTACTGCGCCGACAGCCAGTTAAACGGCGCCATGATCACGCCAAGCGGGCTGAACCCGCCGGCCCCGCCAAGCAACAGCAGGGCCAAAAAGATCAGCGAGCCATAGCGAAACAGCGTCTCGCGCACCACCGATAGCGAGTCGGGTAGGTATTCCAAGAACACGCGCCCGTCGAGCGGCGGAATCGGCAGCAGGTTGAAAAACAGCAGGCCGAAGTTCATCGCGATAAGCTGCACGCACATCGTCAGAGCACCGAGCGCACCTAGCTTGCCGCAGATCAGCGCCACCACCGACAAGAGCAGCGCCAAGAGCAGGTTCATGCTGGGACCAGCGACCGCGACAAAGAAGCGGATCGTGCGCATCGAGAAGCGGCGCGTCAGGTAGGCCGGATGCCCAGTCCACTCGACGGGCTTGCCCCACGCCAAGGGAATGCCGGCCCCCATGGCCATCAGGGCGGGAAACAGCAGCGTGCCCAGCGGATCGATGTGGGCCAGCGGGTTCAGCGTGACCCGTCCCTGTCGCCGCGGCAGCGGATCGCCCAGCCGATCCGCGACGAAGGCATGGCCAAACTCGTGCACCGTGACGCACATCACCAGAGCCGTGACGCTGATCACGACGCGCAAGACCATATTGTCCGCCGCCATCCCAAGCTGCATAGCGACCGTCGGCAAGCCGACGTGCAGCAGCGAGCCAGACCTCGCAAGAAGTGAGCGATGCCACATGCGCTGAGTATGCAGTCCGTCGGCGACAACGGTCAATGCAGCAGGCGGGAATCGGCGCGGCTGGGCGGGCGACAGAAGCGAGGGAGCAGGCGGGCAGCGAAGCGCGGCAGGAGAGGAAGCAGAGATCCGCGCTGAGTCTAGGGGGCGCGACGGCGCCGGCGCAGCGTCAAGCGCCCAGCCACCAGCGCCATGAACAGAACCGACAGCGGTGCCATGCTCGGGGCCGGCTGCGGCGCCAGTGAGCAGGCACAGCCCGCCTTGGCCGGCGTGACGCTGAAGGCGTCGGGCAAGGCATCGACGTAGCCATCGGGATTCTTGACGACCAGGGTATAGGTGCCGACCGGCAGGTTGGCTGGGATGATGACCCGCGCCAGGGCGCTGTCCTGCAGCGCAGCGGTCAGCGGAATCGAGGTCACGCCCTGCTCAAAGGAGAACTCTGAGGTCGGTATCGTCGGCTCGAAGTTGCGGCCGGTCACCTCGGCGGGGCCGCCCATGCCAAACGGCAGCTGCTTGGGCAGAATCCAGTCAATCTTGGGCCGTGGATCGCCCCCCGAGCCGCCATCTGGACGCGGGCCAGACATGTCGCGCGACGGCAGCGAAAAATCGAGCGGCGGCAGCGAAAAATCGAGCGGCCCCGTCGCCATGTCGCGCGGTGGGCCGGCCATATCGCGCGGCGGACCGGCCATATCGCGCGGCGGACCGGCCATATCACGCGGCGGACCGGACATGTCTTCGCTGCCCATCGACATGTCGCTGCTGCCGCCGCCACCGTCCGGCACCGCATCGCTGCAGCCCATGTTCTCGCTGTTGATCAGGAGCGCGATGGTGGTAAGCGAGTTGGCTAGCTCGACCTCGGTCCCGGCGGGATAGTACTTGTCGGTGGTAGCGGCCGGCTTGCCGCCAGCGTCAGCCATCATGGTCAGCGCTGCCTTCTCGGAAGCCGCCAGGTTGCCGATGCCGACCACAAAGGTGTAGATCGGCGGGCTCTGCATCAGCGCTTTGCGGATCTCTCCGGTCGTACCGGCCGCCGTATCTGGCTCGCCACCGCAGCCGGGACCACCGTCGGTGAGCAGCAGCACATATTGCTTGCGCGTCGGATCCTGAAGCTCGCTGAGCATCGCCGCGTTGCGCATCGCGGAGCCCGATGGCGTCGAGCCGCTGGGGCCGCTGGCATCGAGCGCCATGCTCACCGCGGCCTTGGTGAAATAGGCCGGCCGCACCGGCGTATCCGACGAGCACATGCCCGAGGTCGGCGGAAAGATTGAGAGTCCGACCGGCGACAGGCCGTCGTAGACGGTGAGCAGGTTCTTAAGCTGGTTCTTGGCGATCTCCCAGCGCGTGCTCATGCCGCCCGTTGAAGTCGTCATGTTGGTGCTCATCGAGCCCGAGCGGTCCATGACGATGTGGACGTTGGGACACTTGAACGCGTTGGCTGAGGGGTTCAGTCCGGCAACGCCGACGACAGAAGCCAGGCACAACAGCAGATTCTTAAATGGGGAGCGGCAACGAATGGGTGTCATGGCGCGCACTCTACCAAGCTTCGCCATGCGGTAAATGAAGAAATCTCGCGGGCTTAGCGGCGGTGGCGCCGGCTGATCTCGTCGCCGTGCGGGCTAGCGGCTGGCTTCGTCGAGCAAGCTCAGAAGGTCGGTGACACCGACGGCGGGAGCAGAGCGGCCCAGGTGATGCTGACAGCCTGGACAGCCGCTCACCAGGGGGGCGTGCGGCTGCTCGCTGTCGGCCAGCTCACCCACGCGATCACGAGCCATGGCCCCGGCCAGCGCGCGCTCGGTCAGTGGCAGCAGGCCGCCGGCGCCACAGCAGCGAGCCTCTTCGCCATGGTTGGGCAGCTCGCAGACGCGGCCGGCGATGCGACGCAGAAGCTGCCGTGGTGGCTCATAGCAGCCCAGCCTGCGCCCCAGGTGGCAGGGATCGTGATAGTTCACGGCGGCCAGCGGTCGAGTGACGGGCAGCGCTTCGGCATAAGGCGCCAGAAGCTCGCTGACGTGCAGGATGCGCGGCCGCAGCGGCACCCCGTGTTCCGCATACTGTGTGCGCAGAAGCCAGGTGCAGGCCGAGCAGCTGACCGCCAGGACCTCATACTCCTCAACGGCGTGGGCAAAGGTCTCGGCGTACAGGCGAAACGGCGCGATGTAGCCACCGGCGTAAAGCGGGTAGCCAGCACACGAGGCCGGCAGCGCGGCCAGACCGGTGGCGGGAAAGTCAGGCCGCGCCACCCGGAGTCGATCGCTGATGCGCAGAAAGGCCGCCGCCTCGCGCACCGGGCCGGGCTCTTGCTCGCCGGTGGCACGATCCAGGCAGCTGGGCAGGAAGGCCACGCCGCCGGGCTGCGCGGTGCGCTCCGCCAGGGCCGGCGCCGCCGAAAGAGCAGCGCTGGTCCGCTGTACACGACGCGCATGCCGCTCGGGCAGATCGTGCAGAGACTCGGCCCCCGCCTCGGCCTGCTCGGCATCGCTGCGCGCCTGCATCAGCGCAAGGGCCGGCTCGACCTGATGAGCGCAGGCGCTGGTGCAAGCCCCGCAGCCAGTGCAGGCATAGATCGGCAGCGGCCGCCGAGGCGACGGGGCGCGGCCAGTGTCCTCGGCAAAGCTCGCGGGGCCGAGCTTGCGCGCGGCATAGAACGACATCTTGGCCTGCGGCGTCAGCGCTTCGCGCGCCGAGGTCAGCGAGACCGGGCAGGTGTGGCTGCACAGGCGGGGACAATAGGTGCAGTGCTCAAGCGAGGTCTGTAGATCAGGCATCGGAGGAGTCCAGCGCGGACAGAGGTTGAGGGGCACCACGACTCAGCTCGGAGCACAGCCGCGGCCAGAGCTGCTGCTGCGCGCTAGCCGACGCCTCGCTGCCCTGTGGCGGCGCTGCGGCTCGGAGGGTGCCGCTGGCTTCAGGCAGCCCTCCACCGACGAACGCGACACCGTGCAGGTAGACACCGCAGAGCAGACGTGGACCGGCTGTGGACTGCAGCACCGCCGCCAAGGCATCGGCACTGTCCTGCACGGCACAGTCGACGCGCAGCTCAGGTGCGCTGGCCAAGGCTGATCCGCTGCCCCACAGCGACGCGCCAAGCGCGCTTGGCAGATCGCCGAGCGGAGGTACGCGAGCCAGTGTCTCGCGCAGGGCAGCCAGCGTCTGGGCCTGCAGCGCGGCGGGTCCAGCGGCGTACAAGAAGAGCGCATAGCTCGCGCCCATCAGCACCCCCTCGGCGCCCGGGATGCGAGCCATGAGCTCACGGCTGAGGACCAGGGCCTCGTCGAAGGCGGTAGAGCCATGCAGAGCGCGGGCTCGGCACAGCGCCTGTGCCACCTGCTGCGGATCGGAATAGCGCAGCCCGATCCAGCCATCCCCCATCGCCTTGGGCCGACAGCGCAGCAGCGCCTGATGGACGCGCAGGCCAGGCAGCTCACCCCCGCTGCCCAGCAAGAGCTGGCTGACATCCGGTCCGGTTGCACGCCGCGGCGCGACCGAGGGTGGCACGATGCACGGACGGCCATCTGGTAGCGACACGGCGAGCTGGGCTACGCGATCGCGCAGCCGCCCCGAGACGAGGCTCGCTTCGCTGGGTCGCGGATGCTGCAGGGCTTCGGCCAGCGTGCGGCCATAGGTCCAGGGCGGCAGCCAGCCCAGCGTGCGGCCTTGGCTCTGCAGCGTCGCTTCGATCTCAGCGAGACGCTGCTCGCCACGCGCTGCAAATAGAAAGCTGGCCGCGCTACCGACGGGCGGTAGCTGCGGCAGTCCCCCACTCCCAGCAGGCGGCGGTTCGTCGCTGAGGCCGGTGAGCTTTTCGGGCAGCAGGTTGCCCGGATTGCAGATCAGCGCCGGGTCGCAGGCCTGCTTCAGGCTAGCGAGCAAGCGCATGCCATCGCGCTGATCGTCAGCCAAATAGGGCGTCTTCAGCCGACCCACGCCATGGTGATGGCTAATCGCCGCTCCAACTCGCAGCGCTGCGGTCATCGCCGCCTGCCAGATCGTGTCGTAGCGCTGATGATCCACGGCCAGAGCCGCTTCGCGCTCAGCGGCCGGCAGCAGCAGCGAGCCACTACGCCGAGCCATGATCGTAAAGTAAATCGAGCAGCCCTCGATATAGGCGTGGCTGAAGTGGGCCATGATCAAGGCGTGCGGAGCGACGGCGGCGCGCACCGCTCGATACAGCGGCAAGAGCCGGTCCCAGGTGGTGGCTACTTCGATGGTGTCGCTGAAGGCACCGGCGCGGAAGACGCGCGACATCTTGAAGCTGACGTTGTAGCGGTGGGCTAGCCAGCGCTGCCCGGGCTCAGGTCCCAGGTCGCGCCCGCCGCAGTGGCTCATCTCTTCGCGGGCGCAGCTGTCCTCGGCTTGGACGATGTGCTCATCGCCTTCAAAGCCCAGGATCAGCAGACACTCGGCCCCCAGACGTCCCAGCGCTGCGTCCATCAAGCGCTGGAGCGATCCCGGCTCGCTGAGTGCGCTCTTGAGCAGCCACTGCTCCAGGCGACCGCGCAAGCGATCAGCATCGGGCTTGAGAAAGCGCAGTAGCTCCTCGACATCGAACGGTGCACCGCTGGGACCCGCGCCGCGTCCAAGCGCCGCGAAAATGCGATCGCCGATGCGGGCGAGCGATGGCGAAGCGAGTGAGCTCGAGCGCTGCTCGCCACCTTTGCCGCGACCGGCGCCAGCGATCACAGTATCCAGCTCGTCATAAAGTCGCACCACCGCCGGCCGCAGTCCGCGCTGCATGAGGTGACGGATGGCGTTGCAGCCGGCCTCCACCGAAGGGAAGGCGAAGCCGCGCAGGCGACGAG
This sequence comes from uncultured Myxococcales bacterium, assembly GCA_964628555.1. Classification (GTDB taxonomy): domain Bacteria; phylum Myxococcota_A; class Polyangia; order Palsa-1104; family JAEUJZ01; genus JAEUJZ01. Next base: position 32,109 of record CAZVMD010000008.1, on the reverse strand, counting down.
CCGCGGGCTTGGTGCGCGCCGTGAAGCACAGGCTGGTAAGGATGCCTAGCACCCCTTCGCTGCCGACCATGCACTGCAGCAGATCCGGTCCGCCGGCGTCGCCATTTTCGACCCGCAGGAGCTCGCCGGTGCCGCTGACCAGCGACAGCGAACGGATCATGTCTTCGATCTTGCCGTACTTGGTCGACATCTGGCCGGCCCCGCGCGTCGCCACCCAGCCGCCCACGGTCGAGCACATAATCGACGAGGGGAAGTGGCCGAGCGTCAGACCGGCCCGCTGAAGCTGCTGCTCAAGATGCCAGCCGAGCACGCCGGGCTCGCAGGTGACGGTGCCGGCCGCGCGATCGATCTGAACGCCCCGCATGGCCTTGGTGTCGAGCACCAAGCTGCCCTCCGGCCCGACGGCGGCGCCGCCCACCCCAGAGCCGGCGCCGTACGGCACCAGCGGGATGTGGTGACGCTGACAGAGCCGCACGACCTGCGCCACCTGGGCCGCTGAGTCCGGCCACACCACGGCCCGCGGCCGGGCCGGCAGCGGCAGACCCGCGGCGATATTTAGCGTCGTGCGCGGCCACAGATCGCGGGCATAGACGTGGCGGTCCTCGTCGGTCAACGACACGCGCGCCGGACCTAGCTCTGACAAGAGCTCGCGCAGCCAGGGCGGCAGGCTAGAAGAATCTGTCATCCCAGTCACGTCGGCACACTATCACGCCTGCGGCACGCCGCGGCTCGCGATTGCCGAGCCAAGACAGCAGCCTGGCCGCGAAGCGGAGCAGACCCGATCCAGCGCTGGGAGCAGGGGCCCCAGGCGGGAGCGACACTCCCACCAATTGACGACGGAGAGGCGGCGCGATACCTCGCATCCTGCAGCGGCTATCCGCAATCGGAAGCTGACTTCACAAGACCTGCGGAACCTCACCGCAACCCACCGCAAACCACGCAACAAAGGAGTCCCCATGCACCTGTCATGCAACCTGTCCTTTCTGGCTCGGCTGTCGCTCTTCGCCGTGGCGGCCACCGTTGGCTGCGGCGCTCCCGCCGAGGAACCCCAGGACAGCACGGCACAGAGCGAAAACGCCATCATCGGCGGCGTGCTCAACACCGGCGATCCGTCAATCGTCGCGCTCTACGCCAAAGAGCCCGACAAGATGGCGGGCGCGCTGTGTACGGCGACCATCATCTCGCCAACTGTGGTGCTGACCGCTGCGCACTGCGTCCACCCAGATCTGGTCGGCGCCAAGGCCGAGTTTAACGTCCTGACCGCCCCCGATCTGACCGACCCGAGCAAGCCGAGCCCGCGCCTCAAGGTCAAGGAAGTGCACTGGGATCCGCTGTTCAGCCGGATCAACATCCTCGACGGTCATGACATCGCCGTCGCCATCCTGGAGAGCCCGACCACACTGACCCCGATCGCCTGGAACAAGAACCCGCTGCCCACTGATCTGACGGGCAAGACGGTGCGCTTGGTCGGCTATGGCCTCAACGACAGCGTCAACAAGAAGGGCGCTGGCGTGAAGCGTCAGCTCAGCATCAAGCTCAACAGCTTCGACGATAAGTTCGTCAAGACGGGCTCGCTGATCCCGTGGAAGGGAATCTGCCAGGGCGACTCGGGCGGCCCGGTGCTGGCCAAGATCGGCGGCGTCGAGACCGTGATCGGCGTGAACTCCTTCGGCATCCTGCTCTGCCTGTTCGAGTCGTCGAGCACGCGCGTCGATAGCTACAAGAGCTTCGTCGAAAAGTACCTGTAGTCCGAAAGCCCGAGGAAAGCGCGCGGGCGCAAGCAGTCTCCGCTCCGACTCCCTAGCCGCCTTCCTCGACCCGCCGCCTTCCTCCGCCCACCGCTTTCGCCCGCGCTGTTCTGAACATCTGCTAGCGCCCCACCGCGCGCACTTTGCTCCCCCTCCGTCTTGGCCATCGGGTACGATCGGCCGGTCGCGGTCTGTACGGCCTGCTCCGTCGAGCCTCCTGGCCCGGCCGCGCAGCATGGAGGAATGGATGAAAACGCTCGCTGCTGTCATCTGCGCATCGCTGCTCTCGGCTTCGCTGCTGTCGGCCTGTCAGCCCCGCAACCTGATCCCCAGCGCGTCGGGGGCCGGCAACACCGCCGCCTCGGCCTGCGACACCATCCCCAACTGCGGCCAGTGCGTTTCCGATGCGCGCTGTGGCTGGTGCAGCGAGTCCAAGCGCTGCCTGGCCAGCGATCGCGCGCAGGCCTGCGCCAGCGGCTGGATCCCGAAAGACCCCGAGCAGCAGCTCTGCCCGGCGGATCCCCCAAGCAACCAAGCCCAGACCGCGCAGCAGGCCGGCAAGTAGCGCCGCAGGAGTCAATGCCTCATGCAAAAAGACAGCTCAGAGCTCACCGTTAAGTCCATCCTCTCGCCCGCCGTCTATGAGCGCATTCGCGGCTATCTGCAGCATGCGATTCCCGGCGGCGCCGTCGGCAGCCCGACCTTCGGCGCGGTCGCTGACGAGCTCGTCGATCGCTTCGTGATCCTGATGTGGAAGGAGCATCCCGAAGCGGCCCGCAAGCTGGGTCTGCCGGATCCGCCGGCTGGGTATCTCGACAGCTTGCCAGAGGACAACTCAGCGCTGCGGCGCAAGCTCGATCACAGCTTCTCCGGCGGTGGCAGCGATGAGCCAAGCGATGGCTTGCCGCGCTACTACATCGTCAACAGCCGCCATCATCGACACGGCGGATCGGACTTCGTCGGTACCATTCCGATGGTCCGCATCAGCCTGCCGAACGACGGAGACAGCTATCGCCTAAGCACCGCGATCGGCGATGTGCTAGCCACCGACCACCTGCTGCGCAACCGCCAAGATCTGCTCAACAAGGCCTATCCCTGCGAGCGGGCTGAGCTGATTACACCGGTGCGCCGCGATGGCGTGCGCTTTGCCGCGATCTCGGTGCTGCTGGCCTATGAGAAGTTTGGCGACACGCTGCCCAAGTACTACGTACTGGAGGCCGGCCTGGCGCAGGGCGGCGCGCGGATGAGCTACATCGCTCCCAGCATGGCCTCGATGGTGCGGCGCTCGGACTACCAGCCGACGCAGTTTGCCAGCCCCAACAACTTCTATCGCGGCGATCTAGGCATGGCCGGCAACGAGCCGACCGTCCTGACCATTGAGTCATTTACGACCGATCCGCGCAAAGACAGCAGCGCCAAGCCGTACATCACCATCAGCGCATCGTTTGTGCGCGTCAGCCGCTTCGACAAGCGGCTGGATGCGACGCCGCTGCAGCTATACCGCGAGGCGGTGATCCGCATCGCTGCTATCGCCGATTCCCTGGGGCAGAAGGTCGATGACCTGTCGGTGCTGCAGGGCCTGTTCGCGCAAGACGGACGCAGCCTCGACTGGCTAACCGCCCCCGCCGCAGCACACAAGGCGCACTAGGTCGGCCCCCGCGCCCGCTGCTCTAGGCCGGCGGAATCACCGGGATGGGCCTGCGGCCCGCGAAGCCAGCCTGGGGCTCGTGATAGAACTCGATGCGCTTTTCGCCATAGCGCCAGCACAGGTAGACCTCGCGCCCGGGGACCGCGCTGATCGACCAGAAGTCGCACAGCCCCGTGTCGAGGTCTTTCACCTCGACGCCAGCATCGGCGATGGTGGCCAGCTCTTCGTGGACGATCTCCATCAGGCCACGGAACTTGGCGCGCGCGGCCTGCACCTCGGGCGATCCCGAGCTGCTGCTTAGGCTCTGCGCATCAGGGCGATGCCCCAAGCCATCGAGTGTCGTGTACAGGCCGCGCAGCTGACCGCGCAGCTGCATCAGCCTGCCGAAGCATTCCTCCAGCCAGGGCAGGAGGGCGTTGGCCTCATCGAGGGTGAAATAGCGCCTCTCGCTGCGATCGTCGCGGTCCGTCATGACTGCACCTTAGCGCGATTCGTGGGGCCAGCGGCAGACGCCTTGCATCCTCGACCAACCGGGGAGCGCGCCGCGACGCTAGGGCAGATCACTCGGCGGCGCCAGCAGAGCGCGGGCCGGCGGCAGCAGCAGCTGAGTGTCCAGGTTGGCCACCATGCTGCTCTGCACCTGCGTGTTGGCGCGCGACGGCTCTGCCAGGATCAGGCTGCGATCGGGACGGCCGCGCAGGCGGCTGCGCAGCTGACGATACGGCTCACCCACCGAAGCACTGGTGCGCCAGCCATCGAGGATGCCGGTGGTGTTGAAGCTCGCCAGCGCCTTGCGCACGTTCGCTGCAACGTCGGCCGAGACCTTGGCCGAGACCTGCACCAGCGCTGGATTGGGAATGCGGCCCGCTTCACCCGCATCGTAGACGCGACGCAGCGACTTGCCCTGCACCGCCGGCTCGGGCGCGAAGACGCAGTCGGCGCGACGCAGCACAACGTCACTGACCGCCGCGCTGATATCGGGCGCCGGACCGCTCATCGTGAAAAACTGCGCCACCCGCAGCTCGCCATAGAGAAGTACGTTGTTGATGTACGTCGCCTCTTTGGCCCCGGCGGGCGAGACCCAGGCCAGGCGCTTGCTGGTCAGGTCGAGGATGCTGTTGCCTGGCAGGTGCGTATGCAGGCCCCAGCGCAGGTAGGGCTCGCCGGCCGCTGTCGCCACCGCGAGCACGTTGTAGTTGCCGCCGCGCTCGGCCAGATAGAACGCATCGAGCACCGCGAGATCGACCTGACCTCGCTTGATCGCCGCATCCAGGTCGGTCGCGCGAGCAAAGACCTTCGGCTGCGCCGAGATGCCGGCGCTTTGCAGCTGCCGCGCCAGCTTGTCCACGAACGCGAAGCGGGCATCCGCCGAAGGCAGCGGCGCCAGCGGCGCATACAGCGCCAGCACCAGCGACTGCCCCGCGTCCTGGGCCGAGGAGACCTGCGGTAGCCCAGCCAAGAACAGCGCCCCAAGTGCGATAGCACAGCGATGAAGCCAGGGATGGCGGACGGTACGATCAGCTCTGCGGGTCTTTGTCATCGACGTTCCCATCCCTTCCCTACTGCGCCGATCCGCCCAGCAGGCGGTCCTTGGTATCGATCCACTCACGCAGCTTCGGCGTACGCGCCCCACGCTCGAAGGCGCGCCGATACAGATCCAGAGCCTTGCGCGGCTGCCCGCGACGATCCTGCAGGATGCCCAGGTTGACTAGCGCTTCGGGGGGATTCTGCCCCAGACGTTCGAGCGTCTTTTCGCCGACACTGCGTCCTTCGTTGATATCGACGATGGCTAGGTTGTGCTGCAGGATGGCATCTTCATCGTCGCTGCGCGGTGCGGTCTTCTGCGCGGCACGCAGCGTCGGACCGACCTGTTTGGCCTTGCCGGTCACGTAGTAGTCGTAGGCCAGCGCCATGTTGGTCGAATACAGAAGCGCTCGCAGCACGCGCTGCAGCGTCGCGGCATCTGGAGCATTACCGGCCCGGCCCTGCAGACGCGGCAAGCTGCGCAAGAGCTGCTCGCGCTGCGCCGGCGCGTTGGTGCCGCGATACAGCACAAAGACCGAGAGCAGCTCGGTGCCGAGTCGGTTGTACGGGCTGACCAGCTCGCAGCCGCTCTGCCCTGCCCGCGTCACGTAGTCACGCGCCGCCTTCGGCTGGTTGGCCTGCGCCGCCGCCAGAGCCGCCAGGCACAGGGCCTGCCCGACTTCGCGGTTCTGCGCGACGTTCTCTAGCCGATTGCTATCGACGGCCTGCTGCAGATCCGAGAGTGCATCTTCGGCCAGCTTCAGCGTCGTCGCGGTCACGCCGTTCTTGCCAATCTGGTTCTCGGCTTCGGCCAGCCGCAGGCGTCCGCGACGCAGGTGCGCGATGGCCAGATCGCGCTGGGCGGCGCGCAGGATCTCCTTGGCCTCGGCCTGCGCAGCGAGCTCTTTGCTGGCCTGCTCCAAGAGCTCGACCGCCTTCTCTAGGCGATCGCGAGTGTCCTTGCCGTCGGTCATATAGCGCGCCGCCAGCTCGATCTGCGCCTCGGCCAGGCGCTGACTCAGAAGAGGTCGGCGATTGCCCTCAGCACTCGGCAGGCCATCGAGCTGCTTCTTGCCTTCACCGACCGCCCGCTCCGCCGACTCTAAGGCCGCTGCGGTCTTGCCCAGAGCCAGCTGGGCCCGCGAGCGCAGGCGCAGCGCCAGCACATCGCCGCGGCTCAGGTTGGGCGCCATCAGCAGCTTCTCGCTCTCGGCAGCGTTGCCCTGCAGCAGGTACACGGCGGCCAGGTTGCGCTGCACGCTTGGGCTATCGTCCAGCTTCTGCGCCTCGCGCAGCAGGGTCATAGCGTTGGCCAGCGCCGCGTTGCGGGCGTCGCTCGACGGCAGGGGTGGCGCGTCCTTCTTGGTGGTCTTGTCGAGGGCGCGCGCCGGATCTTTTTCTTCGGCCCGCGCCACTTCGGAGAGCGCCAGCTGTTCCAGCGTCCGCGACAGACCGATGCGGGCCCGCGGCAGCTTGTCGTCTTGCGTGCGCGCTTCGCTGAAAAATCGTCGCGCCTTCTCGAAGCTGCCGGCGGCGTAGGCGGCGCTCCCGGCCAGCGCCAGGGCCGGGGCATCTCCACTTGCCAGCTCGGCCAAGCGCTCAGCCAAGGGCAGCAGGCCCGCCGGCACCTGCGGCGAGCCCGGCGTGATGCGGCTCTGGTTCATCTGCTGCAGGCGCGACTCGATCATCACCGCCAAGAGCTCAGCTTCTTCGCGGCTCGTCTCAGGACGACCGCTGTCGCTCGACTTGCCCTTGGCCTCTTGCAGCGCCGGCTCTAGCAGCGCCACGGCCTTCTGCGTCTCTTTCAGCTGCAGATGCGTGCGAGCCATGGCGGCGCGCACGTTCACCCGCGAGCGAGCTTCCAGCGAGTCTGGGCTGCCGCGCATCGCCTCCTGCGCTTGCTCGTACTTCTGCAGCGCCGCCCGCTGATCCGCTTCGCGGTCGCTGCTGCGATCGATGGCTGCCAGCAGGATCAGCCCGCGTGGATCGCTCGGCCGCAGCGCTTGATACTTCTGCGCCAGCTTGCGCGCTTCGTCGCGTCGCCCGAGGTTCAGGTAACAGGTCGCAAGGTTGAAGGCCACCGAAGGACGGCGCTCGATGTCGCCCTGGAAGGACTCGTACAGCTCGGCCCCTTCAGCAAAGCGGCGCTGCGCGATGTACACCGTGCCCAGCATCTGCCGGATCTGGTTGTCGCGCGGTCGGCTATCGCGAGCCTGCTGCAGCAGCCGCGCAGCGTCGCTGTTCTGACCGCGCAGATAGTACGCGGTGCCCAGGTGCAGCTGCGCCAGGCCGTCCAGGCCGCGCTGATCGTCGGGGCGATAGCGAAAGTACTGCTCTAGTGCGGCGATGGCGCGCGTCGGATCCAGACGAGCGTAGTGCTTGCCGATTTGGAACTGCGCCTCGTACGACTCGGCGCGCTGCTTGACCACGTCTTCCAGATACGACAGGCCGCGCTCGCGCTGGCCGCTCTCGTAGAAGCACAGGCCGAGCACGGTCTTGATCGTCAGGTCGCTCACCGAGAGCTTTTCGGCCCGCGTCAGGAGCTCGATGGCTTTTTCGTAGTTGCGATCGCGGAAGTGCAGAGTCGCCCGCTTGACGAAGGCCTCGACGCGGTTGGGGTTGATCTTGATGACCTGGTCGTACAGCTCAGCCGCGCCCGCGTAGTCTCCGGCGTTGAACTGCTCCTCGGCTTTCTTGAACAGGACATCTTCTTCCGTCTCGCTGCCGGCTCGGCCTTGCGCCTGGGCCAGCGTCGGTGCCAGCAGCACCGTCGCCGGCAGCAGCGCGGCCGGCAGGAGCGAGAGGCCCAGGGCAGCTAGCCCGCCACGCAGCCAAGCTGCAGCCCCGAAACCAGAGGTCAGACACCGCGACGAGGCTGCGCACAAACTCTGCGAACGCCGAGAGGCACACATCTCGCCATCATACCGCGAAGCCGATCGGCGATGGGGGCTCGAAAACCACCGCCAGCCCGCCGCTAGCTTGCAGCTCGCCGGCTGCCGCTGCGCGCCGGCCGCTATGGCATCTGGCCCAGGTAGATATGCACCTGGTGACAGTCGCTGGCGCCGCAGGTCTGCTTGCTGGCTTCGGCGATGAGCAGATCGTTTCGGCCTGAGCCATCGACCTGGCCAATCGCCAGGGCGGCCGGCGTCAGTGTGCCAGGCAGCGTCAGGTCCGAAGGTGAGCGCACGAAGCCGCTGCCGCTGCCGCTGCCACTGCCCAGGTAGAACTCGACCTTGCCGCTGCGCGCAATCGCTAGGTCGTTGGCCCCATCGCCATCCAGATCGCCGATGGCCCAGGCGGGGATCGGCAGCGGCGCGGTGGCCTTGTAGCCAATCAGCTTGCCCAGCTCGCGCGAGCGGTCTTCGGAGTAGACAAAGTTGCTGCCGTCGAACACGAACAGCGCTGGCTCGCCCTGGGCGGTCGCGGCCAAGACGCCCGCGCCGTTTCCGTCGGGACTGTCAGCGAAGGCCGACAGCAGGCTGAGCGCCGGAAAGCCAGCCGGCAGGTTGACGATGGCCCGCAGTGCCGGCACCTGACCGAACTGACTGACAAACGAGCGCAGGTCGGTGCCAGTCTGGATCAGCAGGCCGAAGGTCGACTTCACTTGCGCCAGCGCCATGGCCATCTGCGGCGTCGGTAGGCTGCTGATGGCACCGCGCGACTCGCCGATGCTATCGCGGGTGAGGCCGGTGAACAGCGTGTAGTTCATCGTCGCCTCGCCGGTCTGAATCAAGTACGCCGCGCGGCTCTGATCGCTGGTCCCGCCGAAGCCCCACAGGCCGAACGGCGATGGCGTCTGCGCCCCGTCGACCCAGCTGGTGACGGTGCCGCCGCTGCGACTGACCTCGCTGCGCCGCATGCCGCCGGCGTTGGTGTAGTCGCGCAGCAGTAGGATCTCGGCCTGTGGCGTCCCGGCCTGTCCGACCCAGACGCCGCGCACGCTCGGCAGCGTCGATCCGGCGGCGGTATTGAACGTGAGCGGACTCGTGGCCGCGGGAGCGAACATCAGGCTGGGTGCTGACTGCACCGTGACCGTCAGATCTGCACCCGCTGGCGGGCTGCCCAGCGGTCGGTTCTGGTGGCGCATGTCGAACCGGAAGACGTAGCTCTGGCCGGCCACCAGATTGCGCGCCAAAAGGGGACTCAGGCTTGGCGTATACGAGCCGCTCGCTTGCCCGCTGGGCAGCGGCTCCAGCGGGATCGAGATGGCGCTAAGGCTGGCGTCCTTGAGCTCCAGCTGACCGTGCAGGCTGTGCTCGAAGTACGGCCAAGCCCCATCCAAGGTAACGGTCAGCCGCTCAGAGCTGAGCGTGCGATCGCGCTGGATGGTCACCGTCGAGGGACTGATGCGCAGGCCCGTCAGCTCACAGGCGGCATTGACCTCGCACTCCCCGCGACAGGCTCCCAGCCAGGCCGCAGACCAGACCAGCAGGCCGCCAGCCACGCCGCGTCGCCATCCTCCAAGGTTTAAGTTCGCCATCGCCGATGCTCCTTGCGCTAGGAGGGGGTTGGATTAATGTATAGATAATTCAGATAAATACAGACATAGACTCTTATACATATTCATATCAACCAGACATCAAATTAGCACACACTCCGCTTGTGTATTAAAATAAATTGCCCATTATCCAATAATCCATTTAGGGGCTGGCCGGCTCTTTGGCGGGGGGCTGGGGCGCGGGACGGTCGCGGAACAAGCGCAGCGGGTCGAGCAGCACGGCGACCCCGCCTCCGACCAGCCCGATCCCCATCACCCAGGTGGTCGGCAGAGAGCCCGCCAGGCTCTGACAGGGCTCGGGCTCGATACCGCCATAGCTGCAGCTGACGCTGCGCGATAGGACGGCGGCCCGGGTATCGTTAATCGTCAAGAGCGCGGCCGAAAGCAGGAAGGCACCACCGGCGGCCAGAAGCGATCCACCGACCACTCGGCGCAGGAGTGGCCCGCGGACCGCGCCACAGGCCTGGCGCTCGGCGAGGGTACAGCCGGTGACGTCCTGGCAGTTGCAGGCCGGCTTGACCGGCAGGGCCACGGCCTGCTGACCGAAGGGACAGCGCACCGCCAGCCGCATGTCGCGCCCGCTATCGAAGCTGACGCAGGTGCTGCGGATGGGCAGCGGCTTGCAGAGAAACTGCCGCATGTCGTCGTGGCCGATGCAGTACGGCGGCACCGCGCTGTGCACCACGGCGGGCAGATCGCTGCTGGGATGTTCGTCGCTGAGCAGCTGCAGAAGGAGGGCCTGCTGGGCCTCGCGCAGGGCGGCGCCACAGCTAGCCCCGCTGCAGGCCTTCTCAACGTAGTCGTAGCGATAGAAGCTCCGCACGGCTCGGCCAGCCGCGAAGTCGGTGCGAAACAGACGCAGCGATGCAAGCAGCATCGCGCCAGTCTCTTGTACCGCCAGATGACCGCCGATCACGCTGCCCTGCGCTGGCAGCGGAGCGGCGCAGGACTTGCGCAACAGGTCAAGGCACTCGGGCCCGACGCAGGCGCGAGCCAGACCGGAGTCAAAAGCGAGCTCCTGGATCGTGGCCCCCATCCCCTCAAGCTGCAGACGCAGGGCCTGCGAGAGCTCCGCGTCCACCTCGCAGCCTCGCTGCACGCCCCACAGCACGACCGGCCCAGGCGGCACGGTCGGTGGCGGCGGACTCGGCGGCGCGGGGGCCACCGAGACTGGCGGCGGCACCACCGGCACCGGGGCCACTGGCGGCGCCTTGTGCAGCGGCGCGCGGGGCTTGCCCTGCACCCACAGCGGGAAGAGGACCACGCACAAGGACACGAACAAGAGGCGCAGTAGTTTGCTCATCGCGGCGGCTCTGGTAGCGACTTTGGCCTGGGATCACTGGCGCGCTGGCAAGGCGATGCGCGGAGCGGCTGGTCTGGCAACGGCCCCCCCACCGAGAAACGAACCCCGGCCCGCGAAATACCGACCTTAAGCATGGTAGCGAAGAGCCGACCAAAAGCGGCAAAGAACGCCGCCCGTTCCGTCCGCGCGAGCGGGATCCTCACCCCACATCCGCCCTCCCCGCCCCACGCCGACCCGAGCCGACAGGAGCCCAGCGGCTTCGACTTGGGCTGGGCCTGCCGCCCCTAGTTCGGGCTGGCTCTCGGGCTGACCTAGTGCTAACCAGCCTCTAGGTTCCCGTAGTCTTTCTGGCCCCTTCTCTGGAGGATCTGCTCATGACGTTCCCAGTCTTCACGGTCTCTCGTCGCGTTCTGCTCTGCGGCCTGCTGTCGGCGCCGCTCTTGCTCTCGCTGCGCCCCGCCCAGGCGGCCAAGGTCGGCGAGGCGGCACCGGCCTTTACGGCCAGCGACAGTCAGGGCAAGCCAGTCTCGCTGGCCCAGTTCAAAGGCAAGTACGTCGTGCTGGAGTGGCACAACCATGACTGCCCCTATGTGAAGAAGCACTACGGCAGCGGCAACCTGCCCAAGCTGCAGAAGGACTGGACCGGCAAGGGGGTGGTGTGGCTGGCCATCATCTCGTCGGCCGCCGGCAAGCAGGGGCACGTCGATGGCGCGACGGCCAGCGCCCATATGAAGCAGGCGAGCGCCGCCCCGACGGCGACCCTGCTCGATCCCAAGGGCGAGCTAGGCCGGCTGTACGGTGCCAAGACCACGCCGCATATGTTCGTTATCAGCCCGCAGGGCACGCTGCTTTACGCTGGCGCCATCGACGACAAGCCGACCGCTGACCCGGCAGACATCGCCGGAGCCAAGAACTACGTCGCCCAGGCGCTGAGCGAAGCGATGGCCGGCAAGCCGGTCAGCGTGCCCAGCACGCCGCCGTACGGCTGCTCTGTGAAGTATTAGGAGGGGCCCTGGCGAGAGGTGGGGCAGCGCCAGGTCAGGCGAGCGGGGGGGAAGCCGGCCTAGGTCACCTTCTGGCCGAAGTCGGTCAGCTCGGCGCTGACGCGATCGAGCCGGGCCATCAGGAACATGCCGCGCAGGTTGCCGCGGGGATGGCTGACCGTGTGATCGGCCCAGTACTGCAGGCCGTTCCCAGTGGACAGCGCCCGCGAGGGTACAGGCTCGCTGCCGAGCCCGGGCAGGCCGATGCTGGTCACCGGCTCTAGCCCGGCCCGATCCCAGGCATAGGGCATCTGGGTCAAAAGCGGCCGCAGCGGGCTGTTTTCCCACAGCGCCGGATCGTCGCTGCGCGTAAACGCGCCGGTCTTGATGTCCTGCCGCAAGGTGTAGGCGTAGCCGTTTTCGCAGGGCGAGTTGGCCGAGATCAGCCGCGTCTTCTTGTCGACATAGATGACGTGCCGCTCGGGAATGATGTCGCCCTGGTGCACGGCGCCCACTTCAAAGACCCAGTCGTCGCCCTGATAGCCGACGACCTCGACGTGCAGGATGAACGGCCGCGTGGTGTAGCCGATGGTGTCCTTGTGCACGACGCGGTAGCGCCAGAAGTCGCCGACCGCGATCGGCGGCGGATAACCCGAGGCCTCGGCCGGCGTGATGACCCAGTGCAGATCCAGGCTGGCCAGCTTGCTGTGCAGCTTGCTAAAGTCGCTAATCGGCTGCTCCTTGGTCACGGTGTAGACGATGGCCCGCAGCGTCGGGTGGAAGTACTGCTCGTGGTTCTCTTGGCTCGATCCCGGATCGCGCTCCTCGGCAGCGTTCTGCACCGCGAGCGGCTGCGGCCGCCACACCAGATCGGGGTGATCGCCGATCGAGCGCCCGGTCCAGCTGCCGCTTCTCGGGTTCGCCTTGTCGCCGCGGATGCGATAGGTGTAGACCTTCGGCTTGTCTTCTTCCGGCCAGTTGCGCGTCCCGACGAAGTCAGGCATGACGCCATCGTCGGCAAACCACAGCTGCATGGTCACGTCGTACTGGTCGCCGCCGAGCGGGGTGTAGCTGCACTCGTAGCGATAGGCCGGGTAGTTCCAGACCTCGCGCACCGGCTTCTTGGTCTGCGGATCGATGGGATCGAGCTTGGTGTCAAAGATCAGGCCGCGCCGATCCTTGCCGATCGACTGCAGCACCGCGGCGTGAAACACGTGCGCGTCATCCGAGCCCAGCCGGCGGATCAGATCGACCGGATCGCCGTTGTGGCAGACGGTCAGCAGGCCTTTCTGATCACCGACGGTAAAGCGAATCCCGCGAGCCTCGCGCGGGGCGGTCGGCTCTAGCTCCAGCACCGAAGCAGCCGCCCAGCCGTTGCAGTGCCCCCACCAGAAGGCCTTGTAGCCGCTGGCCTGCTCCAAGCGCGAGTCGGCGAAGTTGCGCCAGTTCTCAAACTCGCGCGAGCGAGGGTTCGGCAGGCCCAGGGCCGTGCAGTAGCGGTCGTACTTATCGAGCGGCCCGTTTTCGTTATAGAGGTTGCGGTAGTCGGGACGATCGCGACTCGACAGCATCGGCCACCAGTAGCCCGACCACGCCTGATGATCCGCCTCGCCTTGCGTCAGATAGTTGCTCATCCTGCCTCCTAGGGAACTCAGGATAGGGCAGATCTGCGCTGCTGCTCAATTGCTTCGCCAAGTTAAGACCAGCCGCAGCCGAGCCCCGCACAGCAGACCTTCAACCGGGCGGCAGCGGGTGTTAGGGTGCGCGCGATGCTTGTGATTCCGCTCGGTGGCTGTGGTGAGTTTGGCAAGAACCTGACGGCGTATGTCTCGGCCGGCGTGCTGCTTATCGCCGACTGCGGCATTCAGATGCCCGACGATCTGACGCCGGGGATCGACCACATCCTGCCTGACTTTGACGCGCTCTTGTCGCGCTATGGCGATCCAACAGCGGTGCTGCTCACGCATGGCCACGAGGACCATATCGGCGCCCTGGGCTATCTGCTGCTGCACGTCGGTCGTGCCGTGCCCGTCTATGGTCGGCCGCTGACCCTGCGGCTGTGCGAGAGGCGGCTCGACAAGCTCGGGGTGCCGTCACGGCTGCGCGATCTGCGGCCCTTTGTCGTGAACCAGCCGCTGCACTTTTCCGAGCAGGGCCCGAGCGAGCCCGAGCAAGCCCGCGTGCAGGTGACGCCGCTCGCCATGCCGCACTCGATCCCCGAGAGCTGTGCGCTGCTGATCGATGCGCTGGAGTCACCGCCGCAGCGCGTGCTGCACACTGGCGACTTCAAGCTCGACGAGATGGGCGAGTTCGCCTGGGCTGAGCTGGCCCGTCGCCCAGCCGATGCTGTGGTCGGCGATAGCACCAATGCGCAAGTTCCCGGGCGCACGCCGGCGGAGAAGTCAGCGACGGGCGCCCTGGCCGCCCTGCTCGCCGATCCGCAGCGCCGCGGCCGCATCGTTGTCGCGCTGTTCTCTTCCCATCTGGAGCGCATCACCAGCCTGGCCGCCACCTGCCGACAGACCGGTCGCAAGCTCTGTCTCGTCGGGCGCGGGCTGCATGATGCCGTGGCAGCAGCCGGTCGGGCTGGCCTTATGGATCTGCCGGCAGATGTGCTGATCGCAGCCGAGCAGGCCGCCGCTCTACCGGCTGAGAAAGTCGTGCTGATCTGCACCGGCACACAGGGCGAGCGAGTAGCGGCGCTGGGCCGCCTGGTTGCCGCGATCGATCGCAGCGAGCCAGCCGCCTATGGCGGTCTGCGTCTGTCGGCTGGCGATACCGTCGTGCTGGCCGCGCGCATCATCCCCGGGCACGAGCGCCCCGTCGGACGGCTGCTCGATCGGCTGGTGCGGGCCAACATCGAAGTGCTGACCGGGGCGCCCTACGCCGTCTCGGGCCACGGCAGCCAAGAGGATCTGCGGGCCCTGCTGCGCGCCGCCCGCCCGCGCGTGCTGGTGCCCGTGCATGGAACGCCGCGCCAGATCTATGCCCATGCCGCGCTGGCCGAGCAGCTTGGCATCCCAGCGCTGCGACCGCAGAACGGCGATGTGATCTGCCTCGATGCCGACATCGCGATCAGCGACAACATCGAGCCGCGGCCGATCTACGTCGATGGCCACACCGTGGGTGAGACCGGATCTGACACCCTGCGCACTCGCCAGCGACTGTCCTACACCGGGGTGGTGGCCATCGCACTCGATCCGCTGGCCAGCGGACGGGTCCTGGTGCGAGCCCTCGGCGTCCGTGATCCCGGCCCGGGCCTGGATGCTCTCTGCGCCGAGGCCGCCACCGCCGCCAGCCTGGCGCTGCGCGCGACCCTGCCCGACCCAGCCAGCCTGACGCGAGCGCTGCCCGAGAGTGCCGTCCGCGCCCTCACCCGCGCCGTCCGCAGTGTGTTCCAGCGTCGCCGCGGACAAAAACCCAACATTGTGGCGATTCTCCCCGGCAGCGAACTTCGTTACGATGAGGAATCAGATTCTGCGGAGGGCGCGGCCGAGTAGTCGGTGGCGACATCAGCCCGCAGTTAGTGGAGACGAAATGTCGGAACGCGCACGGAGACTGTCAGCGATGTTGCAGCGAAGCCGCCTCGGTCGGCTGGGGATGGCATTTGCTCTTCTGTGGTTGGCCACCGGCTGTCTCAAGCTGACGCTGTACCAAGCCGCGGTGATGCGCCCAAGCCAGATCGCCGTGTACTTCAATGTGCTGGATGCGGCCGGCCATCCGGTGCCCAACCTGACCGCCGATCGCTTCGAGATCTACGAGGACGGCGGACGCATCTCTACCTTCGAGTCCAAGCAGACCATCCTCAACCCCGAGGTGGCCGCTATTCACTACACGCTGCTCTTGGTCGACCTCTCGGGCAGCATCACGCAGTCGGGGGCGTTAGAGCAGCTCAAGCCAGCCGTGCAGGCCTTCGCCGATCGCGTGGGTCAGCTGCAGAAGGTCGCGGTCTTCGGCTTCGATGGCTCGCCGCAGCTCTATCCGCTCCTTGGCTTCACCAAGGGCGGCGAAGGGCTGCGCAGCGTGGCGGATCGGCTGAGCTCCTTTAAGGGCCGCGATCCCTCGACCAACCTCAACGGCGCCGTGGTCGAAGGTCTGAAGATCCTATCGAAGGCGCTGGCGCACGAGCCGACGCCACTGAAGTTCGGCTCGCTGGTCGTGTTCACCGACGGCTCAGACCGCGCCCAGCGGGTGCTGCGCGCCGATCTCGACAAGGCGCTCGATGGTGCCCGCGAGGATCGCACCTCGCTTTACGTCATCGGCATCGGCAAAGAGATCAACAACGGCGAGCTACGCAACATCGGCCGCACTCACGCCTTTCTCAGCCAAGATCCCACCGAGCTCGCCAAGGCCTTCGAGGATGTCGCCCAGCGCGTCGAGGGCTACACCAAGAGCTTCTATCTTCTGTCTTACTGCTCACCGGCCCGCGCACAGGAACACGACCTGAAGATCGTCACGCGCCAGGGCGTCGGATCGGGCTCGTTGACCTACCACTTCAATGCGCAGGGCTTCGGGCCAAGCTGCGACTCGAACCGCATGCCGCACTTCGATCTCAAGAACCCGACGAAGCACAAGGGCGGCGACAGCGAATAGCCGCACCGTCGCTCTCCCTCCACAAGTCGCTCGACCGCCCTCCCTCCTCCACCTACCTTCACGCTGCTGCTCGCCGCAGTCTCTGCGCTGTTCCCGATCCGGTCGGCAAATAGCGATATACTCACTGGATCGCCATGTCCAGCCTCCAGGCGCCTACGCTGCTGTCACGGCGCTGTCCGCAGTGCAGCGTGCTCTACCCGGCGGATGAAGAGCACACCTGTGCCAGCTCGCCAACCCTCGTCGGCTCGGCGGTGGGAGCGACCACGCTGCCCGGTGCGGTCACGCAGGCCGGACCAGCCGCAGAGAGCAGCCGGCCAGCTGACGCCCTGGCAGCGACCGCGCAGATTCCCGCCAGTGCCGCCGCGCAGACGCTATCGCGCTCAAGCCGCGTCGCGCGCAGTGCGCAGGATGACCTTGTCGGTCTGATCCTCGGCGAGCGCTACGAGATCCTGCAGCGCCTGTCAGCCGGTGGCATGGGCGTGGTCTATCGCGGACGCCACATCGTGCTGGATAGCCCGATCGCCGTAAAGATCCTGCTCAAGCCGCAGGACAGCGAGGCACAGCGACGGTTCTTACAGGAAGCCAAGCTGGCCTCGCTGATTCGCCATCCCAACACGGTGTACATCTCGGACTTCGGTCTGCTGCCGGATGGGCGCTCGTACTTGGTCATGGAGTTTCTTCAGGGCCCGACGCTGCGCCAGGCCCTACACGGCGGCCGACTCGCCGTCACGCGTGCCTGTCAGATCGCCCGCCAGATTGCCGAGGGTCTGCAGGCGGTACACGACAAGGGCATCGTCCATCGTGACCTTAAGCCCGAGAACATCTTTCTCATCCGCGATGGTCAGAAGGAGTTCGTCAAGATCGTCGACTTCGGTATCGCCTTCGCAGCGCCGACGCTGCGGATGGAAAAGGCCGACAGTCCGGACGCAGCGAGCAGCTCTCCTCTTACCCCCGCCCTTGAAGAGGCGGATCGCTCGGCCGAGCTCTCGGCGCGGCAGACCCTGCCCGGCACGGTGCTCGGCACACCGCACTACATGTCGCCCGAGCAGGCGGACGGGGCCGACGTCGACGCACGCACGGACCAGTACGCGCTAGGCTGCATCCTTTACGAGATGCTGACGGGTGAGGTGCCCTTCGACCACCCGACGAACGTGATGACGATCATGTTCAAGCACGTCTCGGAGGCCGTGCTCCCGCCGCGCAAGCGCTGCCCCGATGCCCGCATTCCCGAGGCGGTAGAGGCCATCGTGCTGCGCGCGCTGGCCAAGCCGCGCGACGAGCGCTTCGCCACCATGGGTGAGCTGGCGCAGGCGCTGTCTCGTGAGCTCTTGCTGCTGGCCCCCGAAGACACGCTCATCCCGCTGGAGGGCAGCGCCTCAGCGCAGTCGCTAAGTGGCCGACTATCGACCCAGGTCGTGCTGCGGCCGCGACGCTGGCAGCTGCTATCGGTGTACGCCACGCTGCTGGTGCTGCTGTTGGGCGTCGGCATCCTTGGGTACCGACAGTATCGCGCCGGCCAGCAGCTGCGCAGTCGCCAGCTATCAGCGGCCGAGCTCTCCGGGGTGCGCAAGACCTCGCTGCAGGTGCTCGACACGCAGCTTAAGCCAAGCCCCGATCCTGCGACCCGCGAGCTGCGCCTAAGTGCCCTGCAGAGCGCGGGGAAGACACACGAAGCCGCGCTGCGGCCGGTGCTGGTGCCGCTGCTCAGCGAAGCGGATGCCGACCTGGTGGCGATCACCGCCGAGGCGCTGGGCCAGCTGGGCGATCGTCAGGCCATCCCCGCCCTGTCCGAGCTGCTCGCCCGCGCGAGCCAGCCCACGGTCAAGGCCGCGGCCGCCTCGGCCCTCGATCTGCTCGATGATGAGCGCGGTCAGCGTGAGCTGTTGCAGATGCTCGATAGCAGCGACGATGTCGCTCGCTTTCGGGCCGCCTACGTGCTGGCCGGCAAAGGCAATCGCAAGGCCAGCGCCGTGCTCAGCGCGCTGCTTGAGCGCTCGCATCCTCCCGATGAGGTGGTGCTGGATGCGCTGACCCGCTTGGCCCAGGCCGGTGAAGACAACGCACGACGACAGCTGCTGGCGCGGCTGGCCAGCGCCGAACAGCCACAGAAGCGGCTGCCCATCGCCTACCGCCTCGCGCAGCTCGGCGAGCCGTCGGGGCGCGATGTGCTGCGTGAGCTGTCAGAGAACGCCGGGCCGCACCAGCTCCTAGCCGCCCGCCTCTACGCTGGACCCGATCATGCCGCGCTCGGTGAGCTGTTTCGCCGCGTCCTGCGCGATCCCGCCGCCAGCGCCAGCGCGCAGCTCCTCGCCGTCGAGGGCTTAGGGGGTGGCGGACAGCTTATCGACATCGACCTTTTGCGCCCCAAGCTTGCACCGGGGGTGGGCGAGCGCCTGCGGCAAGCGGCAGCCATCGCCGTGCTGCGCCTGTCGGCCCTGGATGCCAGCGTGCTGTCCGAGCAGAGCCTGGCCTGGGCCCAGGATGCGGTGCGCGACAGCAGCTGGCTGGTGCGACAAGCGGGCACCGCGGTGCTTGGGGATATCGACACCGATGCCGCGACGCAGGCGCTGTCCGGCCTGCTGAAAGACGGGGATGCGCGGGTGCGCAAAAGTGCCGTCCGCTCCCTCGGTCGCAAGCGCACGCGGCCCGCTCTGTTGGCGCTGCGCGAAGCGCTGTTCGACGCCGAGCTGACGGTGCGCGAGGAGGCTCTGCGCGGCCTAGCTCGCGTCGCCAAGGTGCTCAGCGACACCGGCCAGAGCCAGGTGAAGCAGGATGTCGCCACCTGGCTGCGCGATGTCGTGACGCAAGGTCGGCCCAGCGAGCAGGTGCTGGCGCGCACCGCCCTGCTGCGACTCGGCGATGAGGCCCAGCGCCCTGCCCTCGCTGCCCTGCAAGCCTCGCCCGACCGTGACGCCCGCAAGCTGCTGGTCGAGCAGAGCGATCGTCAGGATGCGGCAGCCATGCTGGTGGCCATGCTGGCGGATAGCGATTCCAGCGTGCGGCTGAGCGCGGCACAGAAGCTGGCCGAGCAGGGCGATAGCCGCGGCATCCCGGCCCTGCGCGAGGCGCTGAGCACCGGCGGCAAGAACAGCGTCGTGGCCTTCGTCGCGCTGCGGCGCCTCGGCGAGTCAGTAGCCCCACCGCGTGACCTGGACCGCCTGCTGCACGGCCCAGATGTCGGCGAGAGAATGCAGACCGTCGAGGGTCTGGGCAAGCTGCCCGCCGAGCTCGCCGTGCCCTTTTTGCTCGATGCGGCCCGCGATGCCGAGCGCCTAGTGCGGCGCCTGGTCGCCGAGGTAGCCGCCGATCTGCCCGAGGGCCCGAGCGGTCCGCCCGGCCTCAGCGTGCTGCGGCTGCTGCAGCAAGACGTCGATGCTGGCGTCCGCTTCCGCGCCGCGGCGCTGATCGCTCGCTTCGGCGACCTCAGCCGCTTCCGCCCAAGTCCGGGCAGCAAAGCCAGCCAGGGAGCGAAAGACTCCGATGGGGTGCCGCGCCTGCTGCGGCCAGCCACCCCGGTCGAGAGCGCGAGCAGCGAGGCGGCAGATGGCGGTGCGACCGAGCCAGCTCCCGCCCCACCGGTCGATGCCGGGGCAGACGCGGCCCCAGCTGAGGCCACGCCGGCCAGCGCCGAGACGGAAAACCAGGGCGACAAGGCGCTCGATGCGATCTCGCAGCTAGCCCGCAAGGGACTGCAGGCCTTCGCCAGCAAAGACTTCAGCAAAGCGCTGAAGCTGCTCAACAAAGCCGAGAAGCAGTGCGAGCGCAAAAAGAGCCTGGCCGAAGCCTGCGCCGGCCTGACCCTGGAGATGTCGGTTCGCATCGCGCAGAGCTACGAAAAACAAGACCAGATCGTCGAAGCCATGAGCGAGTACGAAAAAGCCCTGCGCATCGACACCGGGAAGAGCGCACGCCCGGCCATCCGCAGCGAGGCCGAGGCAGGCCAAGCCCGCCTGCGCAGCCAGCTAGGTCGCGTCACCCTGCCCAAGACCATCGGCGGACGCTGTCGCGAGGTGTCAGAATGGATGCTGCCGGGGACCAATGTAATGACGGTAAACGGAGCCCAGACGCTGGTGAAAGTCCGACCGGGGGAAGTGCAGAACTTGGGTTCATGTCCGTGAGGGGTGGCGACGAGGCGTCTCGGAACGCTGGCCGCTCGCCACTCGTATCATCTGGGGGAACATCGCGATGAGCATGCGAAGCAGGGCCAGGTGGCAGCGCAGACTGGCGAGCTTGGGGATGTGGATCCTGCCCATCCTGTCGGCGCTGATTGGGGTGACACCGGCGTTTTCGCGCAAGGAAAAGGGCGGCGGCAACACACTCGCCGAGCGGGCCCGGCTGCTGCGTCAGCAGGGTGTGTCGGCGATCGCGGCGAAAGACTTCAACGGCGCCTCCGACTCGCTGAGCCAGGCCTATCGCATCTCGCCGGATGCCGAGACGCTGTATCAGCTTGGCCGCCTCGCCTGGACCAGCGGTCGCACGGTCTTCGCGCAAGATCTGATGCGGCGATTCCTGGCCGACCCGGTGAGCGCCAACGATCCAGCGGCCAAAAAGGACGCCGAGCAGATCAGTGAACAGCCCCGCCCGCCGAGCGGTGAGGTAGCGATCGTCGGCGAGCGCGGCGCCCTGGTGCTGGTCGATGAGCGGGTCGCTGGCATGCTGCCCTTGCCGATGCCGCTGCTGCTGGCCAGCGGTGAGCACCGCGTCACGCTGGAGATGGGTCAGCGACGCATCGAGGGCCCGGTCAAGGTGCTGCCGGGACGCCTCTCGGAGCTGCGCTTCAACGTAAACTCCGACGCCGTCGTGTCGCGCGTCGTGCCGGCCTTGGTGTGGCTGCCCAGCTTCAAAGGGGTTCCTTCCGAAGCCCAGCGCTTGCTCAGCCAGACGATCGAGGGTGGCGTGCGCAAGCAGCGCCTGTCGGCGGTGCCCAAGGGCGTGGCTCTGGCCCAGGCCCCGCGCCTGGCGGAGTGTCTGGATCAGCTCGACTGCCAGGACAAGCTGACGACGGTCAACGAAGCTGATTACCTGCTCTCGACGAGCATCGAGGCCACCGGCGATCTGGCGCAGAGCGACTGGACGCTGCGCCTGCAGCTTGTCGATGCGACAACCGGCGACTATGCCGCTCAGCTCAGCGAGCCATGCACGCGCTGCAGCGCCGATCAGGCGAGCACGACTCTCGATGCTCTGCTCGCCCGCCTGCTGCGCGAGGGCATGGTCCGGCCGCGCGGCATCCTGGAGATCCAGTCGACGCCGCCGGGGGCAGATGTGCTCACCACCGAGCGCCGGCTGGGCCAGACGCCGTATCAGCGGGCCGCCTTCGTCGGCTCCTATTCGCTGGTCATCAAACAGCCTGGCTACAAGCTGCACACCGTCACCGTCGTGGTTGAGGAGGGCAAAAAAGCGACGCTGAAGATCGATCTGGTCAGCGATGCTGAGCCGCCAAAGCCGCCGCCGCCACCACCCGTCGCAGTCGCGCCGCCCCCTCCCCCACCGCCGCCAGCCCCGCTGCCCAAGCCGCTGCCGCCAGTGGTCGCCGAGCGAGCCCCCCGTCCGCTGTGGCGCATCGCTCTGGGCGCCTCCCTGCTCGGGGCCGGCGTGCTCTTGGGCGGATTCGGCGTGTCGGGACTGGTGCAGCACGGCAAACCTGCCGATGATCTCGGCCGCACTTATTTTGATACACAAGACAAAGGCATTGCTCTTTTGACGGTTGGCGGAATCCTCGCCGCCGGCGGTGCCGTGTTGATCGCGATCCCGGGACCTGGCCGTGCTCGGCAGTCATCTTTGACCGTTACGGGGTTTCGGTATTACGCGCAGGAATAGATTCGACGCATCCACATCTAACGCCTATCCCACTAAGGAGTACCCATGCGTTACTGGGCATTAATATCTATCCCAATCACCATCGCATTGGGTGTAAGTTGCGATAAGCTATGGTCTAGCTCGATTGTCGATTGCGGTCGCCCCGGCTTCACCTGCCCACCGGGCTACAGCCCAGATATGCCGTTAGGCGACCCAGACGGAGGCACCCCACTCACCGATGGGGGGACCAGTGATCAAGGCGGGCCGGGGACCGGCGATATGGGTGCCATCACTCCGGCCACCTATACCAGTGTATATACGCTTAACAATGTAGCGCGAACGACTCTGGTGGGTACCAGCGATGGCCGAGTTCGGACTTATTCTTATAATGGTACAAATGGCATCGGCACAGTCTTTGGCTTCGTAAATGAACTAAGCGAGCCGACCAAGGTTCCGGTTGTTGGTGTGTGGCAAGGCCTTGTATCTTCCATTTCCGGCTCGCAGAAATTTTCAATTGTAGCATTGAATACAAATCAAGTTTACACTCACATAGACAATAACACCGGAGTACTCAATTCGACCAATGATGTAATCAACGCGCTGTGGGTTCCGCGACGAAATGACAATGCAGGCTCGGCATTAACTAGCAATTTTCCTTTTTATCTAGCAGCCAATAACGGAAAGGTTTTCGAAGCGGATGTGCTGCTTTCGACCTCGATCTCGCTGTCGTCCTTCAACGAGGTCGACTTCGCTGTGACAGCCAAGATCAACACCGTGGCTGGCCTGCAAGCCATCGGCGACGCGATAATCTCCCGCGCCTGCATGCCGACCTGCGATGACGTCTGGGCGGCGGGGGACGAGGGCCTGATCTTTGGCCGAAACAGCTCGGGCTGGCACCCGATCAGCCTGGCGACCGGCACCTTGCCCCTCACCGCCAGCTTCCTGGGGATCGCCTCGGCGCGTAGCACCACGAGCTCGTTTTCGGTCGCCGCCGCTGTCGGCAAGGATGGCCGGTATGCCGAGCAGCAGCCGCTAGACGGCGGCACCTGGCAGTCTCCGGCGCCGCCGCAGTTTGGCGGTGTGACGATGAACGCGGTGTGCTTCTTTGACAATCAAGAGGCGTGGGCGGTGGGCGAAGGCGGCACGGTCTATCACTACATCAACGGAAATCCGGGGCCGTGGGCCTGGACCCAGGTGAACCTGCCCAACCTGGGCAAGCCTCTATCGTCGGTCAGCTTCCGCGCCGTCCACTGTGCCGAGCAGCTGACCGGCACCAGCCCGGAACGATATCGCCGCGTCACCATCGTCGGCAGCAACAACACACTGATCTTCGCTGACGATGCGTCCATGATGGGCTTCGGCTACGCCTGGACGCGCGTCGAATAGCCGCGCTCGCTTGCTCGCCTGCCTCGTGCCAGCCCCCCCACACATCGCTAACGCCCCGCAGCCAAAAGAAGTTAGGATGATCCCATGCTTCAGCGGCTGGCCGCCGTAGTCGACCGCCTGTGGGGACCGCTGCTCCGGCTGCTCTCGGTTTCGCTGGAGCAGCTAGGCGCGCACATGATGCTGCTGTGGAGCGTCGTGCGCTGGGCGATTCGTCCGCCATATCGCTTTTCCGTGATCCTGGAGGCGATGGTGTTCATCGGCGTGGAGTCGCTGCCAATCGTCCTTCTGATCAGCTTGTTCGTCGGTGCTGTCTTCGCCCTGCAGCTCAGCTCGGCTCTGCGGACCTTTCAGGCCGAGGCCTTCACCGGCGCCACGGTGGGCCTGGCGCTGTCGCGCGAGCTAGCCCCGGTGTTCACCTCGATCGTCGTCGCGGCGCGAGCCGGTGCCGGCATGGCCACCGAGCTGGGCTCGATGCGCATCACCGAGCAGATCGACGCGCTGGCGACGATGGCGGTAAACCCGGTGCAGTACCTGGTGGTGCCGCGCGTGATCGGCGGTGTGCTGATGATGCCGCTTTTGGCCATGGTGTTTAACTGCGTCGGCATGGTCGGCGCCTACATCGTGGCCGTCGGCATGCAGAACGTCGATCGCGGCATCTTCCTGGAGAACGCGCGCTGGCTGCTGGATCCCAACGACATCACGCAGGGCATGATCAAGTCGGTGGTGTTCGGGCTGGCGCTGACGCTCATCGCCTGTCAGCAGGGCTATCACGCCTCGGGCGGCGCCAAGGGAGTCGGCATCGCCACGACGCGCGCTGTCGTCGGCAGCTTCGTCACCATCCTGGTCCTGGACTACTTCCTGACCGACCTGTGGCTGACGTTCTTTAGCAAGAACATTCAGAACTAGGGTTGCGCGCGGAGGCCGATGGAATCCCCGATGCCGTGGACGCCGGATGAAAACGAAGACATCAGCCAGCGCAGTGAGACCTGGCACGTCCGCCTGCGCAACCTGAACAAGACCTTCGGCACCCATCACGTCCTGCGCGGCGTCAACCTCGACATCGCGCGCGGCAAGATCAACGTCATCATCGGCGGCTCGGGGCAGGGCAAGTCGGTGATCATGAAGCACCTGATGGGGCTGCTCAAGCCGGACACTGGGACGATCTTTGTCGACGGCGAAGACATCGTGCCGCTCAATGATGTCGGGCTGAACCGGGTGCGCAAGCAGTTCGGCATGCTGTTCCAGTACGCCGCGCTGTTCGACTCGCTGACCGTGGAAGAAAACATCGTCTTTGCCCTGGTCGAGCACGGCGATCCGAGCACGCCGGAGACCTACGCCGACGGACGGCGACGCAAGCCCCGCCGCTTCAGCCGCGCCGAGCTGAACCAGATTGCGCTTGAGCAGCTAGACAAGCTGGCGCTGCCGCGCGTCCTTCTGCGCAAGTTTCCCGCCGAGCTGTCGGGTGGTCAGCGCAAGCGCGTCGGCCTAGCCCGGGCGCTGGTCATGAAGCCGCGCATCTTGCTGTACGACGAGCCGACCACTGGCCTGGATCCGGTGTCGACCAAGAACGTCGATGACATGATTCGCAGTGTATCCCGCGAGCATGGCGTGACCAGCGTCATCATCAGTCACGATATGGCCTCGACGTTTCGCATCGGCGACCGCGTCTCGGCCCTGTACAACGGTAGAATCATCGAGAGCGGCTCACCGGACGAGCTGCGCCAGAGTCGCCACAAGTGGCTGCGCGAGTTCATCGCCACCTCGGGCGCAGTGCACATGGATCCGGTCGACGAACAGGATTTGATCGACGAGCCCTTGCTCACCGCAGGAGCCCCCCCATGAAGACGTTATCGGCTGCGCTCAAGGTTGGGATCACGACGTTGCTCATTCTGGTCATGAGCGCGGCAGCCTACCGCTTCGTCAGCAAGAGCATGCGCGGACCTGCCGGTCCCGTTGTCTGGGCCCTGTTCAAAGACGCCACTGGCCTGGTCGATAAGTCGCGCGTGCAAGTGGCCGGCCTGCTGATCGGCGAGATCGTCGATCGTCGCCTGCAAGGCAACCTGGCGCGTGTCGCGATCCGCATCCGCCCCGAGACCGAGCTGTGGTCCAACGCCGCCATTTACAAGAAGAGCTCGTCGCTGCTTGGCGAGTACTACATCGAGGTCGACCCTGGCACGCCGGAGTCGCCGGACCCGCTGTCGGGACAGATGACGCGCAACCATCGCCTGGGCAGTGGCGATCAGATCGTCAACGTCGTCGAGGCGATCACCACCTCGGACATCCTGTATCAGGTCAACGAGACGCTGCCGATCGTCCGCGACATCCTGCGCGATGTGCAGAAGCTGACGCAGGGACCAGTGCAGGACATCGCCCGGGACGTGCAGAACAGCATCGTCAAAAACTCGGATGCCATCACCCAGCTCATCAAGCACGTCGATGAGATCGCGGTCGATGTCAAAGGCATGACCGGCGGCCAGAGCCGCGAGGACATCGGCAAAGCCATCGCCAACGTGCGCGAGATCACCGAGGGGCTGCGCGACCTCGTCGGCAAGGGCTCAAGCGAAGTCGACTCGACCGGCACCAAGCTGCGCCAGAACCTCGACAAGGTGTCGGCCGCCGTCGACAGCTTGAACACTGCGCTCGGGAACGTCGCGTCTCTGACTACCGATGTGCGCAAGGGTAAGGGCACGGTCGGGCGCTTGCTCGTCGATGAGGCGATCGGCGACAACGTGCAGCAGATCACCGACGACGCACGCGACTTCGTGCGCACCCTGGGCCAGCTGCAGACCATCGTCGGCCTGCGCGCCGAGTACTACGTTTCGACCAATGACATCAAAAATGCCGTCGAGATTCGGCTGCAGACGCGCCCCGACAAGTACTATCAGCTGGAGCTCATCGACGATCCCCGTGGCACGCGCAACGTTCAGCGCGTCTACACCACGACCGACGATCCCTCAAAGCCAGTGGCCACCACCACCGACACGGTGACGATGACCCGCGGCTTCAAGATCAGCTTCCAGTTTGCCAAGCGCTTCTTGTTCGATCCCAAGTGGTTCATCCTCACGCTGCGCTACGGCATCAAGGAATCGACGGGCGGTATCGGCGTCGACTTTGACTTCTTCCGCGAGCGCCTGGCGCTGCGCGCCGACCTCTTTGACTTCCGCGCCAACCTCCTGCCGCGCCTGCGCATCTGGAGCTTGGTGCAGCCCTATCGCAACCTGTATCTCGTCGGTGGCGTCGATGACATCCTCAACGATCGGCCCCCCGGCGTGCTGGGCAACACCGGCCGCGACTTCTACATCGGCGGCCAGCTGATGTTCAACGACGAGGACCTCAAGGCCATGCTGGCAGTCGCCGGATCGGCGCTCGGCGGCGCCGGCAAGTAGCGCTAGCGCGCTCGCTCGATGGCGTCGAGGACCAGGCTGGGGGTGAGGATAGCCGGCAGCTCGACGGGGGGACGCTGCCGGTCGCGGGCATAGACGGCGTAAAACGGAATGGCGCTGCGGCCAAACTCGGCTAGCGCCTCGGTGATGCGCGGGTCATAGCTGGTCCAGTCAGCCTTCATGGTGACGATGCCGCTTTCGCGCAGGCGACGACGCACCGCCTCGGACTGCAGCACCAAGCGCTCGTTCACCTTGCACGACACGCACCACTCGGCAGTGAAGTCGAGAAACACAGCGTGGCCAGCGGCGCGGTGAGCCGCCAGGCTCTCCTTGGAGAACGGCTCCCAGATCAGCTCGTCGCTGGGGGCTGGCTTCGCCGCAGCCCCCAGACTGGCAGCGACGATAGTTGGCGGAGGCGCAGCGAGCTGACTGGCCAGCGATCCCGGGACGATGGCACCGAGGCCGATGAGCGCCACCCCGAGCAAAAGGACAGCGCGCCGCTCTGACCAGCGTCGCAGCAGCCAGGCGGCCACGCCGAGAATCAGCAGGCCCGCGAGCAGCGCGACAACACCGATGCCGCCCACCTGAGCCGCCAGGACCCACGCCAGCCAGACGACCGTGCCGAGGAGCAGGAAGCCCATGACCTGCTTGAAGGTCTCCATCCACGCGCCAGGACGCGGCAGCAGGCGGTGCAGCCCAGGGAGCCAGGTCAGCAGCACGTAAGGCAGCGCCAGGCCCAGAGCCAGCGCGGTAAAGATCGGCAGCGCCAGCAGCGGTGGCTGACTGAGCGCAAAGCCCAGCGCCGTGCTCATAAACGGAGCCGAGCAGGGTGTCGCGACCACCGTCGCCAGCACGCCGGTGACGAAGGCCGCGAAGTAGCCGCGCCGATCGCGCTCGGCGACATCGGCCGAGACCTGCCCAAGCTGCGTTAGCCCCAGCCCGACCTCGAACACGCCGAGCAGGTTCAGCCCCATCAGGAACAGCAGGCCCGACAGCGCGACGAGAAAACGCGGCGACTGCAGGTGGAAGCCCCAGCCCAGCTTCTGGCCGGTGTAGCGCAGCGCGACCAGCAGGCCAGCCAGCGCCCAGAACGAAACCAGGACTCCCGCGGTATAGGCCGCGCCGTGCCAGCGCGCCCGACGGCGATCGCTGGTCGCCGTTTCGACGAGCTCTAGCGCCTTGATCGACAGCACTGGAAACACGCAGGGCATGAGGTTGAGCAGCGCTCCGCCCAGCAATGCGAACAGCAGCATCAGCCACAGCTGCGGTGCGGCAGGCGCTGGCGGAGCCGCCTCGGACGCGGCGACAGCGACGGTCGCGACAGCGCCCCCTTGGCTGGCGGCGGGCGGCGAGGATGCAGCCGCTGTCGAGCTGGCATCGAGCACCGGTACAGCGACGGTAAACGCACGCTTGTCGTCGCGGGCCTGCAGGCGCAAGAGGCCTCGCAGAGTCGGCGGAGCTTGCGTCAGCTGCTCAGCCCGCGGCAAGCGCAGCGCCAAGGTGCCCCCCGACAGCAGCGACTCCTGCCGCCCTGACAGATCGATCTCGTCGCGGCCCAGCGGGAAAAACTCGGCCGTAAGCGCGCCGACGAGCGGCTGCCCAGGCGGTAGCTCCAGTCGCAGATGGAATGCCTGCGCATCAATCACGGCAGCCAGCCGATAGTCCTCCGGCAGCGGCTGCGGCAAGGCCTGCCGTGCCGAGGCAAACAGCCGCGCCGTGGCCGCATCGGTCGCACCAAGTGGCGGCTCGGCCGCATCGGCAATCGGCCAGTTAAGATCGAGGCTGGTCCCGCCGGGGATGCACACCTCGCTGCACACCAGCCAGGTCAGCTGTGCCGAAAGCTGCACGCTCTTGAGCTGGGCAGCCGAGAGCTCCGCGCGGACCTGCACCGGCGAGAGCAGCACCAGCTGATCGGCGTAGCCGAAGTTGACTACCGGGCCGCTGACCAAGCGCTCAGGCACCGGCCAGGCGAGCTCGCCGATGCGAATCAGCGACGATAGGTCACGGCCAGCCGGCTGGCCCGGCGCCTCGGCCCGCAGCGTCCAGCGCACCGTGGGGGCCTCGCCCGAGTCGCCCGGGTTTTGCCAGTAGAGGTGCCAGCCTTTTTCCAGCTCGAATCGGATCGCAAGCTGACTGTCTCCGCCCGGTGACAGCCGCCCCTGGGCCACAAGCTCGACGCCCAGATGAGGCGCCTGGGCCCGACTCGCGGCCCACAGCGGGGCTGGAGCAAGCAGCAGGCCTGCGACCAGGCACAGCCAGGCGCCGACCAGGGAGCAGGGAATCCGAGTCACAGTCCGGAGCATGCGCATCGCAAATCCTCGCCCTAGCTAACCAGCATCTGGCAAGCGCTGTTCCAGGCAGCGGTGAGTCCACATGTGCAAAAAAAAAGACCCCGCGATCACTGGGACCGTGGGGTCTTGCGAGCGACCGCTTCGCTGAGGAAGCTCAGTCGCCCAGCGCGGGCGCCAAGACTACTTGGCGTCGCCGCCTTCCTTCTTCTCGCCTTCGGCCTTCTTGGCCTTGCCCTTCTTGGCCGGCTTGGCTTCGGCTTCCTTCTTCTCGCCACCCTCAGCCTTGGCGGCGTCACCGGCCGGGGTCTCGGCGGCCGGAGCCGGCTTGGCCTTCTTGCCCTTGGCGGGAGCCGGCTTGGCGGCATCGGTGGCGGCCGGGGCAGCGGCGGTCTCTTCGGCCATCACGGGCGCGGCGAGGAACAGCGGGAGGGCGAAAATCGCGAGCTTCGAAAGGGTCTTCATGGTGAGTTCTCCTTGAGATCTGCGCTGCTCAATGCTGCGCATGGCCAGCACTCTTGCGGATATCGTGCCAATCTGCCGGCTGGCCGCCGCGCTGCCCGCCAAAGTCGCCTCTCCCCGTCGGATGGAGCGAAGCAAAGGGGCGCAGAAGAGCACGCGCAAGGCCCGCGCCAGCTGGGCAAACTCGCCACGTAGGGGTGGGCGGAAGTCTTATTTCGCCTCACCAATTCAGCAGTTAGTGGGATTCGCTACAGATATAGAAGCGGATATTAGGAACAGCGAAGCGTGCAGGGGGGCTATCGCCCGCGCAGCCAGTTCCAGGCGTCGCGGACGCCTTGATCGACGTCGATCTTGTTGCCGAACACGTTGAGGTCGAGGTTGCCCTGAGCCACGTTGACATCGGCGCCGACTCCGCCCTGGCCACCGACGTTGAAGTTGCCGGTCCCCTGCGACAGGTTGACGTTGCCCGAGGCCTGCGCCCAGTCCCCCGCGGTCAGGTGCGCGCCCAGCACATCGATGCTGCTGCCCGAGAGGTTGACGCTGCCCTGAGCGGAGAGCTGCTGCCGATCCACCGAGCCCTGCGCCTGGACCTGCGGGTTTACCGCCGCATCCAGCCGCGGCATCTGGGTGTCGCGGAAGCCGGGCAGGCGATCGTCGGCCAAGCCGCCCAGCTTCTGCCCCAGCCAGTCGCCGACGACAGGCAGGCTGCCGACGCCGTTTAGCAGATCCTGGCCGGTAAACTGCGGCGTCTGCAGGTACAGCGCCGGATCTTTGGCCTGCGCCTTGTCGATAAAGCTGCCGCTGATCGGACTGGCCGAGTCATGCAGCTTGCCGTCGGGACCCTTGACGTTATCGCCGGTGCCACCGCTGGCCTTGAGGAACGCTTGGTAGTTGGCGTCGTTCCACTGCTGGTGCTTGCCCTGAGAGTCGAGCCAGGTGGCGTAGCGCAGCATGGTCGTGACGCGATCGTTGCCGACGATGTTGTGGGCGGAGAGCGCGCTCTCAGAGCCGCCGCGATCGACGCTGGCGTCGTAGTACTTCTGGTCGCCGCCCATCGAGCTACGGATCAGCTCACCAACGGGCGAGTTGAGGTAGTTGTCCTTGTCGCCGGTGTGGCCGGTGATGTTGGTGACATTGACGCCCAGCTTTTCCAGCACCTCGCGCTGGTGCGGCGTCATCGCCATGTCATAGCCAACCACCGAGACGTTCTTGAAGCCGCGCTGGGCTAGCTCCAGCGCCGAGTAGAAGCTGCTCTGGCCGCCGCCGCTGTGGCCGGTGATCGAGATGAACTGGCCGGCTAGCTTGGGATCGGTCGCCGGATCGCCACCGCCGGCGATCAGCTTGGCTAGCTCGGGGTTGGACTTGATGGCGGCGTCGGCGCCCTTTTCGCCCATCTGCAGGGCCGACATGTACTGCTCGCCGTCCTTGCCGCCGATCTGCACCGGCTGGCTAAGCGCCGCCTCGTCGATCTTGAGCTTGCCGTCCTTGCCGATCTGCACCGCGTCGCCCATGCGGGCAAACTGCGACACCGCCAGGGCGTCGTAGGCCATGTCGGTGTTGTTGGTGGCGTTGGCCTGATCGCGGGTCTTCTTGTCGGGGCTGTTTAGATCAGCCGGCGAGGTATTGTACTGGCTCTTCTCGTCGGTGCCGGGCCTGGTGCCGTCGTATAAGGCGACGCCACTGCCGTGCCCGGTAAGGTACTGGCCGGTGCCCACGGCATTGGCGGTCTCGTCGGTGATGCCGGTTAGAAAGACGCTGGCGAACGGGCTCTTGTAGGGCTCTAGGTCGTGATGGTCGGTGCCGACGCCCTGCTGCTTGTTGGCGCTGTTCGACAGCACGCCGCTGGTCCCGGCCGAGGCCGCTTTGATATCGCGACCGATCGACAAGGCCTGCCAGCCGCTGACCGTCGTCGGCTGATCGAGCTTCTTGAGCTGATCGGCGGGACGCGCGCCCTGGGCTGCTGCCTGCAGCGCCGGCGCAGCGGCGGCGAGCTTGCTGCCCGGGATGGCATTTTTGCCGAGCCCGGCCATGGCCGCGTTCTTGGCCGCGTGCTTGGCCTCGGTACCGCCCTTGGTGCCAGCCGCGGTACGCGCCGCATCGAGCGCATTTTTGGCCCCGCTCTTGGGTGCCGGCTTGCGAGCGGCGACCGGCGCCGTCTTGCCACTCTTGGCGTCGCTCTGCGGGGCGCGCTTGGTCGAGGCTGCACGTCCCTTGGCCTGCCCTGGGGCAGCGCCCTTCTTGCCGCCCGCCCCTAGCTTCTTGCCGTCGTACATGCCGACAAACGGGGCAGCCCGATCTTTCTCGGAGGCCTGGGCCAGCGCACCTGCCGCCCAAAACGGCGGTCCCGCCCCCCGGCCCGCGGTCGCTTCCTGCGCTGCCGTCAGCCATGAGCCCGTTCCCGGGGCAGCATGGCTGGCCGCACCGCCCTTGGCATCTACCGAGCGCCAGAGGGACTGCAACTGACTTTGAGCCGCAGCTTCACTCTCGTCGTAGCTCA
>CAZVMD010000007.1:29027-64980 GCA_964628555.1 uncultured Myxococcales bacterium | reverse complement strand
GCCAGCCGCTCGGGCAGCGTGGCGGCTCGGGTGACTACGCTGCCGCCGCCATTGCTGCCGCCGCCCAAAAGACGCGAGAGCAGGGCCGAGCCCAGCTGGCCAAGCAGGGCCCCACCCACAGCTACGGCTAGCAGCAGCAGGATGCGCTTCGGCCATGGCGACTTGGCTGGCTCGGATGCCAGGCGCTGCACCTTCAGCGTGACCCGGGGAGTCTCCGATCGGCGGTTGAGTAGCTGTTCTGGCATCAGTCTGGCAATCGCAGCCCGTGGGGTTTGTTAGGGAGTCACCTGCGCTTAGCGCACAGAGCCGCTCAGGGCTGAGCGTAGCATGTTCGGCGGCTGCGCCGGGGAAAACTCACCGCCGCCATGCTTTGGCGCGGCGCGGTGCGCTTGCTCGTCGAAGATGTCGCTCCAATCGCGAGAGCTGGCCGGGCGCTGTGGCGAGCGTTTGCGACCTAGGAGGGTGGACGCTTGATCGGTCGGAACAAGCCCGACTCACCGACCGGGCGAAAGGTCCCTGACTGGCCACCCAGACGAGAGTCAGAGGCCGGGGGAGGCGCTGGGGTGGGGCGCGGGAGGGCGAGATCTTCTGGCTTGGCAGCTTGGCTGGAGCGCGGCGGCGATGCCATGGAGCCGCCAGGTGGCGGGCTTGGCTGGGCCTGGCTCGGGGCGGCGGTGCTACCGCTACGGGCGGCGCTGCTGCGGATCAGCCCCGAGTCGGAGACCGCCTTGTTGTCCCCGCTTGAGTCATTCGCTCGCAGGCTGCTTGCCCACTCGTGCAGGGAGGGCGAGGTGCCTGTCCGCGTCGTGGCATGACCCGGGCCATGACCTGCACCGTGACCTACGCCGTGACCGAGACCATGGCTTTGGCCATGGCCATGGGCTGCAGCGCTGGTGGCCGTGGGCGCCGTCGCCCCGCCGCTCGGGTTGGTCCCGCCAGCAACCGTCTGGCCGGCTGCGTTTTTGCGGCTCTCGGCGCGCTGAAAGGCCGACAGCGGCGCCAGCCAGCGCTTGGTGGATTGATAGTCTTTGACGTCGTCGGGGGTCAGCGCCAGGACCTTCAGGGCGTAGGCCGAGATGCAGCGAGCGAGGTGAAATCGCAGGTCGCGCACCGCTGGACTCTCACCGCTGTCGCGGGCGTCCTTGTCTTTGTCTTTGGCGCTGTCACGCGGCGACTCTTTGCCCGGCGGCCGCTCGTTGTCGCTGCTCGAGCTGCCGTCGGGCCGGCGACCCAGCGCGCGACTATAGAGCTCGTGCGCCCGCCGAACCTCGGTCAGAAACTCTGGGCCGGCGACCGCGTCCAGATCGGGTACCAGGCTGAGCTTCTCGACCGAGCGCAGGCGCCGGTCGCTCTCGTTCCACTCGGTCTCATACGGCAGTCGCAGAAAGCCGAGCGCGTCGGGAAACAGCAAGCGCAGGAGCTCTTGCGCGCGCTTGACCTTGGGCACCTCCGACTCCGGCAGCATGACGTAGGCGCGGAGCCGCTCGTAGAGTGCGGTCCAGGCTGTGTCGAGCGCGAAGTCGGCGGGCTGACGGCTCTCTTGCCGGATCGGCGCGGCCGGGGCCGGGGTCTCGCGCACCTGCCGCAGAGCGGTCTGCAGATCATCGCAGGCCTGACGCAGCCGTCGCAGAGGTCCAAACAGCGATGGCGGGGGCGTGACCGATGCACCATCTAGCAGGGCTTGTCCCAGTGCCAGGAGCCCAGAGGCGTCCAGCACGGGTGGGTCGAGATACAGGTACGGGTCGACGTCCGCCCCCCCTGTGGCACGCAGCGAAGACATCGGTCTCAAGGTATCACGATCGTGGCCGCTGATTTTCACCGGCTCGGGGAGGCGGTGTGGGCCGGGCCTGCGGCGGGCGTTTGATGCAAATGCGACGCTGTGTTATGCGGCCGCATGCGCAACATCGAATATCCGCAGGCCTACGATGTCATCGTCGTCGGTGGCGGTCATGCTGGCTGCGAGGCGGCGGTGGCGGCAGCCCGGCTTGGGCAGCACACGCTGCTGCTCTCCGGCAACCTCGACACCATCGGTCATATGTCCTGCAATCCAGCGGTCGGCGGCGTCGGCAAGGGACAGCTGGTCAAAGAGATCGAAGCGCTGGGCGGCGTCATGGGGCGGGCCGCTGATGCGACGGGCATTCAGTTTCGTCGCCTGAACGCCTCCAAAGGAGCGGCCGTGCGGAGCACCCGTGTGCAGTGCGACAAGGTGCGCTACCGCTCCTGCGTCCGCGCGCTGGTCGAGCAGCAGCCACTCCTGGACATCCAGCAGGCGGAGGGGCAGAGCCTGATCTTTGCCGAGCTCGCCGCCGGCGAGGCATCGGACCCGCTGACCGCCTTCGCCGAGCCTGGTCCAGACGGCCGACGCTACCGTGTGCTCGGCGTGGCGACGACGATGGGGGTGTGGTTTCGCGCCCGGGCGGTGATCTTGACCACCGGCACGTTCCTTATGGGCCGGCTGCACGTCGGCGAGCGACAGGCCGATGGCGGCAGAATGGGCGAGCCGCCATCACGTGGGCTGTCGGCATCGCTGCGCGAGCTGGGCTTTCGCATCGGCCGCCTGAAGACCGGGACCCCGTGTCGTATCGACGGCCGGACGATTGACTTTGCGGGGCTGGAGCGCCAGCCCGGCGACTCGCCGCTGCCGGTGTTCTGCCAGGATGGGCCGCCGCCGCCGCTGCCGCAGCTTCCTTGCTACATCACCGCCACTACCGCATATACCCACGAGATCATCCTGCAGAATCTGCATCGCTCGCCGCTCTTTGCCGGGCGAATCACCGGGGTTGGGCCGCGCTACTGCCCATCGATCGAAGACAAGATCGTCCGTTTTGCCGACAAGCCGCGTCACCAGATCTTTCTTGAACCGGAGGGCCTGGACACCGTCGAGTACTATCCCAACGGCATCTCGACCTCGCTGCCTGCCGATGTGCAGATCGAGGTCGTGCGCAGCATTCCTGGGCTGGAGCGGGCTCGCTTGCTGCGCTTTGGCTACGCCGTCGAGTACGACTTCTGCGACCCGACCCAGCTGCAGCCAACTCTGGAAGCGCGGCATGTCGCCGGGCTGTATCTGGCGGGGCAGATCAACGGCACTTCCGGCTACGAAGAGGCCGCGGCGCAGGGGCTGTGGGCAGGGGCGAATGCTGCACTCAAGCTGCGCGGCGACGGCGAGGCACTGCTGCTCGGGCGCGATCAGGCCTATCTGGGGGTGATGATTGACGATCTGACCGGCAAAGGCGTCGACGAGCCCTATCGCATGATGACCGCGCGGGCCGAGTATCGGCTGCTGCTGCGTGAGGACAACGCCGATGAGCGCTTGCTGCCGATCGGGCGGCGGATCGGGCTGGCCGATGATGCGCGCTGGCAGGCCTTTGCAGCGCGCCAGGCCAAGCTCCACGAGGAGCGGCAGCGGCTGGATACCGTTGTGGTGACCCCGTCGCCAAGCACCAATGAAAAGCTAGCGGCACTTTCGAGCTCACCGCTGTCGCGGCCGACCAAGCTGTCGGAGCTTCTGCGCCGTCCAGAGCTTAGCTACGCTGCGCTGCTGCCAGCCCTGGGCTTCACGCCGCTCGCCGAGACTGATCTCGCCGAGCGCATCGAGACCGCCGTGAAGTACCAGGGCTATCTGGGCCGCCAGGCCGAAGAAGCCGAGCGCTTCCGGGCGCTCGAAGAGTCCCCACTCGCCGACGATACCGACTACTCGCTGCTGCCAGGGCTGTCCCGCGAAGTGATCGAGAAGCTGACGCAGCGGCGGCCGCGCTCGATCGGCCAGGCCAGCCGCATCCCCGGCGTCACGCCGGCCGCGGTGTCGGTCCTTCTGGTGATGTCGCGAGCCCAGAGCCGCGCGGCCCACTGAGCTCACGGCGCGTACGTTCGGACCGATCCGCGGAATACCGACGAGCCGCGGCAGCTCGGGCCCGATTTCGACCGCCGCCGACATAGGCATCGAGTTCCGGCCGCGATTCATGCTAGCGTGCGCGAGCCATGAGCATCCGTGCAAAGAAGGAGAGCTTTACCACCCGCCGGTCGCTGGTCTCGTTCCGTCGGGAACGCCGCTTGGTGGCGGGGATCTTGGGGCTGCTTGGCTTGGGGCTTCCGGCCTGCGAGACCGATGATCCCTGCGCGCGTCGTGAGGCCGCCTGCCTCGATGTCGTGCTGATCGGCAAGAAAGACGATGGCGCCGGCAACCCCATCGCGTACCGCGGCCTGCAGGTCAGCATCTATGCGCCGAACATGGCGAATCCGACGGGAAGTCCCCCCGAGGACAAGTGCGAGACCGCGCTGGTGGACGGCAAGATGGTGCGCCGCGTCTTTGGCAGCGAGGCTGGTCCCGTCGGTACGACCCTGGCCTCGGCCCCCGTGCCTGACCTGACCCGCAAAGAGTCCTACTCGCCGACCATCCAGGGCAAGCTGACGTTCCAGCTCCCGGCTGAGTTCAACGCGCTGGCCGACCGCGACCTCGACGATGTGCTGCTGCAGTACGGCAGCGATGACGAGCGCATCGCCGCCTTGAAAGAGCTTCGCGATCGCGATCCGCGCGCCGTCCGCATCCTCATCACCCAGACCGGGCAGGGCAAGACGGCATGGGACAGCCGCTGCGAAGAGGGCGTGTATAGCAGCAGCGAGTGGCTGATTAAGCGCTACTTCCGGGTGGGGCGGAACCAACACCTGGCCGCCTTCGCACCGCTGCAGGGCGCCATGACGTCGAGCCCCTAGACCTCGGGCGCTGGCCGGCCGCGCGACGGCTATGCGGCCACTGCGCTCCCGCTTCCGACGCCCTCAACCGCCTAGATCGCCCAGCAGAGCTGTTACAGTCATAGCTTCTTGTCTGTACCTCAAACCCAAGTCAATCCTGGTGGCTAGCCCGTGAGCCCCTCTCTGCGTCGAATCGTCTGGATCGGTGTTGTTGCCGTCGTGCTCGGTGGCGGCGGCTTTTTTGCCTATCGCTCGCTGACGGCCCCCAAAGGCCCGCGCTGGATCACGCAGAAGGTGACGCGGGGCGACATCGTGCAGGTGGTCAGCGCGACCGGCACGCTGCAGCCAATGGTGTTGTCGCCGGTCGGCTCACAGGTCTCGGGCATCGTCTGGAAGATCCACGCTGACTACAACGATGCGGTGAAAAAAGGCCAGGTCCTCGTCGAGCTGGATCCGGCGCTGTTTCAAGCGGCAGTGCGACGTGAAGAGGCCAATGTTGCTGCGGCCCAAGCTGCTGTCTTGCGCGCTAAAGCGGATGCACGCAATGCCGGCTTGGCTGCCGAGCGGGCGCGGGCCCTGGCGGCCAAGAACTACATCTCGCTGGCCGAGCGCGATACGGCGATTGCGCAGAGCGAGAGCACCCGGGCTGCAGTCAGCAACGCGGAGGCCGGCATCAAGCTGGCCCAGGCGGCCCTCGACCGTGTGCGCTTGGACCTCAAGAATTCGGTGATCCTGTCGCCAGTCGATGGTGTGGTGATCGCGCGCAACGTCGAGCTGGGGCAAGCGGTCGTGGCCTCCTTCCAGGCTCCGAACCTGTTCACCATCGCTGAGGATCTGCGCAAGATGCAGGTCCTGGCGAATGTCGATGAGGCTGATATCGGCCACGTGCGAGTCGGTGCACTGGCTGAGTTCACTGTCGATAGCTTTCGCGGTCGGCGCTTCCGCGGCAGCGTTGCCCAGGTGCGCAATGCCGCTCAGACCGTACAGAACGTCGTCACCTACGTCGTCGTGCTGCAGGTCGACAACAGCGAGCTTCTGCTGCGGCCGGGCATGACTGCCAATGTCCGGCTCGAAGTTGCCCGCCGCCAGAACGCCCTGCTGATTCCGGCGGCGGCGCTGCGCTTTAAGCCGCGCTTGGAGCAGCAGAAGCCGGCCGGCAGTGGAGAGGGGGCCGCCCCAGGTGAAGCGGCGACGGCTGGCAGCGGCGAAGGGCGGCGACGTCGTGGCGAAGGGCGCCCCGGTCGCGAGGGCAAAGAGGGCGGTGCCAAGGACGGGCCGGGCCGCGAGTCTGAGGACCCGGCGCAGCTCAGCACGCCGGCGGTGCTGTACACCACGCAAGAGGGTAGCCGCGCGGCCGAGCTACAGTCGGTGCGCGTGCGCATTGGGATCAGCGACGGCGTGATGACTGAGCTCCGCGATGGGCTTAGCGAAGGGCAGACGGTTGTCGTAGATACGGCGCGCGCTGCCCAGGCGGGACCGGCGATGGGGGGCATGGGTGGCCCGATGGCGCCTGGCCGTCCCGGGGGCGGCGGTGGCGGCGGCGGCTTCCGTCGCGGTGGTCTGTAGCGCGGTCCTGCGAGGAAGCTCAGCGATGACGGCAACTGCAGGCTCGCCCAGCAAGGACTCGACCGCCTCGGCCAAGCGAGGGGACGCCGAGCCGGTCATTCGCCTGGAGCAGATCAAGAAGACCTATCACCGCGGCAGCGAAGAGGTGGCCGCCCTGCGCGGCGTCGATCTGACCATCGCCGCTGGAGAGCTAGTGGCCGTCATGGGGCCCAGCGGCTCGGGCAAGTCGACGCTGATGAACCTGCTCGGCTGCCTCGATCGGCCGACCTCGGGGCGCTACTTTCTGCTCGGCCGCGACATCGCGCAGGAGAGCCGCAACGAGCTGGCGCGCATTCGTCTGCGGACCATCGGCTTTGTCTTCCAGGGCTTTCACTTGCTGCCGCGTACGTCGGCGGCCGAAAACGTCGAGCTGCCGCTGCACTACGCCGGTGTCCCGACGGCAGAGCGAAGGCAGCGGGCCCTTGCAGCGCTGTCGCGGGTTGGCTTGGGCGAGCGAGCCGATCACACCCCGGCTCAGCTCTCGGGTGGGCAGCAGCAGCGGGTGGCGATTGCCCGCGCGCTGGTCAACCAGCCCTCACTCTTGCTGGCCGACGAGCCGACCGGCAACCTGGACTCGCGCACCTCGCTTGAGGTGATGGCCCTGCTGCAGGATCTGCATCGCGAGGGGATGACCATCCTCATCGTCACCCACGAGAGCGATATTGCCGCCTACGCCGAGCGGCGGCTGTTTATCAAAGATGGCCGTGTGCGCTCAGACGATCGCCAGACGCCGCGGATCGCCGCTTCAGACCTGGCGAACTGGCAGTCGGAATAGCCGCAGGGTCGGGCCGACTACAGCGGCTCGATGCGACCGAGGATGCAGGTGATGTTGTCGGTGCCGCCGGCCTCATTCGCCGCCCGCAGCAGGCGATCGACGGCGCTGTCGAGGTCCGGCTCATCCGACAGGATCTCGGCCATCAGCGGGTCGGGCACCATGCCTGAGAGACCATCAGAACAGAGCAGATAGATGTCATGTAGCTGCGGCACATCGACCTGCGTGTCGACCTGCACCGACTCTTTCATGCCCAGCGCGCGGACGATGACGTTCTTCTGCTGGAAGCGCCCGACCTCTTCGCCAGAGAGCCGCTTCATCTTGATGTAATCGTTGAGAAGCGAGTGATCCTCGGTCAGCTGCAGCAGCTGCTGGCGCCGCAGGCGGTAACAGCGACTGTCACCAACGTGCGCAATGAGCACCCGATCGTCGAGAAACAGCGCTCCGACGATGGTGGTGCCCATGCCGTGCTGCTCTTCGTTGCGCTGCGAGGTCTCCCAGATGCGCTGGTTGGCATGCTTGACGCCGACCACCAGGCGGTTGGTCTCGTAGCGCACGTGCTGGTCCATCTTGAACGGCCAGGTCGTCGGAGCTTGATCCTGCGTGGCCTTCAAGTAGGCCGCGACCGCCTCGACCGCCATGTTGGAGGCAACCTCGCCGCTGGCGTGGCCTCCCATGCCGTCAGCGACGATCGCCACGCGCTCGAAGTCGGGCAGGATGAAGCTGTCCTCGTTGTGCTTGCGCTTCATTCCGATGTGCGTATCACCGGAGAAGCGCACCCTCATGTTCCGCATAGGAAAAGAAGAGGACATGCAGGCTCAGCATATCACGGGTGTTTGCGGCAACACGGCAAAGTTTGCCTGGACGGTCCGGGCTGGTTTGCGGCGGCAGGCGTCTGACCTTAGCGCACTTGGGCGAGCCGAGCGCGGGTTCGATACCTGGGATGGCAGCCCGGGGGTGGCGTGGGGCTGCGGCTGCTCGGGCCTTTCGCTCGTGCTAGCGTGGGCTGGCCGCGCTCGGGTTCGGGCCCGGTGCTGGATTTCGACGACCACCCCACGATTCTAAGGCCAGAGGCATGAGCAGTGACCCCCAGTTCAATGGACCCACGCTGTCCGGGGCATCCGGCAGTGGGTCCGCAGCCGACGCGAGCCGAGCGGGCGAGGCCGGCAGCTATCCTTTTCCCCTGCCGGACGACGCCAGCCGCATCGTCGTCTGCCATGGCTGCCAGGGGAAGAACCGCGTCTTGCTTTGTCGGGCCTTCGAGCAGCCCGAAAAGCTGCGCTGTGGTCGCTGCCAGCTGGCGCTGTTCGTCGGGCGCGACGTTCCTCTCCGCGGCCTGTCGGGCAAGGTCTATCAGCATCCGCTCGATGCCCAGAGCCTGGCGACGCTGGAGTCGGTGCCGGGGGTCTCAACGCTGCTGCGTAAGCTCGTCGAGGCGACGGTCGAGCGCTACGACAACCTCTTTAATGAGAGTAGCTTCGTCCGGGTGGGTGGGAGCCAGCTACCGACGCTAGAGCGGCTGTTCCTACGGGCTGCCTATGCCCTCGACATCAGCGATCTGCCGGCCCTTTACGTCTATCAAGGCAGCGAGGCAAACGCCTTTACTGGCGGAGTCGATGCCCCCTACGTGGCCGTGACCAGCGCCCTTCTCGACGGGATGACCGATGAAGAAGTGATGGCGGTCTTGGCCCATGAGCTGGCCCACTACCAGTCCAAGCATGTCCTATACAAGATGGCGGCGCGCCTGCTGGGCCTGGCTGCGGCGGAGCTGGCGAAGGTAACGCTGGGCATCGGCAACCTGGTGATGGTACCGCTGCAGCTAGCGCTCCTGTCGTGGGATCGCTGCTCGGAGCTGACCGCCGATCGCGGCATGCTGCTCGCGGTGCGCGACCCAGCGATCGCTCTGCGGGTGCTGATGAAGCTGGCCGGGGGCTCGGCTCGCTTCGTCGGTGAGCTGTCCCTTGAGCGCTTCATGGAGCAGGCCCTGCGGGCCCGTCGGGCGGGTGAAGAGGACGTGATGAGCCGCATCTTCACCATGCTGCAGACCGCCTGGCGTAGCCATCCCTTCCCCCTCTGGCGGGCCGCTGAGCTCTGGCGCTGGACCACCCATGGCGAGTATCTGAACCTGCTGCAGTCCGCAGCCTAGAGACCCGCTGCCAGGGGCCGCTAGCGAGCCTCGGCGGAGCTGGCTGGGCTGGGGTGCAAGAGCTCCGCGATCTCGCGCAGCGCCTGGCCTAGGCGGGGGCCGGGGGTAACGAACAGGCGGTTGGCCAGCACGTGAACGTGACCGTTTTTCACCGCTGCGACATCTTTCAGCCCAGCCCAGTCGGCCTGGCGGGCCGGGGCAGCCGCCGGATCGGTATGGATGGCATCGAGGATGACCTCGGGCTGACGCTCGACGATGGCTTCCGCCGCGACCTTGGCGTAGCGCGGTGCCATGTCGGCAAAGACGTTCTTGCCGCCCGCTAGCCGC
The DNA here is from genome assembly GCA_964628555.1 of uncultured Myxococcales bacterium. Lineage (GTDB taxonomy): Bacteria > Myxococcota_A > Polyangia > Palsa-1104 > JAEUJZ01 > JAEUJZ01. The sequence goes on along the minus strand of CAZVMD010000007.1, from coordinate 55,441 downwards.
AAGAGCTCGTCGAGATAGCTACCTGGGCCAGCCGCCACCAGGCCGCGCAGGCTGCCGATCTGGCGATCGACCACAAACAGCGCCTTGCGCGGTGGCAGCGACGAAACTCGCGTGCTCACGGAAGCGATCTGGCGATCGAGATCGGCCAGCAGGGCGGCGGCCTGGACCTGGCGATCGCCGAGCTGTTCACCGACGAGAGTGAAGGCGGCGCGGACCTGGGCCAGATCCTGCATCGGCACGGCCACGGCGTGGGCGCCAGCTTGCGTTAGCATGGCCGCTGCCTCGCGCTGTACTCCGTCGAGCAGGACGAGATCGGGCTGCAGCGAGAGGATGCGCTCGATAGCCGGTGACAGAAAGCTACCAGCCCGCGGACGGGTCTTGGCAGCCTCGGGGTAGTCGCAGTAGTCCGAGACCGCCACGATCCGATCGCCGGCCCCCAAGGCGAACACCAGCTCGGTCAGGCTGGGGGTCAAGGTGACCACCCGCTGCGCAGTTTTTTGGCTGGTAGGCCCGGCCAATTTTGCTGGCCCCGAGCCACCTGTGCTGCCACTTTCCCGTCGGCAACCCGCTTGGCCAGCCCCAAACAGCGACGGAAAACAGGTCAGCAAAAACAGCAGCGAGGCAATTTTCCGTCGAGAAATTGGCGAGCTCATCAGTTTTTTGTGGCCGGGCGCGTTCTGGAAGTTGCCATGCACTGCCATACGATGATAGTGATCTCTCACTGCGCGGTTGGCGGACCTAAGTAATGGAAATCGTTACGAAACTCCGCCGGCTCGAGAGATTTCGGAGGTCCTTCGCGGTGCAAGCGAAGCGGCCTTCATAGCTCGAACGATCGCGCAGCAGCAAAGCGATTCGCATCTCGAAACACGATTCTTCCGAGCCGCCCCTCCCATTGCAGGTTGATCCAAAAAGAGGGGCGACTTGGGCGCCGGGCCGCGGCGAGTGGGTGAGCCCTATCCACAACCCTCGGCACTTCACAGGTATGGGGTAGTGCGACATGATGGACAAGGCAGCGACGACAGGGACTCTGGTTTCCAGCAGGCAGGCAGGCAGGATGGCGAGTGACAAAGGAGCGGGCAAGCTACGCAGCCAAGCCCCGCAGGCCACTCCCAGTCAGGTGACGACTGACGGGACGCGGCGGCGCAAAGACAGTCAACCGCTCCGCGCCAAGGCCGGCAAGAGCAGCGGCCGCTCGTCGCGCAGCAGTGGGGCAGCGACCTCCGGCATCCAGCTCAAGCGCCTGTTTACGCGGGCCGGTATCGCGCCCTTTGATCAGGTGCAGTGGGAGCTGCGTACCGCGTCGATCACCGGCGAGGGCGGTCAGGTCTTCTTCGAGCAGAAGGATGTCGAAGTACCGGCCTCGTGGTCGCAGCTAGCCACCAATGTCGTCGTACAGAAATACTTCCGCGGCGCGGTGGGTACACCATCGCGCGAGCGCTCGGTGCGACAGCTGATTGGCCGCGTGGTCTCGACGCTGACCGGCTGGGGCCTCAAGGACGGCTTCTTCAAGACTGATGACGATGCGCAGGTCTTTGCCGATGAGCTAACCCACCTGCTCGTTGAGCAGAAGATGTCGTTCAACTCGCCGGTGTGGTTCAACGTCGGCGTCGAGAAAGACCCGCAGTGCTCGGCCTGCTTCATCAACTCGGTCAACGACACCATGGAGAGCATCCTCGGCCTGGCCAAGACCGAGGGCATGCTGTTCAAGTACGGCTCGGGCACCGGCACCAACTTCTCGTCGCTGCGCAGCTCGCGCGAGCAGCTGCAAGGCGGCGGCGGAGCGTCCGGCCCGGTGTCGTTTATGAAGGGCTTCGATGCCTTCGCCGGCGTCATCAAGTCGGGTGGCAAGACTCGGCGGGCGGCCAAGATGGTCATCCTCAACGTCGAGCACCCCGACGTGCTGGAGTTCGTCCGCTGCAAGGCCGCCGAAGAGCGCAAGGCCTGGGCGCTGATCGACGCCGGCTACGATGGCTCGTTCAACGGCGAGGCCTACAACTCCATCTTCTTCCAGAATGCCAACCACTCGGTGCGCGTCACCGACGAGTTCATGGAAGCGGTGGTTCACGATCGCCAGTTCCACACCCGCGCCGTCACCACTGGCGCGGTCACCGATACCTATCGGGCCCGCGAGCTCTGGCACGAGATCGCCGAGGCGGCGCACCAGTGTGGCGACCCGGGGCTGCAGTTCGATACCACCGTCAACGGCTGGCACACCTGCCCGAACACGGCGCGCATCAATGCCTCGAATCCCTGCTCGGAGTACATGTTCCTCGACGACAGCGCCTGCAACCTGGCGTCGCTGAACCTACGCAAGTTCCAGTTCCCCGAGGGCCACCCGCGCGCCGGTGACTTCGACATCGCAGCCTTTGAGCACGCCGTCGACATCACCATCTTGGCGCAGGAGATCATCGTCGACAACGCGCGCTATCCGAGCGAGCGCATCGGCGATAACAGCCACAAGTTCCGGCCACTCGGCCTCGGCTATGCCAACCTCGGCGCCCTGCTGATGTCGCGCGGGCTGCCCTACGACTCCGACGCTGGCCGGGCCTATGCGGGAGCAGTGACGGCGCTCATGGGCGGCCGCGCCTATCGCATGAGCGCGGTCATCTCGCGCGATGTCACCGGGCCGTTTGCTGGCTACGCCGAAAACCGCGAGCCGTTCCTGGGCGTCATGCGCAAGCATCGCCAGCACGTCGACCACATTGACTCCGCGCTGTGCCCCTACGATCTGCTGCAGGCGGCGCGTGGGGCCTGGAATGATGCGGTCGAGATCGGCGACAAGAGCGGCTTCCGCAACGGTCAGGCAACGGTGTTGGCACCGACGGGAACCATCGGCTTCATGATGGACTGCGACACCACCGGCGTGGAGCCCGACATCGCGCTCGTCAAGTACAAGCGCTTGGTCGGCGGCGGCATGCTCAAGATCGTCAACAACACGGTCGGCGAAGCCCTGTCACGCCTTGGCTATGACGAGGCGCAGCGGCAGAAGATCATGTCGTATATCAACGAGCGCGAGACCATCGAAGGCGCTCCTGGCCTGCGCGCCGAGCACCTGCCGGTGTTCGACTGCGCCTTCCGGCCACAGAACGGCGTGCGCTCGATTCACCACATGGGCCACCTGCGCATGATGGCCGCGACGCAGCCCTTCCTGTCCGGCGCAATCAGCAAGACCGTCAACCTGCCAGGCGACTGCACCGTCGAGGACATCGAGAACGCGTACATGCAGGCCTGGAAGCTGGGCCTCAAGGCGGTGGCGGTGTATCGCGATGGCTGCAAGCGCAGTCAGCCCCTATCAACCAACAAGCGCGAGACGGCCAACGATCGCAAGGACAGCGGCCCGGAAGCGGCGGCGGCGAGCGCGCTGCAGGCGCTGTTCGATCGCCTGCCGGAATCGACCCGCGCCATGCTGCAGAGCATGCACGATGTCCCCGTCGAAGAGATGCTGCGCCATGTCTCGGCGATGACCAATCCCAAGGGCGCGCCGGTCGCGGTGCGTCGTCGCCTGCCGGATGAGCGCCGTTCGCTGACGCACAAGTTCTCGGTCGGCGGCCACGATGGCTATATCCACGTCGGCATGTACGAAGATGGCTCGCCCGGCGAGATCTTCATCCGCATGGCCAAGGAAGGCTCGACGATCTCGGGCCTGATGGACTCGATGGCGACGGCGGTATCGCTGGCCCTGCAGCACGGCGTGCCGCTCAAGCTGTTCGTCGATAAGTTCACCCGCACGCGCTTCGAGCCCTCGGGCTTCACCGGCAACCCCGACATCCCGCGGGCTAGCTCGATCATCGACTACTTGTTCCGCTGGCTGGAGTCGAAGTTCCTGCCTGAGCAGCGCCAGGGCGAGCAGCTTGAGATGGAGTTACCCGTCGCCAAGGCCGACGGTACCGGCGAGAGCGCCGCGGCCAGCCCGCCCAAGACGCCGTATGTCGATCTCAGCCAGTCGAGCAACCTGCGGACGGCTTGGCGAGCCGAGACCGACGCCCCGACCTGCCACGAGTGCGGCACGATCATGGTGCGCTCTGGCGCCTGCCATAAGTGCCTCAACTGCGGCTCGACCTCCGGCTGCTCGTAGGCTGAAGCCGGCCCCGCCTCGTCGCTTCCCCCCTGGCGCGCCCGCTTTCCCCCCTGGCGCCGCCCGCCTGCTTCTTCGCTATTCCTTCACGTACTGCCCGCCCTTATAGACGTACTTGGTCTTCTTGTCCTGCCACGGCAAAAGGATCGGGATGACATCTTCGGCCGGCAGATCGGCGTAGTTGGCGGCCGAGAAGCCGACAGGTGGCTGCGGCGTTAGCACGAGGTCGGTGCTGCCGCCGCGCCGGTTGAACAGGACCTGCGTGCTCAGGCGCTTGCTGCCCTGCTCCTTGGCGACCTCGGTGGCGAAGATGCTCTCGAAGCGGTTGCCGCGAAGCACGTAGACGCGCAGCACCTCGCGCAGGCCGCCGCCGCCGCGCTCGGCGATGCGCAGCGCCATCGCCACCTTCTTGTTTTCCAGATCGATAAGCTGCGCCTCGCGAATATCGGCCCGACTCGGCGCGACCTCCTGATAGGCGAAGGTCTTGCTGGCAAAGGCCAGGAAGCGCCCAACCATCAAGATGCGGCCCGGCCCCTCACCGATATCGCCCGACTTGTCGAGGTAGACATCCGACTCCTTGGCCTTGAGATCGCCGAGGATATCGGTCATCGACATGCCGGCCTGCTCTAGCTCGATCGCGGCCAGGCTCTCGGCGTTGTCGACGGAGCCGAGCTGCGCCGAGGCCGCCAGCTGACCGCTTGGGGCATCGCTGTCGACGACCCGCAGGCTGAGCCGCAGCGGCGTGCCTTCGACGTAGCCGGGGATGCTCGCCTTGGGCATGCGTAGCTCGACGGCATAGCCGCGCGGCTGCAGCGCATCCCAGACCTCAAAGGCGCCGCCCTTGGCTGGCTTTTTCCGACCGGCCGGCCCTTCACCGTCGATGACCTTGGGTGGCTTGGCCGCCTGCCAGCGCACCAGGCGCTTCTGCTTCTGCGCCGCCATGCCGGGGTAGATCGACAGCTTATCGATGCGCAGCTCGCCGCCTTTTTTCTTCTCGACGCCGAAGGCGAACTCGATGTGATCCTCGCCCCCCGGGGCGCCGGCGGTGCGCAGCAGCACGTCGTCGTCGACCTCGACCAGCCAGTACAGGCTCTTCTGGTCGTAGTTGCAGCGCACACGCACCGTCAGCGTACGCGGCGAAGCAGCCGCTGTCGGATCGACCTTGAGCGTCACCGCCGAGACGCCGTCCCAGTCGCTGGTCAGGCCGTCGACATGGATCGTGTTCTCTTCCACCAAGCCACAGGACATCGACGCCGGCTCGGCTGCCTGCGCCAGCTGCAGCGGCAGCCACAGGACCGTCGCCGCGACGAGCCGTGAGATGTTTTGCACAGTCCGCATCGACCCAGTATACGCAGCGGCGCGGGCTTTTGGCGGGGTCGTCGGCTGGCCCTAGTCTCCGTCGCTGACTGCTGGCGATTGCTCGGCGGTACTGGGCGGCTCAGCGGTGGCTCGGTGCAGGGCGGCGCGAGCCATGTGGCTAATCACCAGCAGCACGCCGAGCGCTAGCAGAGCGCCCAAGACCAGCAGCGCCGGCTGCTGGCTGCGCCGCACCAGATCCTGAATGTCGCGGGCTCCCGTCGCCGCGGCCGTGCCAGCCACCAGGGTCGCAACTGCCACTCGCGGCAGCAGGCCCAGAAATGTCGCCAGCAGGTACACCGGCAGGCGCACGCCGCAGCAGGTCAAAAGCAGGTTGGAAAACGGAAACGGGAAGCCCGCCGAGCGCCACAGCGTCACTAGGAACAGCGTGCGGCCACCGCTGCGCCGCAGCAGCGCGCGCCGGATCTGTCGCGCCTCGGCGTGCTCTTCGATCAGCGCATCGACGCGGGCGTGCGAGGTCTGGCTAGAGATGACAAAGCCGATCACCGCGCCGACCAGATAGGTCACAAGCGCCAGCGGCAGCCCAGTCTTGACGCCGTACACCCAGCCGAACAGCAGGTTGCAGCTAGCGACGGGAAAGAAGCCGAGCCCGATGCCCAGCGACAGCAGCAGCGGATAGCCCAGCAGCGCCCAGGCGGAAGCGCTGGACTTCCACAGCGCCGCCAGCGTCCCCAGCTTGGCCAGCATCACAAGGCCGGTCACGCTGGGAATCAGCACCCACAGCGCGGCCAGCACACCGACGTAGCCGAGGCGCTTCTGCAGGGCGCGCAGCCGCTTAGGCGCACCGCGTAGCTGGGTCAGGAGCGGGCGGCGGGGCGGCGAGGGACGGGCACTCACAGCGACGTCTTGACCTCGGACAGCACGCCGAGCATCAGCGGGTGCAGCAGGCGATTGCTGGCCAGCACCTCGCCACAATACAGGTCGACCGGCCCGCCCGACCAGCTTGTGACCTGGCCGCCGGCCTCTTCGCACAGCAGGATGCCGGCCGCGATGTCCCAGGGCTTCAGCTTCATCTCCCAGTAGCCGTCGAACTTGCCCGCCGCCAAAAGCGATAGATCCAGCGCCGCCGAGCCGAGCCGGCGGATGCCGCGCACCCGCTTCTTGAAGGCCACGAACTGGGCTAGGTTGTTTTCCGGGGAGGTTCGGCGGTCATACGGGAATCCCGTAGTAAGGAGGGCCGCGTCGAGCGCCTTGGTCTGCGATACCCCAATCGGGCGGCCGTTGCAGCTCGCTCCCTGACCGCGCACCGCCGCGAAGCGGTAGCCCAGGGCCGGCGCGTACACCACGCCGACTCGCACCTGTCCGGCGACGACGCAGGCGATCGAGACCGAGAACAGCGGCAGGCCGTGCGCGAAGTTGGTGGTGCCGTCGAGCGGGTCGATGATCCACAGCGGTGCATCGCGATCGCCCGGTCGCTCGCCGCCCTCTTCGGCCAGGATGCGGTGGCGCGGGTAGCGGGCCCGCAGGCCGTCGACGATGACCGCCTCGGCTTCGCGGTCGAAGCGGGTGACCAGGTCGGTGTCCTCAGACTTGGTCTCGATGATCAGGCTGCGCCCCAGCCCGCCCAAAAGGACCTCGCCGGCGGCGGCGGCCAAAGACAGCGCGGTGTCGAGAAGCTGCAGGTCTTCCTGCGTGCGCTCTGCGTCGCTGCGCTGCGGCGGCGCGAGCCGTTCTGCTACTGCCAGTTGTGAGCTCATTTCACGATGGTTTCTGTGTCTACGACGGGTCGGCGCGAAGGCGGCTCATCCGACTTTGCCGGATGAGGGAGACCAGGAGCGGTCCCCCCTAGACAATCGCTTTGCCCAGCGCCGACAGCGCCAGCTCGATGGTCAGGCGGGCCGTCTGGTGGTTGTTGTCGTACATCGGGTTGACCTCGACGAAGTCCATCGAGCGCAGGATGCCGCGCGCCGCCACCATCTCTAAGAGCAGGTGGGCTTCGCGATAGGTCAGGCCGCCTGGCACCGGCGTGCTGACGCCCGGGGCCCACAGCGGATCCACGCCATCGAGATCAAAGGACAGATGGATCGCGCTGCAGCGCCGACAGAGATCGTCGAGCGCATCGGTGATCACGGCGTAGATGCCGCGCTGATCGATCTCGGTCATGGTGTGGTAGGCGATGCCGGTCTGGCGCACGAATTCTTTTTCGCCGGCATCGAGGTTGCGGATGCCAATCAGCGCCACATTTTCTGGCCGCAGCCGTGTGCCCGGACCGCCGACCCGCGTCAGGGCATCATGGCCCAGGCCCAGCACCGTCGACAGCGGCATGCCATGGACGTTGCCCGAGGGCGAGGTGGCGGGGGTGTTCATGTCGGCGTGGGCATCGACCCAGATCAGGCCGAGCTCACCGCCCAGGCGATGAAAATAGTTGGCGGCGCCGTTTATCGATCCGATGGCGATGCTGTGGTCGCCGCCGATCACCAGGGGAAAGCGGCCAAACGACAGCGAGCGATCGATGCGCGTGCACAGCTCATCGCAGATCTCGGCGATGACCTGCACGTAGCGCTCGGCGGCCGCGGCCTCGCCCAGGGTCTCGCGCAGCGGGACGGCGAGATCGCCGCTGTCGATGGCGCGGATGCCAAGCTCGGCCAGCTTGTCGGCCAGTCCGGCGATGCGCACGGTGGCGGGGCCGATGTTGGCGCCGCGAAGATTGCAGCCGAGGTCGAGCGGCGCTCCGATGATTTCGACTTCATGTGGGCGCTTGTGCATGTGGGTTGGCCCGTGGCGCGACAGCGCGAAGGGGGGACCTTATCACAGGCCATCGCCGTCGCTCGCAAAGATTGCGCGCTGGCCAGCCCGCGACAAAGCTGCCTCCTTCTTTAGCGGCGCGGCTATGCTGCCGCCCAGCGAACATGGTGGGCCCCCGACATCGCTTGCGCAGCCGCTTTAGCACCGGATTTTTCGGCGCTGTGCTGCTTGTCTGCGCCGCCTGCGGGCCCAGTCGCGAGGAGCTGCCGGCGCCGTCTCCGCCCAGCACCGGGCCGATGATGAGCGAGGCCGAGCAGGCGCCACTGGACTGCATCGGTGAGCCCTGTCGCGACGACCGCTACTGCCCCCCCGAGGCCCGCTGCATCGATCACGTCTGCCTGGCTTCGAGCCGCGACTGCCGCGACGATCGCGACTGCCGCGGTGATACCCGCTGCCTGCGCGGAGCCTGTGTCGCCTACGAAGCCTGCGCCCGGCTGGAGCCGTTTCGTCGCGCCTGTCGGCAGGCCCGCTTCGTCGGCGATACCGCACTGCCGCCGCTGGCCCTGCGCTGTCAGGCGAGTGACTGGAACAGCACCTCGCTGCCGGTCGTCGCCGATCTAGACGGCGATGGTCGCCCGGAGGTGGTGACGCAGACCTTTCCCTCGGCCCTGCTAGCCGTCCACGCCGACACCTGCGAGCCGCTGTTTCGCCGTCAGGTTCGCCTGCGCAGCGACGGCATGGGCAGCCTGGCGGTGGCGGATCTGGATGCCGATGGCCATCCCGAGATCGTGACCGTGGACGCCGAGCATCGCCTGGTCGTCTTTAGTCACCGCGGCGAGCCCCTTGCTACAGCGCCCGAGCCGAGCGGCGAGCGCAATCCCTACGGCGGCTCGCTGTGGAGCGCGCCGGCCCTCGCCGACCTCGACGGGGTGGCGCCGCCCGAGATCATCTTGGGGGCGCAGGTCGGCCGCTATCTTGGCCCAGCCGCCGGCGGGCCACGCCTGGACCTCCTGTGGTCGCGCGAGAGCCAGACACCGCCCTGGGGCTCGCTCGCCATTGCCGTCGATCTGGACGAGGATGGCCGAAAAGAAGTGGTCAGCAGCGAGCGCATCCACGACGGCCTGACTGGCGCTGACAAGACGCCGCCGGCCCTGCGCGCGCTGTTGCCGGTGCCGTTCTTTCCCCAGGTCGCAGACTTCAACGGCGATGGCCATCCCGATCTGCTGATCGTCGAGTCGCGGGCCGGCGGGCAGGTGGTGCGGGTGTTCGACTACGCCCGCCAGCAGACGATCTTTGGTCCCTATCGGGCGGGCGACGGCGGCTTCGGCGGTCCGGCGGTCATCGCCGACTTTGATGGCGACGGCACGCCTGACTTTGGCCTGGGCGGTGAGCGCTGGTTTTATGCCTACGCGCTGCGCTGCGCTCCCGAGCGCTCGCCGGATGGTCGGCCAGCCGGCTGCCTCGGGCACGAGCCGGGCCTGCTGTGGTCGCGGCGCATCGACGATCGCTCCTCGGGCAGCGCTGGCGTCGCAGCCTTTGATCTGAACGGCGATGGTGCGGCCGAGATCCTGTATCGCGATGAGTGCTGGCTGCGCATCCTGTCGGGTCTGTCGGGCCGGACCCTGACCGCCTACAACGCCACCAGCAGCACCGGCATCGAGACCCCAACCGTCGCTGACATCGACGGCGATGGCCACGCCGAGATCCTGGTGGTCGGCGATGTCGACGTCGACCTGTTCGGCTTCTGCGCCCGCGCCGAGCGCCCCGAGGCGGATCGCCTAAGCCCGTGGCTGGGCTTTAGCCGCGGGCTGTTTGTCCTGTCCGATTCCGAGCGCCGCTTCATGCCGACCCGGGCCCTATGGAACCAGCACAGCTACCACGCCGGCAACATCGGCGACGACCTGACCGTACCCAGCCGCGAGCCGCCGTTTTGGCAGAGCCACAACAGCTTTCGCACCGCCCAGCCGAGCTTCGACCCACGCACGCCGCCGCCGGCCGCCCTGCCGGATTTGACGGGTCGCCTGCTGCCGCAGCGCTTTCCCAGCGACTGCAGCACCCCGTGGACCGTCGCTGCCCAGGTCTGCAATCGCGGCGCTGCGGCGGCTGCGGCGCCGATCTTTGCCAGCTTCTATGCCGCTGCCCCCGACGGTGGCAGCCCGCCTGTCTGCACCGCTCGCCTCGATCGTGGGCTCTCGCCTGGCGAGTGCGCGCCGCTCTCTTGTCTGTGGTCGCCACCGCCCACCGGCCGCGCCAGCCTGTATCTGCGCGTCGCCGATGCCGGCCGGCCGCCGCGCACCGAGCTAGTGCAGTGTCGCGACGACAACGACGACGACGCTCTGCTTGATTTGCTCTGCTACAATCCTCCTTCGTAATTGATATATTCTGTGTGTCTAAAATCTGGAGCTACTGAAGTCGATAGATAGATATATGTTGAAGAATTGATTGGTTATTTGGTGAGTATTATCTTGATATTTATTTCGAAATTTTGGACCACTCGGGCGCGGCGCAGCGACGGGCCGCGCAGCTTGTAGCCGGCGGGGGAGGGGAGGCGGTGACGGCAGTGGCACCAAACTGCGGCGGCGTGCCGAAAACTCAGAACGGCCAACCGAGCAGCAGGGGGAGACCATGGGAGCCAGTCACGAGCAGCGTCCAGGCAGTCAGCAGGGATCTCCCTTCGATAGCCAGAGCGGAGCAGCGATGCAGAAGACCGGCTCGGGGACGGGCTCGGAGGCCAGCCCGGGCACGGTGCCGGGTCCCGCCATGGGGCCGACCGCAGGGGCCGGTCCGAGCAGTGCGGCGCCGTTTATGGGCCTTTATGACTCGGCGCCCGCCCCGGCGGCGACCAGCAAGCCCAGCCCGGCGGGGGGGCAGCCAGATCCGCATGTCACTTTGTTCGCTGGAATTACCGAGACACAGGATAGTGCTAAAGAGCACGCAGGAGCGATTGGCCCGGATACCGGCTACTATGCCGGATACGATACAGCAAAATCGGGTGGAAATCCGCAGAACCAAATTGCCGATATGGCAGTAGATGCTGCGGCGGTATTATTATACAGTAAGGTCGGTAATCAGGTTGACTTGGTTCCGGCGCGAGACTCTAAAGGTAATATTCAATACGACGCCAATGGCAATGTGAAATACGATATCGACTATGGCCTGCTCGCTGGGGTGGACATGCCCATCCTGGGACAGACCTATCAGTCAGCGAAGGAGCTAGGGCAGTCGGGGGCCAATGCCGTCCTGAACTCCGATGGCGGCCATCCGCCGGCCAAGGGCGAGCCCATCGTCATCGACGCCCACAGCGGCGGCGGGCAGACGGCCTTCTTCACCGCGCTGGAGCTATATCAGAAGGGCTATACCGACATTAATGTCGTCGGCTTTGATATGGCGATGACCCCCGAACAGCGGGCGACGCTGGAGAAGCTGGGGGTCGATGTCTCCAATGCGACGAGCCATGTCAAGACAGACACGATCTCAGTGATGAGCCCCATGGCGGCCGTGATCCAGCTTGCTATGGGAGGCGCAAATCCCCAAAATATTGGCTCTTATTATGATACTACGGTACAGCTGTCACCCGGAGACCTTAATAATCAAAATGGGGTGATTGACACTGTGTCAGAATGGCATGGGTTCAAGGATAATGATCTGTCCTTGTACTATATGCAGCAGCAGAATGTTAATCAAAGCGAGAACGGACCGGCTAAGGCCCGGCCCGACTTCTTCGCCGCTGATGTGAACGCCAAGGACAAGTCAGCGAGTATCGATATTGGCGGACCCAAGGGCCTGGGCGCCTATGTCAATCTGTCGGAAGGCCAGCTAGACCTGAACGTGTTCGGCAAGCACGTCGATATCGATCAGAGCTTCCGCAATGCCGGCAAGACGGTCACCCGGGCGGTGGACAAAGCCAAGGAGCTAGGGAGCGACGCCAAAGAGTGGGTGCAAGACAAGGCCGAGAGCGCGACGCACTGGGTGCAAGACAAGGCACAGAGCGCGAGCCATTGGGTGCAGGACAAGGTGCAGGCGGCCGACACCTGGGTGCAGGACAAGGCCCAGACCGCCAGCAACTGGGTGCAAGACAAGACGCAGTCGGCCACGAACTGGGTGCAGGACAAGACGCAGACGGCCACGAACTGGGTACAGGACAAGACGCAGTCGGCGGGTAGCTGGCTGCAGGACACGACCTCGGCGGTCGGCAACTGGCTGTTCGGCGGTACACCGACGACGGGCAGCAAGGGGGGGCAGGCGATGTCCCCGGGATCGGCGACGGGTAGCAAGGGGGGGCAGGCGATGTCCGCCGGCCCACTGGGGGGCGCCAAAGCCGGAGCCGGAGCGAGCAGCGGACAGCTAGCCGGCAAGGCGGGCAGCGGTGCCAAGCCGAGCGCCAGCAAGTCGGCGACCGGCAGCGGCACAGTGGTCAGCGCGCCCAAGGACAGCCCAGGCACGGCGGCTCACTCGGCAGCCAGCGGCGCCAGCAAGACGGGCTCGGCCGGCAAGGCGGCCGACGATGTGGTGCGTCCCACCAGCCCGAGCTCAGGCACGGCCGGCGGGGTGAGCGGTGGCCTCGGTGGCAAGGCCGCGACGCAGGTTCGCCCGGGCAGCGACAGCGCGCCCAAGAGCGCTCCGGCTCCGTCGGCCAGCCCGAGCAAGCCGGGCAGCGCGACCCAGCCCAAGGCGCCGAGCAGCCCCAGCCCCGGCAAGGCAGCCGACGACGTCGCGCCCAAGAGCAGCAGCAGCGGTAGCAGCAGCAAGCCGGCCAAGACCAGCAGCAAGGCGCTCGATGACGTCGCGCCGAAGAGCAGCGCTGGCGGTTCGCGCGACAAAGAGGACCGCTATCGCTTCCGCTAAGCCCTAACGCCGCCTGGCTCGATCGGGGGCGGGCCGAGGTCGCTCCGTTTCTTGCACGGCTCGCCGGCGTGCTTAGTTGCGGGCGGGCCGGCGGGCTGGGATCTTGCTCATTGCGCGCTCGGCCAGGGCGGTGATGGTCAGCGAGGGATTGACGCCGGGGTTGGCCGAGATCGCCGAGCCATCGATGACGTACAGGCCGGGGTAGCCAAACACGCGGTGATCGCGATCGATGACGCCGTCGTAGGCGGTCTCGCCCATGCAGCAGCCGCCCAGGATATGAGCGGTGGTCGGGATGCCAAGCAGCGTCTCGGTCAGCAGCGTCGCCGGATCGCCATCGACCTCGGCTGCGACGCGGCGGGCCAGATCGACGGCCTCGGGGATGTTGCAGCTGGGGGCCTCGCCTTCGCCCAGCTCGGAGGTCATGCCGCGCCGGAAGCCGGTGGTCAGGCTGCGCCCGCGCGTCAAGCGGATGTAGCCCTCGATCGTGCGCATGTACAGCAGGGTGATGCTGTGCTTGGCGAAGTCGGGCACGGTCAGCATGCGCAAGGTACGTAGCGGGTGGCGCAGGCTCAGGGAAAGCGCGGAGAGGACTCGCTGCGGCAGCGACTCGCCCTCGGCCAGCGGCCCCACCATGGCGCGGAAGAAGCCTGACCCGGCCGGATAGCGGGTCGGCTCGATGTGCGAGTGATCGTCGGTGTGCAGGATCGAGCTGATGGCGATGCCCTCGGACAGGTCGAGGCTGCGATCCTGGCTGATGACGCCGATTAGCGACTCGGAGTTGGTGCGGACGTAGTTGCCCAGCTGCTCGGAGAGCTGCGGCAGACCCTGCGGATCTTCTTTGAGGCGCAGCAGCAGATCGACGGTGCCCATGACGCCGCCGGCCAGGATCACCTGATCGGCCTCGACGACCTCGCGGGTTCTTTGGCGGTGCTCGCTGCCGCTTAGGGCAAAGATGCGGTAGCCCGGGCTGGTCGCGGTGCTACCGCTACCGCTGGGGGGCGCAAGCGGGGCGATGTGCGTGACCTCGGTCTCGGTGCGGACGATAAGCCCGCGCTTTTCCGCCAGGTACAGGTAGTTCTTGTCGAGGGTGTTTTTGGCACCGTGGCGACAGCCAAGCATGCAGCCGCCGCAGTAGATGCAGCCGCTGCGCTCGGGGCCCTCGCCACCGAAGAAGGGGTCGGGCACTGACTTGCCGGGGGCGCCGAAGTACACCGCGACCTCGGTCGGCTGCAGCTGTTCCGGTCGGCCCAGATCGGTGGCGATCTTGCGGAACACCTCGTCGATGCGCGTCAGGTGCGGGTTTTTCGTCGCGCCGAGCATGCGCTGGGCGGTGGCGTAGTGCGGCGCTAGCTCGCGCTGCCAGTCGGCCAGGTGCCCCCACGAGGCGGCGCTAAAGAACGACGGCTTGGGCACCGGCAGGGTGTTGGCATAGACCAGCGAGCCGCCGCCATAGCCGACCCCGTGTACGACGGTGAGGTGGGGCAGAAAGGACATCTTAAACAGGCCGCGCAGGCCGAGCTCGGGCACCCACATCCAGCGCCGCAGATCCCAGTTGGTCTTGGGAAAGTCCTCGGGGGCAAAGCGGCGTCCTTTTTCCAGCAGCAGGACGCGGTACCCCTTTTCCACCAGGCGCAGCGCCGAGACGCTTCCCCCGAAACCCGACCCAATGATTACGAAGTCGTAGCGCATGATCGAAAGTGTATCTGAGACGGCGAGGCGGCGGGACAGCGAGCGGCCAGAGCGTCAAGCGGCCGGGGCAGCCGGTGGTCAGCGCGGTGCAGTGCGCGGGGTTGGGCGCAGGTGTGGCGAGGTTGGGCTTTGCCGCTCGCTCCCTCCGTTCTGCTTCGGTGACAAAGAGCTGGCGCGACGGGGCATCCGGCTAGAGCAGGTCGGCAAACACCGCCAGGTGATCGGACGCCTGATCCACATCGATGACGCCACCGCCAAGCAGCCGCTGGGCCAGGCTGGGGGAGAGCAGCACGTAGTCGGTTCGTGTCATCACTCGCTCGCCGCTGTCAGGGCCGCCGTCCCGTCGTCCGCGCACGGCGCTGGCCCAGAGGGTGCCCTCCACCCGTCGAACATGCGCATCGATGAGCCCCGTCGAAAGCAGGCGGCGCAGCACATCGAAGCGCGCTGGATGGCCGTACTTGGTGATGCCCAAGCGCGCGCAGCGCTCACCCAAATCAGCGGGATAGGGATCGTGGGGAGACAGCGAGTTGAGGTCGCCGGCGAGGAGCAGATCTTCGCCCCGCGCCAGCCCAGCGCTGACGAGTGAGTGCAGGATCTCGGCCTCGGCCAGCCGCGCGTCTTCATCGCTGGACACGAGGTGCGCGCCGAGAATGCGCAGCGTGGCGCGGGGCGTGGCGGAATCGGCGGTGGGCAGCGCGACCGTGGCGTCCAGAAGCGAGTGCGCGAGGCCCTGGGTGTGCGCGCGGGCGGTCAGGATCGGCAGGCGGCTGAGCAGGGCCAGGTGATAGCGCTTGCCGCTGCCGCGCGGGTTCGAGTGCGACAAGAAGCAGTGGCGATCATCGGCGGGAATGCCGCAGCTCTGGGCCAGGGCGGCGAGGCGAACCCCATCCTCCCAGCCGAGACACTCTTGCAGGAGCAAGAGATCAGGCTGCGCCGCGTGCAGCACATGACACAGCGCAGCGAAGCGCTGCTCGCCCCCCAGAAGCACGTTCTGCGTCACTACGCGCATCGCCCTTCATCATCGGCGGGCGGCGGGCGACGGGCTAGGAGAACTCGCGCAGGATCTTGGGATCTTTGGTCGCGCCGAGGACCATGGTGCAGCGGCTGCACACATAAAGTGCGTGCGTCGGCTTGGGGGTCGCGCCGAGCAGGAGCATCAGCCAGCCGGCGGTGGTGTATTTCGGCTCGGGGTGGACCAGGGGATTCTGGATGTCGTGCCCACAGCGGCAGGTTTGAGGATAGGTCGAAGACGCCACGGCGGCATTCTGCCAGCTTGGGGCGAGGACGACAATCGGCGGTGACCGCGGCGGCGCAAAGGGGCGGCATTTGGTCGAAATGTTGACCGCAGCGCGGCTTATAGTGGCGCGATGGATCTGCAGAATAAGACGGCTCTAATCACTGGCGGATCGACGGGGATCGGTCTGGCTCTGGCGCGGCGCATGGTGCAAGCCGGCGCGAGCGTTGTGTTAGTCGCCCGCACCCCCGACAAGCTGGCAGCAGCAGCAGCTTCGTTGGCTAGCGAAGCCACGGTGCGCAGCGGCCAGAGCCGGGTGCTGACGATTGCCGCTGATGTCGCCGATCGCGCAGCGCTGCACCGCCTGCCTGAGACGGTCGTCGAGCAGCTAGGTGGCCTCGACATCCTGGTCAACAACGCCGGCGTCAATCACCGTGGCCCAGCGCTTTCGTTAAGCGCGGAGCAGATGGCGCAGGTCATCGAGGTGAACCTGGTGGCGCCGGTCTACCTGTGTCGGCGGGCGCTCGATTTTCTGCGGCCGGGGGGGGCGATCATCCAGGTCTCGAGCCTGGCCGGCAAGGTGGGCTTTGGCAAGCAGGCCTCGTACAGTGCCAGCAAGTCCGGGCTGCGCTTCTTCTCGCGCGCGCTCGGCGAGGAGCTGGTGGCGCGCAACATCCACGTCCTGTGCGTCAACCCCGGCCCGGTCGACACCGACTTCTTTGGCGATGTGCGCACGGCTGCCGACCTGACGTTTTCGCAGCCGATGTCGACCGCGGACGAGGTGGCTCTGGCGACGCTGCAGGGACTGTCTCTGCGCAAGACCGAGGTCGACATCCCCGTCGTCTCGGGCTGGCTGGCGACGCTGAGCTATCTGTCTCCGGGGCTGACGCGGCTCTTGCGACCGATGCTGGAAGCGCGCGGCGCCCGCAACAAAGAGGCCTATCTGCGTCGCAAAGGGCAACTGTGAGCGTTGAATTGGCGGCCGCGCAGGCCGTCGATTGATCGAGGGAAGACCGATGCTGGATCTATTTGTTTGGCTAGCTCTGGCGGCGGCGGCCGCGGGCAGCGTGGTCCCAACCCCGGCGGAGCGCGCCTGCCGGACTGACGCGGAGTGCGTCAAGACCACGCTCGACTGCTGCGGCTGCACCGCCGGCGGCGACGCGGTGGCTGTCAACCAGCGCTCGCAGTCGCGCTTCGAGCGGCGGCGGGCCCGCGCCTGTGGCGAGATCGTCACCTGTGTCACGGCGATTTCCAGCAGCTGGACCTGTACCGGCACGCCGATCTGCGCCGCCGGTAGCTGCCGCATCGCCTGGGCCGTCGGCGGGGCCTGCAGTCGTGACGACGACTGCCTGAGCATCGACAGCGAAGCGCTGTGCAAGCCGCTGGGTCTGCGCCACAGCTGCGGTCCGGCCCGCTGCATTCGCGGCGCCTGCTCGCTGGTTCCCCCCACGCCGTAGACGGGGATGGACCGCGGCTTAGTCGCAGCGCGCAGTCCTACAGGCAGGTATTGATGGCGCGGATGCGCGGCACGAAGCCGGCGGCCAGGACGGGCTCAGACGACACCGCGAAGCGCTGTGGCAGCAGGCTGCGGGTACGGTACTGCACATCTACAAAGTACGCCGAGGCGCTGGCCAGGGGCAGGGGCACCAGCTTGTCGTAGAGGCCGCCGCCCTTGGCCGACAGCGGCTGGCTGACGAACAGGAAGGCGTTATCGGCGCTCCACCACAGGCGCACTTCATCGATCTCCAGCCCGGCTGGGCGATCGACGCTGGCTACGACGTAGGTCGCGCTGCCGACCGCGCTGGCCAGCACCGTCGGGGTGCGCGGCAGAGCGGGGTAGGCGGGATCCGACAGCAGGTGGTGGCGAAAGAAGGCTCGCTGGCCGCCCTCGGCGCGGAGCGCGGCGCGGGCTTCGATGGTGCTGGCCGGCTCGCCGCCGGTCAGCTTGTAGCAGCCGTGATCGAAGTTGGCGACCAGGCTGCTGCGCACGCTGCTGGGGCTGGGCAGGCCGGCTAGCGTTGCGCGATGCGCGTTGAGCGGGAAGAACTCGTCACTGCTGCCATTGACGACAAGCAGCGACGCCGTGGTGCCGGCCAGGGCGCGCGCCGGAGCAATCAGCTCACGCTGCAGGTTCGTCCACTCCGTCGCCGCCGTGCTAAGTCCAGCCTGGCTGAGCAGGGCATGCTGCCAGGCAGTCGGCGAGCGCACGGCTTCGTCCCACGAAAGGACGCCCGACAGCGGCACCGCGGCTTTGATGCGAAAGTCCGCTCCGCTGGCCAAAAGGGTCGCCACCGCCCCGGCCGAAAAGCCGGTCATGCCGAGCTTATCGGCCAGCACATCGCCGCGCGCCGCCAGGCAGGTCAGGCCGCGCAGCGCTGCCGTCGTGTGGCCCCAGAACCACGAGCCGCGTACGTCGACCAAGGTATCGAACATGCGGTAGCCGCTGCCATCGCTGGCGGGCTTGCCTTCCGAGGTGTTGTCGGGCCGATCGCCGCCGCCTGGCCCGCTGTAGGCCAGCACCCACAGGCCAAGCCGCGCCGCGCTGCTGGTGGCCGCCGCTTCATCGGCGAAGCCGCCCAGCCCATGCGCCTGCACGACCGCCGGCAAGCGCGCTGAGCTGGCCGGTCGGGCGGCGAAGCCACGGATGCGGATCGGTCGCAGCCCCGCCTCGCGACTGCCCTCCTTGTCGCGCCACTCCCAGGACAGATAGCTGACGTTCCACACACGCAGGAAGACGCCGTTCTTGTTGACGGTGCGCTCGCCTTCGAAGCGACAGTCGGCGGTGCTGGCGTCGCCGATGCTGCTCAGATCGAACAGCGGGCCGCTGAGCGCCGCGCTGCGCGAGTCGGTCGCGGTCGGGGCTGCCGCCGCTCCAAGGTCGCCACCACAGCCAGCTAGGACCAGAACGCAGCCCGTGAGCCGACAGAGCCATCGAGAAGCCAGGATCCCAAGCGATGTCTGCATCGCGGCATTGTAGCGAGGTCGCCGGCTGGCTCTGAAGCGCAAAGCTCAGGGTCGCCGTCGCAATCGTGCTGTGCCGACGATAGATGGGGCGAGGCGCTGCCAGGGCTCGTGGCACAATGCAGAGACTAGCGGCCAGGCTCGGCTGCGGTGTCCACTCTCGGGAGGTCCTGCCATGGCCAGTCCAATCCACGGTGCTGCGGGGATTCCGACGCGCAAGCGGCGCTGCCCGCGGTGCAGCCATGTGCAGGCGGTGGCCCTGATGCTGGTCCACGAGAAGGTGGTCTGTCGTCGCTGCGGTGCGATCATTCCGCCCGATGCGGCCACCGCCGCCAGCCCGGCTCGCGGCAAGCGACGCTGAGACATCGGCTCCCCCACCTCAGGCGAGAGCGTGATAAGAACGAGCCGATGGCGGTCGCAGTCGCGCTCCTTCTGGCCTATCTCCTTGGCTCCATTCCGTTTGGCTTGGTCGTCGCGCACTTCAAGCGCGTCGATCTGCGCAGCGTGGGCTCGGGCAACATCGGCGCCACCAACGCCGCCCGCGCACTGGGCAAGGGCTGGGGGGTGTTCGTCCTGGTTCTCGACGCGGGCAAGGCAGCGCTGCCGGTGGTCCTAGGGCGGGCCTACTTCGGCCCGCGGCCCGAGTACGGGGCTCAGCTGGAGTGGATCCTCGCTGGGCTGGCGGCGGCGGCTTTCGTCGGCCACCTGCTGCCGATCTTCGCCGGCTTTCGCGGCGGCAAAGGGGTGGCTTGTGCGCTCGGTGGCTTCCTGGTCCTGCAGCCCAAGGCGGCGCTGCTCGGCGCGCTGGTCTATGTCGTGGCCTATGGCGCGACGCGCATCTCGTCGGTGGGATCACTGGTGGCGGTGCTTAGCTTTCCCCTCTGGCTGTACCTGACGTCGGCGCCGGCGCCGAGCTTTGCGCTAAGCGGTGTGCTGCTCTTGCTGATCGTGATACGGCATCGCGACAACCTGCAGCGCTTGCTGGCGCGGAAGGAATCGCGCGTGTGACCGGGGCGCCTGCGTCTTCCGCGGGCGGGCGGGCCGCCCGAGCCGGTGTCACGTCGAGCGGCAGCTTGTCCGCAGCAACCTGGGCCCGCGTCGTACACAGCCGGCTGTACCTATGTGTCGATGTGCTATGGCTCGCCGTGGAGCAGTCGGCGGTGCTGGTCTGCGCCGAGGGGCTCTTTCCCGCGCTGGCGAGTCAGCGACCCATGGCCGGGCTGGCGGCCGGGCTTAGCGGAGCGCTGTGGCTGTGGGGGGCGCGCCGGGTCGCGCCGGCCCAGCGCGGCCTAGATATCGCGGCGCATACCGCCGCTGTTCGCGGCGCACTGGCCTCGCTCTTGTGGCGTACCTTGCTGGTCATGGCCACCACCTGCGGGCTGGGGCTGTGGGCGGCGCTGCGTCCTGACTCCGCAGTGCCGCTGCCGGCCGTCGCGTTTCTGCTGTGGGCGGCGGCCGTGGCAACCCCGCTCCTAGATGCCGGTCGGCCGCTCCTTGAGTATGGCGCGGCGCTGCAGATCCTGGCCGCTGCTCGACGCCAGGCCATGGCGGGCAGCGGACCGGCACAGGCGCTGCAAAACCTGGCCGGCCAGCTCGAGCGCGACACGCTGAGCACCCGCGCCCTGCTGATCGGCCTTGCGGTGTTGGGCGGCGCGCTGGCGGCGGGTCTGCCGTTGTTCTGGCTGGCTCTGTCTGCTTGGCCGACGGCCGCGGCTGCGCGCCTCTTGCCGCTGCTCTTTGCGGCGCCTGCTCTGCTGTTAGTGGCCGTGGTCTTGGGTGTCTTGTACATCCATCTGCGACTGCAGCTTTTGGCCCGGCGCTCGCCAGCCGAGGAGGGAGTCCCCAGTCTGCGCGCGCTGCTCTGGCTGCCGCGTGGCGTGGCAGGCACGACGCTGATCGGTGGCTTGCTGCTCCTCGTAGGCTGCGCGCTGTACGCCTGGATCAAGCTCGGAGCGGCCCCGCTGCTGCTGCTGCCGCTCGTCGCGCTCTGTGTTTCGACTCTCGCCGCCGCGGCGATCGCGCAGTGGGCGCTGCTGCGACTATTCCTCGACGAGCGGCGGGAGCGCCAGCTGCCGGGCCCGCTGGCCCTGCCCGTGCCCCGGCGTCTGAGCGAACAGGAGTCGCTGCGCAAGGCCCGTCGAGCAATCGGCTGGGCGACGGTCGCTGTGCTGTCGCCGCCCCTGCTTTCGCTGTGCGCGCTGCGGCTGGGCCTGACCCCGGCCGGCGTTCGTCAGGCGTGGCGACCGCTGTGGGGGATGGGCTGCGGGCTTGTGCTGTTGGCCGCCCTGTTGACGACGCTGCGTCGGCTGCGCAGCTCGCTGCGACCGCTGGCCGAAGCCACGCGCCAGGCCGCCACGCTGGCCGCCGCTCCTGATGAGGTCAGCGCCACGCAGGAGTCGCAAGCGGCAGTTGGCCGACGGCGGACCCGTCTGGCGCGCACGCTGCAAGCGATGCAGGATGCGCTGCGCCAGCGCCTAGTCAGCTCGACGCAGGCACAGGCGCGCCTGGAGTCCGAGGTGGCCGATCGCACGCGCGAGCTCTTGCAGCGCAACCTGGACATCGAGCAGAACATCCGTCTGCTCTCGGAAGCTGAGGCCGCGCTGAGCGAAGCGGAGAAGCTGGCCGCCATCGGTCAGTTCGTGGCCGGAATCGCGCACGAGATCAATAACCCGATCAACGCTGCGCTCAACGCGGCCCGGCCGCTGCGCGAGGCGCTGTCTGAGGTGAAGCCGGAGCAGCAGTCACCAGCCGAGTGCGCGCAGGCGCTGCGCGATGCCGACCTGGCCGCCATGCTGCGGGTGCTGCAGCGCGGGACGCAGCGAGCCGAGGAGATCGTGCAAGCTCTGATCAGCTATGCCGAGCTGGATGCGCAGACCGGCATGGCGATCGATGTTCATCGCGTGCTCGAAGACGCCTGGGAGCTCTTGCAGCAGCCTGGCAAGCGCGCGGTGCAGCTACAGCGCCACGCCGGCGCGCAGTCACTGGTGCAGGGACATGAGGGACAGCTGCAGCAGGTGTTCGAAAACCTGCTCGGCAACGCCGTCTTTGCGCTGGCCGAGTGTCAGGCTGCGCGGCCGGACTTTGTGCCGCAGATCGTGATCGAGACCCGCGACGAGACCACGGCGGGGCGGGCCTGTGTGCACATCACTATCCGTGACAACGGGCCCGGCATTCCGCGGGCGCTGCAGGCCCGCATCTTCGAGCCGTTCTTTACGACCAAAGATCCGACGCAGGGCAGCGGGCTGGGCCTATCGATCGCGCACAGCATCGTGGTGCGACACGGCGGCCGCCTCGAGCTCAGCAGTGCGCCGGGGCAGGGCGCGCGCTTCGTCGTCATCCTGCCGGCTGCCCACCAAGCGGCCTAACTAGCGCGCGTTGTTGATCAGGTACGACTTGATCAGCTCATCCAGATCGCCGTCGAGAACTGCATCGACGTTGCCGATCTTAAGCTCGGTGCGGTGATCGGTCACCAGGCGGTACGGCGCCAGCACGTACGAGCGAATCTGACTGCCCCACTCGATCGACTTCTTCTGGCTGTTGGCGGCATCGAGCTTGGCTTCCTGCTCGCGCTCTTTCTGCGCATAGATCATGGCGCGCAGCATCTTCATCGCGGCCGACTTGTTCTTGTGCTGCGAGCGCTCGGACTGGCACTTGGCGACCAGGCCGGTGGGCTTGTGAATCAGGCGCACCGCAGACTCGGTCTTGTTGACGTGCTGACCGCCGGCCCCGCCCGAGCGCATGGTCTGCACTTCCAGATCCTCTTCGCGGATGTCGACCTCGATCGAGTCATCGATGTCGGGATACACAAAGACGGCTGAGAAGGCAGTATGGCGACGGGCGTTGGAGTCAAACGGCGAGATCCGCACCAGGCGATGCACGCCGCTTTCGGCGCGCAGATAGCCGTAGGCATGGCGGCCGCGCACCGCGAAGCTGACGCTCTTGATGCCGGCCTCTTCGCCGTCTTGAACGTCCAGCTCTTCGACGGCAAAGCCGCGCCGCTCGGCCCAGCGGTAGTACATCCGGCGCAGCATGTCGGCCCAGTCCTGCGCGTCGACACCGCCGGCTCCGGCGTTGATGCTGACCAGCGCATCGGTGTGATCCTGATCGCCGGACAGCATGCGGGCTAGCTCGGCCTGCTCGACCTGCAGCGCGAGGCCGCGAGTCGCTTCGACAGCTTCCTTAAACGTCGCCTCGTCGGCCGCCTCGATCGCCAGATCCAGCAGCACGCGTGCATCCTCTAGGCCGCGCTGCAGTCCCTGCCAGCCCTGCACGGTGCTCTTGAGCTGCGCCTGCTCGCGCAGCAGGGTCTGCGCCTTCTGCTGATCGTTCCAGAAGTCGGCGGCGCCGGTCAGCTCGTCCAGCTCTTGAATGCGGACCTGGCTCTTATCGATGTCAAAGATGCCCACGGAGAGCGGTCACCCGCCCCCCGAGGGACTCCAGTAGCTCTTTGGTTTCGCGAGTCTCAAACGACATGGGCCCAGACGAACTAACACAGATGCCTTTGGCCGGGGAAGCAGGAAGCGCGGCGCGGGCCGTCTGGCGGGAGGTGCTACTTCTTGCTGGTGCTGGAAGGGGCCGGCTTCTTGGTCGTCGGCGGTGGGCGGACGGGCGTCAGATCGGGCTTGCTAGAGGTCGCGGAGCCAGCGGAGCGCATGCTTCGCTGACTGGCCTGATGACTGGCCTGATGACTGGCCTGATGACCGGCTGGCGGTAGCTCGTCGGCGGAGCTGCTGCGGGCTGAGCGACGGCTGGGAGGGCCGAGCGCCGATTCGAGCGCCCCGCCGCCCTCGACGCGAATCGGCTGATAGTAGCCGGAGCTGGCGGCGACCGTCTCGTCGATCTCTAGCGGGCCGTTGGTCTCCATGGCCGAAAGCAGCTTGCTTAGGTGATCGATGTCGCGCCGCAGCTGCTGTGCCGAGCCACGCAGCGCTACCGCCTCGGTGGCGTGCTGCTTGGCCAGGCGATCGACCTCGCCGGTCGCGCGTCCCAGATGCTCGCTCTGGTGCTGCTCGCGGACGTGCACCTCGACCGCTTCGTCGAGATGGCTCTTGATGGCGCCGACCTGTTCGCGCAGCCGCAACAGCGAGTCGCGGAGATCGCCGTGCTGCTTGCCGACCTGCGCGATCTGCTGCAGCAGGCTCGCCGTGCGATAGCTGCCACGCTGCTCGCTGCCGCCATCGGAGTTGTTGAGCAGCGCCTCGGTCCGCCGGACCCCCGTGGTCAACAGCGCCATCGCTTGATCGGTGGCATTGCTGACCAGCGACAGCGAGATCGCGCTGGTGCGCGCATCCCCCAGGGCCTGCGTGGTCTGGGCCAGCGACTTGAGCAGGGGGGCCATGATGGTCGCGATCTCATTGAGTCGCTGCTCCTGCTTGGCTGCTCCTGCCGCTAGGCTGTTGGCCGAGCGCTCGACGGTCGACACCGCGCTGCTGAGATGCCGCACCAGGCGCATCGATGAGGCGACAAACGAGTTTAAGCGCTGCGCGGCAACATTGAAGGCGCTGGCCAGCGTGCCGATCTCGTCGTTGCGATCGCTGAAGTCCTGCAGCAGCGATCGCGTGCGTAGGAGCTGGCCGCGGGCGAGCTGATTGGCCGCGTCCTTGAGCTGCTCAATCGGCCGCGTGATGCGCTCGATGCCGGCGAAGACCACCAGCAGCGTAGCGAGCAACAGCAGGCCCAACACCGCCGCTACTTGCCGCGGCGTGTGACCCACCAGATCGCTGTGCGAGGAGAGCGGCGTCCCCACGATCAGCGTGGCATGGCCGAGCACGGCACTGCGGGTGCGGTACTGCTCGCGCAGGCGGCGGCTATCGCTGGTCCAGCTGTTTAAGAGCGTGCGCGGCTTGTCCACCAAGCTGGCCGGAAAGGTCGAGGCAGCGATGTCGTTGTGGATCACCGCGAGGCCAAGCTCTTGCCCTTCGGTGATGCTGTGCAGCCAGCTCGGCGACACGCGATAGGCGGCGATCAGGTGACCGGCCCAGAGCTCGGTGCCGACCGGCAGCCGATAGACCTCCCAGAGGGTGTCATTGACGGCGATGAGCTCACCATCGGGGCCCAGAGCCTCTTGGATCGCCCGCGTCGCCACCCGGGTGGTATTGGCCTCGTCCATGGGCGTCGCGGCCGCCATGCCGATGATCTCGCCGCTGCGGTCGGTGAGAGCCACTGAATCGACGCCGGGACCGCGCGGGGTCGTATGCGCAGTCAGCGTGGCCGACGTCGCTGGGGCACCCGGATCAGCGGCGGTAGCCGGCTGGGCTCGCGAGCCGACGATGGCCTGGGCGATGTGGGCTAGCTGATCGCGATCGCCAACCAGAAGATAGGCGCGCAGGTAGGCCCGCTGCGCCAGCGACTGCAGCGTCTGTCGGCGGTGCAGCCGCTCGCTGCGCCAGCGCTGCAGCACCGACTGCTCGGCCATCAGCACCGCACGATCGAGGAGCGGCTCGGTGGCCTGATGCAGGGTGCGGCCAAACAGGAAGGCGCCCAGGCTGCCGAGCGAAAGCGAAGCACACAAGG
Organism: uncultured Myxococcales bacterium; assembly: GCA_964628555.1. Lineage (GTDB taxonomy): Bacteria > Myxococcota_A > Polyangia > Palsa-1104 > JAEUJZ01 > JAEUJZ01. The sequence goes on along the minus strand of CAZVMD010000007.1, from coordinate 30,062 downwards.
CGACTAGGATCAGCTGCGTGCGCAGGCGCATGGCGAGCCTACCTCTTGCCCTTGGCCGTGGTCACCGTCGGCTGGCTGGGCGGCAAAATCTGGAAGTGCAGGGTCGAGCGCTCGCCACTTCGGACTTCAAGCGGCAGCGCCACTTGGCCTAGCTCAGGAGCATAGGCCACGGCCCGATAACGACCCGCCGGGACGCCGGTCAGCGAATAGCTGCCCTGCGGGTTGCTCAGCGCCCACAGTCCGCTGGGCGCGATCACGACGACCGCCTCCATCGCATCGTGCAAGTGGCAGAACAGCTCTAGGACTCCTGGCTTGTCCAAGAGCACGGTGCGGGACTCGCCGGCCGCCAGGGGCCCCAGCGACAGTGGCTTGAGCGGCGAGACCGAGAACACGCTGTGAGTCGTCAGGTCATCGTTGCTGATCTGGAGGCTCTGGCCGACCGTGGCTAGCAGTAGTTCGAGCTGCCGATGGGCGCTGCGCAGCGACAGCAGCGGTCGCTCGCGCGGCGGGCCGGCTGGGTTGCCGGCTCCCTCCAGGAAGATAGCGGCGCGGCGGGCTGTGCGGCCATCACCCAGCCGAACCTCGCCGCTGATGCTGCCGGGCGCCAGTGGCGTGGCTGCGCTCGTCGGGGTAGCGCTGGCCGGGGCGATCGCGGTGGCAGGCGCGGCAGGCACGGCAGGCATTGGGGGTGCGGCAGGTGCGGCTGGCTTGGCTGCCGGGCTGGCAGTGCTGGCGGCGGCCCCAGCGGTGGCCGCTGCTGTGCCGCTTGTGCCGCCCAGGCTGGGGACGGCGACGCGGGCTGGCCCGGCGGGGGCTACCGGTGCGGGCGGGACCGTCGCAGGCGGAGGCGTTGGACGGGCCGGCTGGGCGGCCGCCGGCTGGCTGGATAGAAAGCCTAATGACAGCAGCGAGATAAACAGACTGCGCATTCGAACTGATGTTATCGCAAAGTCAGGTTCTCGGGGGACACCGACGGGAAAAAGCAGGGATCCGGGGGGCCGGCTACAGCGCGGGGGGGAACAGCGTGTCGTCGAT
>CAZVMD010000007.1:0-28927 GCA_964628555.1 uncultured Myxococcales bacterium | reverse complement strand
ACTTCGTCGTTCTGTTCCCGCATCTGGAAGGCGCCGCCGGGGTGATTGATCGTGCCCAGGTAGTGAACGAAGAAGTACGCCTGGTCGCTGAGCAGCGTGCCGCCCAGATCACTGAAGCTGGGCACATCGGTGACGGCGAAGCGGTTCGCGCCACTGGCATCCCGCCAGCGCGTCAGCTTGGCGCCGGCCATGCGATCGGTGCCCAGCAAGACCTCGGCGCTCTGACCGCGAGCGGCAGCGAACAAGGTGCTGTAGTCGGGGGTTCCTAGCAGCACGTTTTTGCCGCAGAAGGCGTCGTAGGTCGCGCCGGCCGACTGGAAGACGCGCACCGTCGCCGTAAGGCCCGCCGTGGGAGCTGGCCAGGCGCCTTCGCTGTACTCCTCGATCACGCTGGGGGCATCTTGGTTGGTGAGCTTGAGCTTGCGCGGTGAGCCAGCGACAACCTCGAACTTCCAGGTCTCTTGCTTGCCGAGCGGGCGCATGGTGTCGACGCCGTCTGGCGTCTGGGTGATGGTCGAGCGAACCGTGCTGCCATCGTCATCGATGGCGAACACGCGCAGCTCGCGGCGGCGGGCTGGCCCGAAGGGATTGCGCGTCTCGGCCCAGAACAGATCGGTAGTGCGGAAGCGCAGCTCGATCGCCCGCGACTTGCCGGAGCGCTGCTGCATGCCACTCCACACGCTGTCTTTGAGCGCGTTCATCAGCGCTTGCTTCGGCGGCGTCATGGGGTCCGGCATCATCTCCATCATCGACGGAGCCGCACCGCCACAGCCGCTCTGCCCAAGTCCGATCGCGACCAAAAGCGCCGACAGCGCAGTCCGCGCCGCGGCTCGCCGGCGACGCCGCGAAAGCAGGGCCAGCAGGGCCCCGGTCGCCAGCAGGTAGCCGAGCGGAAAAGCCGGGCTGGCTGTCCCGATCTGGCACGCGCAGCCGGTGGCGACTGGAGCGGGCGGTGGCGGCTCTGGCAGGCCGGGGACGACGATGTTCTGACAGCTGGGCATGCTGCTGGCGTACTGCGGTGGATAGGCCCGGGTCGGCGAGCCGAGGTGCTTGCTGTCGGCGATCAGCGAGGGGGTATCGACCAAGCCGCAGGAGTCGGGTCCGGGCATGCTGGTGAACATCGACAGCGAGCCAGCGTGGCACTCGATCGGGCTATCGCCCATGGTCTGGGCCAGATAGTCCTTGTCGCTGCGGACGCTGAGCAGGGCGCTGACTTCGATGCCCAGCGGCAGGATCGCTCCGCGCAGGTAGTCGCAGGTTGCGGCCTGCGTCCAGGCCGGCGTGTGCGAGGCATCAAACGAGGCCGGGCCGATGCCGCCGAACTCATCGCTGTCGTTGATCGGCAGCGCCACCGCGTGATTGGCGATCGTCGCGGCCGCCAGGTTGAATGCATGGCCAAACAGGCCCGACTCAAAGAAGTGATCGAGCGCAGTGCCGCTCAGCCCGGCCCCAGCATAGAGCTTCAGACGCCCATCGTACTCGGCGAGCACGAGGTTGAGCTGAGCCTTGTACTGCGTCGTCAGCTCGTTGATGAAGGTCTTGGCCTTGTCGATGACGTACGCCTTAAGCGCGTCTTTGATCGGTCGCACAAACGGCTCAAGCAGCGTCTTGACGATGTTGGGAATCGAGACATTGATCCCAACCTTCTGCAGTGCGTTCTGCAGGCTCAGCAGCCAGTCCGGCACGACGGCATTGATCACCGCCTGATAGTCGAGCGTCGTGATGCGATCCGCCCAGTCGGTCATCGGCTTAAACATCATGTCGACCTCGGCCGGACTGATATCGAAGCCCTCAGTGCCGGTGGAGGTCATGCCCAGCGGGGCGTTCAGCTTGGCGGACAAGGACTCGATGGTCGCAAGGTAGGCGGGCAGAAAGCCATTGAGGTCATCGCGCAGCTTGTCGCTAATCTTCTCGACGGCCGAAGGCAGCGGCCGGCCCTGCGCGTCTTGCCGCGGGGCCAACAGCGCGACATACGTGAAGTACTTGGCGTAGAGATCGGCGCAGGTCACGGTGCAGGCGGTGCCGTCATCCGATGTCCCCAGCTTGCCGTCAGTCCCAGCGGTGACCTGCAGCGTGGCGCCCTCCGCGGTGCTGCGGTTCTGCAGGTTGCTCACCGTGGTCATGATGTCGGTTGCGATCTGCTGCCGTGCCTGATCGATGCGCGACAGATAGACCGGCGACAGCACCAGGTGATCGGCGATGGCAACGTCCAGCCCCTGGACGATGGTGACGATCGAGGCGCTGGGCTGGGCCGCCACCGCGGCATCGTATTTGGCCTTGGCGTGATGGCCCATGACCTGCCACAGCGGGCTGGTCGGCGTCAGATAGGTGCGCTGCAAGAACTCCTTGGGGATGCTGTGCGAAAGCTGGCTCAGGCTGAACGCCGCCGGGTCGAGCTTGAAGGCCGCCTTTTGGATCATCGACTCGGCGATGATGTGGCGCACGACGTTGTTGTAGTTGCTCTGGCGGGCAGCGGTGATCGGCGTCAGGGTGAAGGTCTCGCCGGTCATGAAGTTGACGTAGTGGTGGGCGATAGCGTCGGTGACGCCATGCAGGAAGCAGCCGATGGCATAGGCCCGCTCGGGATCGGTGAGCGCCTGCTCGTAGAGCTTTTGGCACTGCACATAGGGCTTTTGTCCGATCGCGTGCGAGGGATCGGTCATGCCGGGGAAAGCCATGTTGTCGGGCCCGATGGCCCCGGCACGAAAGGACAGCGGCTGCTCGATCAGGGCCCGCTTGTCGTCATCGGTGAGCCGGACATCGTAGCTGCCAAACTTTAGGCGGATGCTGTTCTTGCCGTCAGCAATCAGCGCCTCCCGCACCTTGTTGGCGATCATGATGTGCAGGCGAGTGGAGAAGGCACCGGCGTCCTTTTCTGCGAGCAGCAGACCAAGCGTCCAAGCCACTGTGCACGTAACTAGGGACCAAGCTGAAACAGCGAACCTACTATTGCGCATGATGTCATCGTATCAGAGACGAAACCGTCGCTGACGACATCACGCATGACTTGGCTTTGGAGACCGATGGCCGCCGGTGGCGCGGTTGCAGGGGCGACCAGTCGAGCGCGGTAGCGTTGCGGCTACGGCAGAGCGGCCGAGCCCCGGGCTACAGCGGTCGCGAGGCTTCTTTGCGCAGGAAGCTCAGCAGGGCCTCGTCGAGAGGCGTGCTCTCAAGCGCCGGCGACCCCAGGCCAATCGCAGAGATGGCCCCCGGTATCGTCGGGTGGGCATAGAACAGCGTCTTGCGCAGCGGCTCGGCTGGCCGTATCGGGCCGCGGCCGGGCGAGGTCCGCAGTGAGGCCGGAGCCAGCATCACCGCGCCTTCTGAAGTCGAGTGCATGCGCAGGCGGCCGGTGTGCAGTCCGCGCACGTGCACCGGTCGGGTCAGACGGCTCGGGCGCTGGCTTATGCGACCGACGGTGACCTGGAACAGCGGGTTGGGTGAGGGCGGATACACCGGCGCATGCTCAGCAGAGTCCCCGCCGACCAGAGGTCGGGCGGCCGGCAGTGGCGTGGCCTTGCTGAGCTCAAACGCCTCCTCCTCATCATCGGTCGCAGCGTCAGCGACGATATCGATCATGAGATCTTCGTCGCTGTCGGCGTCAAGCTCGACCACTGGGGCAGCGGCTGGCTTGGCGGCGGGCGCCAGTGCCACCGGCGGTAGACCTGCGGCGGGAGCAGGAGCCGCTGGGCTCTTCTGCAGGAGCCGCGCAGCGAGGGCTGACGCGTCGGGCTTGGCTTCGGGCTTGGCCTCGACTTTGGCCTCGGGCTTCGCATCCGCCTTGGCGGCAAGAGCGGCTGGCTTGGGCTCGGCCTTGGGCTCAGGCTTGGCGGTGGCGTCGCCCACTGGTGCGGCGCTCGCAGCGGCGGCTGGCTTGTCATGCGCTCCGGCCTGCGCGGCTCGCGCTACCACCTCGGGGTGGTTATCGAACTCCCCATCGCGAACCCGGCGCAGCATGGCCTTGTGCTGGTCCTGCATGCGCTTCTGCACGACCGCGTCGGACTCTTCTGCGGTATAGGTGCCACGCAGCGAAGCCAGGATCGTCCCATCGACGAAGCAGTGCGTGAACAGCACCAGGCGACCCAGGCCAGAGTCCTCCGTCTGCACGTGGAACAGATGCCCGGCGTGACGGACGTTATGGTTGTAGCCAAGAAAGGGCGGACGCTTGCTCACCGCTCATCAACGTATCACGCCGGGACCCTCGCTGGATCGCTATTTTGGCCGAGCGGGGCGAGTGAAAGCCTTCGTTTACAGGCCGCCCCGTTTGCAATATTTTCGTCGCCGCGCATGAGCCAGAGACCTTCTCGACCGCCGCCCCTTTCCGATACGCAGTCCCACGCTGGCGCTCCGGACGATGGCTATGAGGGTAGCGACATGGGCTACACCTCTCCTGAGCTGTCGCCCTCGTTTCTGCCTGCCCATATCATCCCCAGCGTCGATGAGGATGATGCGCGCACGGCCGCCATGCCCACCCACGAGCGGGCTGAGCTGAGCGCGCCGCCTGCCCTGCCAGCGAGCTCGATGCAAGCGACGGTGTTCGGTGTGCAGCGCATCTCGCCGGCTCCGGCGGGACTCTCGGGCCCGGCTCGCCCATCGCCGGCTCCGCCCGTTGCGCAGCACTTGGCTCCGGCTGTTCGCTCCGCCCCGCCGCCACCACCGGCGCCGCCCGTCCGCTCGGCCGCGCCTCCCCCGGCCAGCGGTCTTAGCGCAGCGGCAGCGGCCCTTGCTGATCAGCCGACTGGCTTTCTGCGCTTGCCTGATGCTCTGGGCGGAGGGCCGACCCCGGTTGGCAGTCGTGGTGCGGCCTCTGGTGCGGCTCCAGGCGCAAGCTGGCTGGCCGATCAGCCGACCTCCTGGGTGGCCCTGCAGCCCGGCTCCACCGACACGTCGGCTCCGACTCCCGCCAGTGCTGCTCCCTCGGCCACGGCCGTCCGTCGCAGTCGTGCCGCTGCGCCCGCCCTAGCCGCTAGCGGCAGCTCGAGCCTGCGGCCCTGGCTCCTCAGCTTGGGCATTGGCCTGCTCGGCGGACTGGCGGCACTGGTCTTGATCCTGTCGGCCATGCGCTACCTCAGCAGTGGCAAGAGCTCCCCCAGCACCGAGCGCTCACGAGCCAGCGAGGCCGGCTCCGCCTCGCGTGGCCGTGAGGTCAGCGAGCGCGCGCCGACGGTGCTGCCGGCCATCGCGCTCGATGAAGCCATGCGCGCGGTCCAGCGCGGCGATCTTGAGCGGGCCATCGCCGTGCTCAAGCAGGCCCGCGAGCGCGAGACAGGCTCGACGGCCGCGCTCGACTCGCTCATCGACTCGCTGCGCCGCGTACGCAACAACCGCCTACCGTAACCTCCCACACCCGTCGCCACGCGTCGTTCGACCGAAAGAGGCTGCCCATGCTGTCGAGATGGTTACTTCAGTGCGCGATTAGCTGCAGCATCGCGATCCTTTTTTATCTAACCAGCGCCAGCATCGTGCATCGCCTGTTTAGCCGACGGGTGAATCGCTCGATCGTCAGGCGCGATCTGTTCCTTGGCCTGGTCTCGCTGCTCTCGGGCACGCCGATTATCCAGGGCTTCGCGCTGCTCGCGGACCGCTACCACATCGGCTTCATCTATCAAGACATCGGCGAGCGCGGCTACCTGTACTGGCTGCTCAGCATGCCGCTTTATGTCCTGCTGTGGGATCTCGTCTTTTACGTCACGCACCTGCTCCTGCACGTGCCGATCGTCTATCGCAAGTCGCACTTCCGCCATCACGCCTTCCGTCCGCCAGTCGCCTGGTCAGGGATCGCCATCGATCCCTTCGAGACCATCCTGTCCGGCATCCTGCCCTACACCGTGCCGCTGCTGATCGCGCCGTTTCACATCTATACGGTGTACGTGCTGAACATGCTGCTGCTGATCTGGGCGACCGTGCTGCACTCTTCGGCGAAGTGGAACGGCAACGCCATCTGGATCGGCACGCGCGACCACAACCTGCACCACGCCTACGGCCTGCGGAACTACAACTTCGCGGCGGTGTTCACGTTCTGGGATCGGCTGTTCGGTACGCTCAACCGCAGCGTCGAGCCGCCCTGGTGGGGCAAGGACTTTTGGCAGCCGAAGGCGGGGCTCGGCAAGGGCGCGGCCAAGGTTCCTCTGGAAGCGGATGGCGCGGCGGCCCTGTCTGGCATCCCCAACCTCAACGATCTGCTCTCGGCCGGTGCCGGTGAGGCAGCCGAGCGAGCTCCGACCCCGCCTTCCTCAACCCTGTGAGGCTGGCTGCCTTGCCGACCGACCAAGTGGCCTCGTCAAGTCGCGGGTACGCTCTGCCGGCAGAGCATGCGCCCGCCCGATCGTATGGTCGTGCGCGAGGCTCGCTGCGGATTCGGCTGGCGCAGGCGGCGGCGCTCGCCATGCTGCTGGGGCAGATCTCCGCGCGTGCGCAGTCGCCAGCTTTGGGCCATTTTCCGCCAGCGGCCGTCACGGTGCCGGCCACCGACCCAGCTCTGCCGCCGCTCTTGCTCGCTCAGCTTATCGACGAGGTGCTAGCCCACAGTCCAGCGCTGCAAGCCAAGCAGGCCGAGGTCCGCGCGGCCAGCGAGCGGCCAGCCCAGCTGCGCACGCTGGACGATCCCATGCTGATGGTCGAGCTCTGGCAGGTCCCGGTCGGCGCCGCGCACATTCCGCTGATGTTTTCGCTTCGTCAGCCGCTGACCTGGCCGGGCAAGCTGTCGGCGCGGGCGGCCGTCGTGGCACACGAAGCGCCGCGTGCGCAAGCCGAGCTCGCGACGACCGCCAAGTCGCTGCGCCTGGCCGCGGCGCGTGGTTACTTCGACTATCGCTTGGCCGTGCGCAGCCTGGCCGTCCTAAGCTCGGCGCGGGCTTTATCGGCGACGCTGATCGCTGCGGTGGACGTTCGCTATCGAGTTGGGCGGGCCGAGCTCGCCGAGCTTCTTTCTGCGCAAGAGATCCAAGTAACTCTCGACAACCTGCTGCTGGATGCCGGGCGTGAGCGCGATCTGACCGTGGCGGCGCTGAACGTCCTGCGCAGCCAGCCCACTGCTGCGTTGCTGGGGCCGCCTACCACCGCACCGCCGCTGCGAGCTGTGCCGCCGCTAGCGAGCCTGGTGTCTGCCGCCCTGCGCAGCCGCCCCGAGCTCTTGTCGATCGATCACCAGATCGCCCAGGCCAATGCTCGCAGCCTGGCCGCCGCGCAAGAGCGGGCTCCTGATCTCGCGCTGTCATTTTCCTATATGGCCACCCTGCATCCCGGGGCTGCCATCGAGCACAACTTCACGGCCGGCCTGCAGTCGAGCCTGCCCTCGTTTTCCCTGGCGCGGGCCGCGGCGCAGGGGCGGGAGGCGCTGGCGATGCGGCAGGGCTTGCTGGCTCAGCGGCGCCAGCTTGAACAAGAGATCGCCGGTCAGCTACAGGCAGTGCTGCTGCGAACCGAGACGGCGCAGCGCCACATGCACCTGCATGCCCAGAGCTTGCTGCCGCTCGCCGAGCGCTCTCTGCGTGCCGCACAAGCCGGCTATCAGAGTGGCCGCGTGCCGCTGAGCCTGCTCTTGGAGACCGCGCGTCGCTTGTTCGAGCACCAGCTCGACTTCGAGCGCTATCAGGCCGAGCTGGGCCAGCGCCTGGCTGAGCTGGAAGCGGAGAGCGGCCTGCCCCTGCTGACCTCACCCACGTTCGAGAGCGGGCCGGCTGCCGAAGGAGCGAAGCGATGACCCGTGTCTGTCGGCGCCACAAGCTGGGGGCTCTTCTTTCTCTGCTGACCCTTGGTCTGCTATGCGCGTGTCCGGCCGAGCAGCGCCCAGCTCGGGATGCCGGTGCGGCGGCGGCGTCGCCTTCCCCGGCCGCTGCCAAAGCCGCAGTCAGCCAGGCCGCGCCAGCGCCAAAGTATCAGTGTCCAATGCACCCGCAGGTGGTCAGCGATAAGCCGGGGGACTGTCCCATCTGCAACATGCAGCTGGTGCCCGTCCCGACCGCACCGAGTCCAAGCACAGCGACGGCGGACAGCCCAGGGGCAGGGGAGCGTCCCGCGGCGCCCAAGCTTGCCGACCTGGCGCCGATCACGCTCGATGAGAGCCGGCAGCAGCAGATTGGACTCAAGACCGCCGTCGCCCGCCGCCAGACCTTCGGTGGGCAGCTGCGCGCGGCCGGGCGCTTCGCGTTCGACGAGACGCGCGTGCATCACATCCACACCCGCTTCGAGGCCTACGTCGAGCAGGTGTTCGCTGACTTCACCGGCAAGTTCGTGAAAAAAGGCGAGCCGCTGCTCTCGCTGTACTCGCCCGACCTGTACGCGGCGCAGCAAGAGTATCTGATCGCGCTCCGCCAGAGCCGCAGTCCGGCGGGTCTGTCGCCGGTCTCGCCCGGAGCCAGCAAGGGCGAGCGCGAGGTCGATCTGTTGGCAGCGGCGCGTCAGAAGCTGCTTCTGTGGAACGTCAGCTGGGCCGAGATTCGCGCGCTTGAGCAGTCCGGTCAGCCGAGCCGCAGCGTCAAGATCTACGCCCCGAGCTCGGGCTATGTGGTTGCTAAGACCGCCGTCCACGGCATGCGCGTGAAGCCGGAAGACTCGCTGTTCGATCTGGTCGATCTGTCGCGGCTGTGGGTGCTGGCCGACTGCTATGAGTACGAGCTGCCGCGCCTGCGCCTGGGCCAGGAAGCGACGGTGACCGTCGCCTATTTTCCCGACCGCAAGTGGACCGGGCGCATCACGTACATCTATCCGTCGATCGATCCGCAGACGCGTACGGTGCGGGTTCGCTTGGAGGTCGACAACCCGCAAGACATGCTCAAGGCCGAGATGCTCGCCACCGTGGCCATTGCCGTCGCACCGCGGCAGGCGCTGGTGATCCCCGAAGATGCAGTGGTCGAGACCGGCACGCGCAAGCTAGTGTTCGTTGTCGAGAACGCCGGCGAGTCGCGCATGCGCATCGTGCCGCGCGAGGTGGGCACTGGCGAGCGCGCCGATGACCTTTACGAGATCACCTCTGGCCTGGCGGCAACCGAGCGAGTAGCGGTGGCAGCGACCTTCCTTCTCGACAGCGAGTCGCGGCTGCAAGCGGCGCTGCGCAGCATGAGCGATGCCCATCCTTAGGCGACTCATCGAGTGGTCGGCGAGCCATCGTGTGCTCGTCGTGCTGCTGTCGGCGATCGCGCTCCTCGGCTCGCTGCTGCTCCTGCGCGACATCCCCCTCGACGCCATCCCCGATCTCTCAGACACCCAGGTCATCGTCTATTCGCGCTGGGAGCAGAGCCCGAACGTCATCGAGGATCAGGTCACCTATCCGATTGTCACCTCGCTCCTCGGCACGCCCAAGGTCAAGACCATCCGCGGCTTTTCGGACTTTGGCTACTCCTACGTCTACGTGCTGTTTGAGGACGGCACCGATCCCTACTGGGCGCGCTCGCGCGTCGCTGAATTCCTGCCCAAGATCCAGGCCCGGCTGCCGCCCGAGGTGCGCACCGAGCTAGGTCCGGATGCCGCTGGCGTGGGCTGGGTCTTTGAGTACGCGCTGGTGGATGAGTCGGGCGCCCACTCCCTGGCCGAGCTGCGCTCGTATCAGGACTGGTTTCTGCGCTATGCCCTGCAGTCGGTGCCCGGTGTGGCCGAGGTCGCGACTCTGGGGGGCGGCGTCAAGCAGTACCAGGTCACCGTCGATCCGGTCCGCCTGGCTGCGGCCCGCGTGTCGCTGCGCGAGGTGGTCGAGGCCCTGCGCAAGAGCAACAGCGAAGTCGGCGGTCGCCTGCTGGAGCTCGGCGGGCGCGAGTACATGATCCGCGGCCGTGGTCGCATCAGCCAGGTCAGTGACATCGAGCAGATCGTGCTGCGCGCCAGCCAGGCCGGCACACCGCTGCGCATCGGCGACATTGGGCGCGTCGGCATCGGCCCCGATCTGCGCCGCGGCATCGCTGACCTTGATGGGCGCGGCGAAGTGGTCGGCGGCATTGTTGTGATGCGCTACGGCGAAAACGCGCTGCGGGTCATCGAGCGCGTCAAGGCTCGCCTGACCGAGCTGGCTCCCTCGCTCCCGAGCGGCGTGCGAGTCGTCACCACCTACGATCGCTCGGACCTGATCGAGCGCGCGCTGTCGACGCTCTCGCTCAAGCTGCGCGAAGAGATGCTTATTGTCGCGCTGGTCATCCTGCTGTTCCTGTGGCACGTGCCGTCGGCGATCGTGCCCATCTTGACCATTCCGATCTCGGTCTTTTTGGCCTTCATTCCGATGTACTTTTTGGGCCTGACGGCCAACCTGATGTCGCTGTCTGGCATCGCCATCTCGATCGGGGTCTTGGTCGATGGCGCGATTGTCGAGGTCGAAAACGCCTATCAGAAGCTGCACGCCTGGCAGGCCGAAGGAGGGCTGTCGCGCCCCAACGCCGATGCCGAGGCGCGCGCCGTTCGCCTGCAAGCGCTCGTCGAGGTCGGGCCCTCGGTGTTCTTCTCGCTGCTGGTCGTCGCCGTCGCCTTCGTGCCGGTGTTCGCGCTGGTCGATCAGGAGGGCCGGCTGTTCCGCCCGCTGGCGGTCAGCAAGAACCTGGCGATGGCGATTGCCGCGCTGCTCGCTGTGACGCTAGACCCGGCGATGCGCATGCTGCTGACCCGGCTGCGACCGTTTTCATTTCGCCCCCGCCTGCTTGCGCAGCTGGCGACGAAGCTGTGGGTCGGCACCTATCACGCCGAAGAGCAGCATCCGATCACGCGGGTCTTGGGACGTGTCTATGCCCCCGCCTGCCGCTTGGTGCTGCGCCATCCAAAGCTGACGCTTGGCGCCGCGCTGCTGCTGGTTGCCTCGACCGTGCCGATCTATCTGCGCCTGGGCTCAGAGTTTATGCCGCCGCTTTATGAGGGCAGCATCCTGTACATGCCGACCACGCTGCCCGGCTTGCCTGCCACTGAGGCAGCTCGGCTGCTCAAGACGCAGGATCAGATCCTGCGTCGCTTCCCCGAAGTGCAGACTGTCTTCGGCAAGGCCGGTCGGGCCGAGACTGCGACCGATCCCGCGCCGCTGTCGATGATGGAGACGACCATCGTCCTTAAGCCCGAGTCGGAGTGGCGGCGCAAGTCGCGCTGGTTTTCCAGCTGGGCGCCGCGGCCGCTTGCCGCTCTACTTGGCAACCTCTGGCCCGAGCACATCTCGCACGAGGAGCTGGTGTCTGAGCTCGATCAGGCGCTGCGCATCCCCGGGACATCCAACGCCTGGACTATGCCGATCAAGGCGCGCATCGACATGCTGTCGACCGGTGTGCGGACGCCGATCGGCATCAAGGTCATCGGCAGCGATGCCAGCGAGATCGAGCGCATCGGCATCCAGGTCGAGTCGATCCTGCGGGGCGTAGGCGGCACGCGCTCGGTGTTTGCCGAGAGGGCCACTGGTGGCTCGTTTGTCGATATCGATCTGCGCCGCGGCGATCTCGCGCGCTATGGCTTAAGCGTCGAAGAGGTCAACGCCGTCATCGCCAGCGCGGTCGGAGGCGAGACCGTCACCACCACCATTGAAGGGCGGGCCCGCTACTCGGTCAGCGTGCGCTATCCGCGCGAGCTGCGACAGAACCCCGAGCAGCTTGGCCGCGTGCTGGTCCCGACCGCCAGCGGGCAGCAGATCCCGCTCGCCCAGCTTGCCGACCTGCGGCTCTCGTCGGGTCCCGCCATGCTGCGCAACGAAAACGGCCTCCTGACTTCGTATGTCTACGTCGATTTCGACACCAGCCAGATCGATATCGGTCGCTATGTCGCCGCCGCCAAAGCCGCCGTCGCCGCCAAGCTGCCGCCGCAGCCGGGCTACACCCTGCTGTGGAGCGGCCAGTATGAAAACCTGCTGCGCGTGCGCGAGCGCTTGCAGATCGTGGTGCCGCTGACCCTGCTCCTCATCTTCCTTTTGCTCTACGCCTCGACGCACTCGGCGGTAAAGGCGACGATCGTGCTTCTCGCCGTACCGTTCTCGGCCATCGGTGCGATCTGGCTGCTATATGCCCTGGGCTACAACCTGTCGATCGCTGTCTGGGTCGGGCTGATTGCGCTGATGGGCCTCGATGCCGAGACCGGCGTCTTTATGCTGCTGTACCTCGACCTCTCCCTGCAGGCCGCCCAGACCCAGGCCGAGCGCGAGGGTCGCGAGCTACGGCGGACCGAGCTTGTCGCCGCCATCGAGCACGGCGCCGTAAAGCGCCTCCGCCCCAAAGCCATGACCGTCGCCGCCGCCTTCATGGGCCTGCTGCCCATCTTGTGGGCGACCGGAGCCGGCAGCGATGTCATGAAGCGAATCGCCGCCCCCATGGTCGGCGGCCTGTTCACCTCCTTCGGCCTGGAGCTCCTGGTCTATCCAGCGGTCTATCTGCTGTGGAAGGGGAGGGGAGCGCGGGGGTAGGCGCGACGAAAGGAGAGCCCCGCAAGTATCAACGCGGCTCTCTAGGGAGAGGCTGGTGTTTTCGGTGTCTTTGAGGCGATGGGCGCCGGAGCTCAGCAATCCTCTGAGCTCCTCGGGAGCGGGCTCCCCTGGCCTGAGCTGACCCAGCTTCGCGCGATTTTCCAGTGCGCAATTGGCCATCCAGATTCCCCTGCAGGTCGTGTTCTGGCCCGACAGGACCTTCATCACAAAGGGGTTGCTGCTTTGGCGTCGAGCATCCGGCTCGGCAGTTACATAGAGGGTCGGGCTGATCGGCCGCCCGAGGCGTTTTTCGACGCTGGCGAGAGTACGGAAATGATCCTCCAGCAGCAGGCGGTCCGAGACGACGAGCAAAGCGACATCATGCCGCGCCTTGTTGGTCTCTGTCGCGAAGGACCCCAACAGGTTGCCAGCCCGATGTCTTTCGAACGAGGTGCGAAGGCCTAGCGTATCTGCATCTGCGATGCCGCTTGTCTTCACCACTGTCGAACAGCGCTCGTCGAAGATCGGCGAGCTTGCATCGGCCTTGCAGACTCTCCGGCTATCTCGGATGGACATCGAAATGAGCCCGCTTTTGACCAGGCGATCCACCTCCCGCTGAACCACCGCTGTGCCCGATCCGGCGAGGGTGATCAGCTGCGAGAAGCAATAGGCCCGCTCGGGCTGGCCAAAGAGCGAGCCCAGGACTCTGTGCTGGGCCTTGGTGAACAGCGCCGACCCCAGAGCGCTTGGGCCTTCTCTCGTCGAGGACGACGGGAGTGCGCTCTCTCTGCCCAATCTGGGTTTCCTAGTACCCATATTGGGCGAATTGATCTGCGTGATCGTCGAGCGCATGGCTAGCGTGCATGGCGTGCCGATCTATGGCTGGCAGGCGAACGGCAGTCCGCGCCACGACCTCGTCCTGCGAAAATTACTTTGCCGTCCACGGCTCTGATAGCCTCGGTCCATGCTGAGCAAGCAGCAGAAGACGTTCCTGCGGCCGCTGTACAACAAAGTGGTCGACCGCCCCCTGCATCCCGAGCGCCCCGAAGACGCTGAGCTATACGAGCCGGTCTACCAGAGCCTGGGTGAAGACGGCGACCCGATTGAGCGACTGGCGCGACACATCGGCTGGAAAGAGGGCGAGAGCTTGCAGATGTTCTCGGGCTTTCGCGGCGCCGGCAAGACGACGGAGCTCTTTCGCCTCAAGCAGGAGCTGGAGAGCGAGGGCTACTTGGTGCTGTACGCCAATGCCCTAGACTATCTAAACCCTGGCGATACCGTCGACATCACCGGCCTGTTGCTGGCGCTGGCGGGGGCGTTTGGCGAGCGGCTGGCCGACCCGGCGGTGCTCGGCGCAGAGCTGAAGCCGAGCTACTGGACCGACGGACTGGCGAAGCTCTTGCCCAAGCTCAAGCTCGACTCGGTGAGCGTCGCGGGCTTCAAGCTGGAGTTTAAGGCGAGCGCGTCGTTCCGACGGCAGGTGCAAGAGACCCTGAGCCAGCACCTGGGCCCGCTCAAGCAGAATGTCGATGAGTTTGTGACGGCCTGCCTCAAGAAGATTGCCGAGTACCAGCCCGAGGCCACTCGGCAGGTGGTGTTCCTGTTCGACTCGCTGGAGCAGATTCGCGGCACCGCCTCGACGGAGCTGGCGGTGCAGAACAGCGTCGAGCGGCTGTTTGGTCAGCACCTCGACAAGCTGCAGCTGCCGGGCGTGCATCTGGTGTACACCGTGCCGCCCTGGCTGAAGTATGTCTCGCCGGGGCTGAGCCAGATCGAGCTCTTGCCGTCGATCAAGCAGTGGCAGCGTGGCCCGAAGCGCGAGCCCTACGGCCCCGGGAATGACGCGCTGCGCAGGCTGGTCGAGCGACGGTTTGGTGAGCACCTCTTTGCGGTCTTCACCGGCCCGACCCAGGTAGATCGGCTGATCGCCCACTGCGGCGGGCACTTCCGCGACCTGCTCGGGCTGCTCGGTGAGGTGCTGCGGCGGACGCCGGACCTGCCGGTGCCGGACAAGGCCATCGAGCAAGCCCTGGCCGCGGCGCGCAGTCACTATCTGCCACTCGCTCTCGATGACGCCGCCTGGCTGCAGCGCATTGCCGAGGAGCACGCGGCGGACTCCAAGACGCGCGAGCACACCAGCCGCTTGATTCGCTTTCTGGACACGCACATGGTGCTGTACTTGCGAAATGGCGACGAGTGGTACGACGTCCACCCGCTGATTCGCGAGGAAGTGCGCGCCATGGTGGCCCGCGCGGCCCAGCGAGCGAACCGAGCGGACGGCGCGGAGTAATGCGGCATGTCGGAAGAAACGCAGAGAGCAAGCCGAAAGAAGCTCGCGCACGTATTTAGTGAAGCCAGCCTGCAGGACTGGGACAGCCTGCTGCGCCACTTCGATCTGGGGAGTGGCTTCGCGCTGATGCTGCTATGCGTGAGCAGCGCCGAAGCCGCGCGGCAGTGTCGCGATGCGTTGAAGGAGTCTCTGGCCCCGGCCAGCCTGCTAGAGCTAGACGCTACGACGCCCGACGCGCTGTATGCGCTGCCCAGCCGCCTCTTGACCGAAGCGCTCCCCGACGGCACTGGGGCCGTGTGGGTCATGGCCGGCTGGGACCCCGAAGAGCGAACCCGGCTGGCCATCCAGACTGCCTGGGAGGATGCAGCCCGCCGCCTGAACCAGCACCGCGACACGCTACGCAGGCAGCTATCGGTTCCGCTGGTCGTGGTCGGGGCCGCCGAGCTACCCATCCTGCTGCGCGAACAAGCCCCAGACCTGTGGTCGGTGCGCACGCTGCAGATCACGATGCAGGCTCTGGACCATCTGGAGCCCGGTCGCTGGCGGCAGGATCCGCGCGGGCTTGTCTTTTTCCCAGGGCTAGCCGAACCCACGACCCAGTACACCCAACTCGCGAAGCTGGTCGGAACCGACGCCCTTTCGCCTAGCGAGCGCGCCAGCCTGCCGCTGTGGCCGGTTGGCTGGCAAGGGCGCGGGGAAGAGGATCCGCTGTCGCTCCTTAGCGAGGCGGCTTTGGTGCGCGGACAGCCAGGGGAGTCGGAGCGGTTGGCCGAGATCCTCCAGCGCGCGGCCTACAGCTTTGCGCGTCGCCACATGAGCTCGGACTTGACGCACTGCCTGGGTGAGCTTTCGAGCCTGCCTGATCCCCCCGCTGCCCGAGCCTGGGAGCTGAAGCTGCTGCGGGCGTTCTTGGCCTTGCTGCAGCGCGATGCGGCGGGGGCGGAAGCAGCCGTCGTCGGGCCGATCGCGTTCTCGGTTGAGCCTCCCGTGGAGATCCGGTCAGTCGCCTGTGAGCTGGCTTGCTACGCCTGCCTGCTGCAAGGAGACTTGCCATCGGCGAGGACTAGCATGGAGCTCTTGCAAGGGCTCAGCGAGCCACTGCATGCCTCGCTAGATGCGCGATGGCGACGCGAGTATGCGGATGGCCTATCCTTCAACGAACTGGGGCGCTTTGTGGAAGCCGAGCAGGCGCTGCGGCGGGCGCTAGTCTTTGTTAGGCAGATCGCGGCCCGCTCGCGAGCTGGCCGTTGGGCCTGGCCTGCCCTCGCGACCGGACTCAGCCGACGACACTTGGCCTGGGCCATTGGGAAGCAGGATCGCTGGCCGGCAGCGGAAGAGCACGCACGGCAGGCGATTGCCGAGCTAGAGTGCGGCGGCGAGGATGGTGAGGGGCAGGCCAGAGCATGGATTGACCTTGCTGCCGCACTGGAGAACCAGCGCCGCCTGCCCGAAGCGATCGAGGCCCTACACCAGGCTCAACGGAGGCTGCCGGCAGAAGACCTTGAGGGCACCCAGGATGTAGATCAGACTTCTCTGCGCTCCGCGATTCAGGGGTCTCTGAACAAGCTAGAGCACCGGCAAGCTGCCGCGGGAAACTCGCGCTGAGCAGCTTGCGGCGAAGCTACCGCGCGAGCTTCTTGTTGGTCAGCAGCTTGGTCAGCTCGGGCTCGCTGCTGGGGAGCTTCGGGCGGTCGAGGAAGTCGAGGATGGCGAGGACTTGCAGGGCGGCGGGGTCGCTGGGGCGTGCCTTGATCAGTGCGAAGCGCAAGCCGTCGAAGTGGGTGGTGGGCTGCTTGCCTTCGAACAGGCCCTGGAATTCGCGCTGCAGGCGCGTGCTCCACAGGCTGGCGGCGGAGCCGCGCAGACCGCCGAGGCGGGTCGCGGCCCAGAGCAGCGTGGCGACGGTCAGGCGGCTGCTCTTGTCGGTCTGCGGCGTGACGATGCTGGGGCCGGTGCGCAGCGCTTCGGCGTACTGGCCGATGGCCAGCTGGACCTGCAGCATGGTGATGCCGGCGCCTAGATGCTTGGGCATCAGCTGCAGCGCCGCCAGCGTCGGAAAGTAGGCGGCGGCTGGTGAGTGAAGGTGCTCCAGCGCGATGACACCCAGCTCGGCCAGCGCATCGGCGCGGACCTCGCTGTCCTCGGGGGTGACGCGCTTTAGCAGGGCCGCGACTTCCTGCAGCCGCCCAACCAGGATCGACGGATCGCGACCGGCATCCGCCACCGCGATGCCGAGCGCAATATGCGGCAGCTTCAGCGGGTCGCCGACGGCCATCACGTCGTCGAAGGCTTGCTCATAGCGCGCCTTGGCGGCGGTAATATCGCCGGCCTGCCAGGCGTAGACACCAGCCCAGAAGTGGGTCATGCGTTCTTCCCAGCGCACCGGTGGTGCCGGCCGCGGGACCTGCGCCGCGCAGCTCTGAATGTCGACCGTGTTGATCGGCAGAGAGGTCGGCGCCAGGGCCTGCAGGCCGGGCAGGTTGGGGCGGCGGCAGCGCAGGAAGAAGGCCAGCTCAGGCAGCGGGCGCGTCTCGACCCCCGTCGGCCAGATGCGCGCCGTGCCGTCTTCGCTGGTGGTTACTAGATAGCGTCCATCTTGGCTGAAGCGCGCCGAGAGCACGTTGTCGGCGTGGCCGCGCAGCACGCGCAAGAGCCGCCCGGTCTCAGCCGACCACAGGCGAGCCGTCTGATCTTCACTGGTGGTGACAATGCGCTGGCTGTCGCGGCTGAACTGTACGGAAGTGAGCGGCTTCTCATGCCCGACCAGCTCGCCGATGGGGTCGCCGGACAGGGCATCCCACAGCCGGGCGGTGCGATCCTCGCTGGCCGTGACGACGCGGCTGCCATCGGGGCTGAACTTGGCGCCGATTAACAGATCCTCGTGGCCACGCAGCACCTGGACCGAGTTGACGCGGCTGCCGTGCACGGCGTAGATGCGTGCCGTGCGATCGGTGCTGGCAGTGACGACGCGCTTGCCATCCGGACTGAACTCCGCGCTGACCACCGAGTTGCCGTGGCCATCGAGCTCAGCCAGCAGGCGACCGCTCTGCGCGTCCCAGACGCGAGCGGTACGGTCTTCGCTGGCGGTGACGACGCGCTTGCCATCCGGGCTGAAGCGGGCGCCTAGCACCTTGAAGTCGTGGCCGCGGAGCTCGGCGACCAGCTTGCCGCTTGCACTGTCGAAGACGCGGCCCTGGTTGTCCCAGCAGGCGGTGACGATGCGCGTGCCATCGGGGCTGAAGCGGGCATCGGCGACGCGGTCTTCGTGCCCCGTGATCTGCAAGCGACGCTCGCCGGTCTCGGCGTTCCACACCCGCACGCTGCGGTCGGGGCTGGCGGTCAGAATCCACTTGCCATCCGGACTGATGTCCAGGGCCGAGATATTGTCGCTATGGCCGACCAGCTCTTCCACAGGGTGGCCGCTGGCCCGATCCCAGAGCTCGACGGTGTGGTCGCGGCTGGCGGTGATCACGCGCTGCCCATCGGGCGCAAAGATCGCATCGCTGACCGCACCGCGGTGGCCGCGCAAGATGATCGAAAACGTCTCGTGCGCCAGATCCCAGATGCGCGCCGTGCCGTCGCTGCTGCCGGTGACTACGCGGCCACCATCGGCACTTAGGGCAACGCTCTGGATGCGGTCGCTGTGGCCGCGCAGCTCAGACAGAAAGCGTCCGCTTGCCGCATCCCAGAGCCGACTGGTGCGGTCCCAGCTAGTGGTGATGATGCGTCCGCCATCGGGGCTGAAGGCGATGGCGATGACTTCATCGCTGTGCCCCTTAAGCTCGGCGACCAGGGCGGCCGAGGCGCTGTCCCACAGCCGGGCGGTGCCGTCGCGACTGGCGGTCAGCAGGCGATGGCCATCTGGGCTGAAGCGAGCGGCGATGACTGCCTTGCTGTGTCCATGCAGCTCGAACAGCTCCTTGCCGCGCCGCGACTCCCACAGCCGGGCGGTGCCGTCTTCGCTCGCGGTCAGCACCCGCCGGCCGTCGGGCGAAAACGTCGCGGCATACACCGGGCGAGTGTGGCCATAAAGCTCAGCGATCGGCAGACCGGTCTTGATGTCCCAGATGCGGGCGGTGGTGTCCTGGCTGGCGGTGACTAGCTGCTTGCCGTCGCTGCTGAAGCAAGCCGACTCCACCCAGCGGGTGTGCCCATCCAGTCGCCACAGCGGTCGGCCGCTATCGGTATCCCAGATGCGGGCGGTGCCGTCTTGGCTGGTCGTGGCAATGACTTTTCCGTCGGGACTGAAGCCAGCCCAGGTCAGGCCCAGCTTGTGGCCGCTGAGCTCCGCCTGGCTCTGGCCGCTCTGGCCGTCCCAGATGCGGGCGGTGCCATCGCTGCTGGCCGTGACGATGCGCGAGCCATCGGCGCTGAAGGTCGCGCTGACGATGGCATCGCTGTGGCCACTTAGCGTCTGCAGAAGGACGCCGGTATCGGCATCCCACAGCCGGGCCGAGCCATCCTGTCCAGCGGTGAGCACGCGACGCCCATCGGGGCTGAAGCTGGCCGCGGTCACCGTACCGCGATGGCCGACTAGCACCGCTGGCACCGCGTCGATGGCGCGCGTCGCCTCGCCAAGTAGATAGGGCACGCTGGGATCCTGCGAGCCCGAGCTGAGCGCCCGATGCAGGCTGAGGATCGCCCGATCCGGCTCGTTGGCCAGGAGCTGCAGCCGGCCTTCTTCGACCCAAGCGGCGAGCTGTTCCTTGTGCGTTCGCTCGCGCTCAGCAGCCTGCTTGCGAATCTCTTCCTGCGTTGGGCCGCAGCCGGCGTGCGCTGCCGCCAGCCATACCAGAACCGCGCAGACCGCTAGAGGAGGCCTAGACGCGCTTTGCAGACGGGGCCACATTCTCTTGATTTCATCAGCCCTTGTGCAGTTGTGGCAAGCCTTTCCTGACGCTGCGCCAAGACTTCGCGGCCCACGCAGGCTGCGCGCTCGCAGCAGGCGCGATGTGTGCGCATGTGTTCCGCCAAAATTGGCACGCCGATGCCCAACCTGCGCTAAACCGAGGCATGGCGAGTGAGCTTGCAGTTCAGGTCCGGCACAGCGGCATCTGGCAGCTCTGCAGTGCGGTGCTTTCGAGTGCCGGGCAGGTGCTAGTCATCGACCCCGGCTACTTCCCGCGCGAGCTTTCTGAGCTGGCCGCTGTGGCCGCGAGCGCCGGCCAAGTGCAGGGCGTTGTCTTTACCCACGGTCACTGGGATCACGTCATCGGCTGGCGGCAGTTTCCCTCCGCTCCGGTGCTGGCGAGCGCCGGGCTGGTCGAGGCAGTTCTTACTAGTAGCGATCGAGCGCAGCAGGATCTGCGCGAGGCCGCGAGCTTCGATCGTCGCTGGTACGTCGAGCGGGGGGCTCCACATGCGTGGCCGCCGCCAGCCGCGCTGCGTCCGCTGGCTGAAGGGCAGTCGCTGTCGCTGGGGACGGAGACGCTGCAGGCCCTGCACCTGCCTGGCCACAGTCCCGATGGTCTGGGGCTATGGGCGGCGAGTGCTGGACTGCTCATCGTGGGAGATTACTTGTCCCCCTGCGAGATCCCGTTTGTCGCCGACCTGCCAGCCTATCGCGCGACGCTGCGCCGCTTGCTGGCGCTGCTGCCGGCGGTCGAGCGTGTGCTGCCCGGTCATGGCCCGGTGCTCACCATGACACAGGCGAGAGACATCGCTCTCGCTGATCTCACCTATCTCGATGCGCTGGCCGAGTGCAGCCAAGATCCCGATCCCAGCGCTGCCGCCCAGCGCGCGCTCGCTCTGCCGCTACCGCGGGCCGCTGCTGTACCCGAGATGCAGGAGCATCACCGCGACAACATTAAGGCGGCTGGCCTGCAGCTTGCGACGGCTGCCGCTCGGGCGATCTAGACCGCTAGGCGCTGTCCCTGCCGCGCTGCTTCGATCGCGCGGTGGAAGTCGGCCTCGCTGGTCAACAGCGACAGGTTGTGGGCCCCGATCACGCGCAGCACGGTGCGGATCACCACCAGCGGTCCCGGGCTGCCGCCGGTCAGCGCATACATCCACTCGATCTTTGACAGGAAGATCTTGCCGGTGCTGGCGGTCTGAAAGCGGCCGAGCAGGCTGTTCTGCGGATCGACCTGCCGCAGATCGACGGCGAAGAAGCGCGGCCAGCCCCCCACCTCACACTCCGAGTAGACCGCGGTACGCCAGGCCAGGCTCGCCGCATCATCGATCGGTCCCCAGAGCTGCAGCCCGATCAGCTGTCGGTGTCGCCAGAGTCGAAAGAACTCCGTCCGCGCGCAGAGCTCATTCGGCAGGAAGCTGTGCATCATCGCAGGCGGGGTCACAGCGCTAGGGTAGCGCATCCTGAACCGTCGGTGTGTCGGCGCGCCCCAGCCGCTGGTTACTGAGGCAGACGCCAGGCCTTGGCCGAGCCGAACGCCGCGCTGTGCGCATTGACTTCGGCGGCGCCCCGTGGTGCGTTCCCGGCTTCGTTCGCTGCGTTTCGACGCAGACAAGGAGACCCCATGTCGAAGACCGCTCTTATTCTTTCTGCCTGTGTGCTGGCCACGCCTGCCTGGGTCAGCGCCGATCCGGCCAAGCTGGCTGGGATTGGCGACAGCATCTCGCAGGGCTTTGCCGCCAATAACTTTCCCGGCGACCACGCCGACATGGCGTTTGGTCAAGGCAGCGATCGCGAGGTCAACTCGCTGTACCTGCGCTACAAGGCGCGCTTTCCGAGCTTCGCCAAAGAGTTCGTCTCGGTGTCGGGGGCCGAGATGGTGGGTGGCAGCAACAACGCCGCTGCCCAGGCGCAGCGCATCTGTCGCCAGAGCAGCAAGCCCGATCGCGTGGTCATCGAGCTTGGCGGCAACGACGTCTGCAATCGCAATAAGGGCAGCGCCAGCGATGCGGTCAGCAACCTGTACTCAGTGACCACCTATCGCAACGCGCTCAAGGCGGCGCTCGATACCTTGGGCGGCTGCCTGGCCGCCGGCTCGCAGGTGCTGGTGATGTCGATGCCGCGCGTCGATTTTCTGTACGAAGCAGGCAACGCCAAGAGCGCCTTCGCCTGCAATGCAGTGTGGGGCTTGGCTGGCATCTGCAGCATCGTCACCAGTGAAGGGAATGCCACTCGCCGTCGCCAGATCGGCGCCCGCATCGACCAGTACAACGACGGGCTGAAGCTGGAAGTGCAGGCTGCGCAGAGCCGCTATGGCAGCAAGGTTCGCTTCCTGACCGACTGGCAGGGCTCGCTTGCCAGCAACCCCAAGTCATCGGTTGGCGCCTACCAGTTCGGCAAGGACGACATCGACAGCTTTGACTGCTTCCACCCCTATCGCACGACGGGACACAAGCGCTTGGCCTGTGCTGCCTGGGAAGCCAGTGAGTACGGCATGCTCGCCAACATCCGCACCACCTGCCTGCAGTAAGCCAAGGAGACGCCCATGAACACTGCAAAACTGACTCTGCGATCGCACCCCGGGCTGCGGCTTTCCTGCCGTGGCTGGCGGGTCGTTGGAACCTTGGCCCTGCTGCTTAGCGCCAGCTGTCAGTCGGCTGGAGCTGATCATGCAGCGGCTGCCGCGCCGGCCGACGAGCACCACGCACCGCTTTTTTCGGCGCCAGCGGCCCTGACTCAGCCTGAGCCCGGCGCCGATGCGGCGGAGTACAGCACCCGCCTGGTCACGCTGCGCCTGTTTGGCACCTCGGGGGTTGCGTCGGGCGAGCCGGCCGGCGAGAGCCCAGCCTTTGCCACGCTCGCCGATACCGCCACCTGGACCACCGCGAACTATCACCTCGGTCAGAGCGTCGGCCGCAGCCTGCGCATCGTCGCGATCTTCGAAGACGGGATTGAGCTCGCCGACAGCTTGGCCGGCCCGGGAGCAGCGCACCTGCGGCTGCAAGCCGGGGAAGACCTGCGGCTGCGGCTGGTCGAGCATCGCTTCGATCGCGCGGTCATCGACGAGGGCGCGCACCAGTTCCGGCTGCACGGATCGAGCATGGCGGCGCTGGGCCAGCGCTATGGCCTGGGCGCCAGCGTGCTGCGCATGTCGGCGGCCTTCGCTGGTCATCAGGGCCTGCAGCTTGTGCGGCTCGATCCGCAGGGCGTGCTCGGTCGCCTGGGGCTGTTGAGCGGCGATCGCCTGCTGGCCATCGACGGTCAGACGGCCAGCAGCGAGGCGCTGGCGACGCTGCCAGCCCGGGTTGCGCAGCCGGGAGTTCTGCTCCTCACCGTCGCGCGCGGCGGCAACGTCTGGGAGGCCGCCTACGTCGTGCAGGACTAGGCGCGGCACCCCAAGCGGCCGCTCCGCTGGCCCAGGCCGCTTCCTAAACTGGACTAGGGTAAAGTCTCAGACATGGAAAAAGGAATGGACCAGTGAGCCAGCGGGCCCGCGAGCTGCCGCTCTCTCCTCCCGCGGCTTCGGACCGCCCCAAGTTCCTGCAGATTGCGGCGGCGCTGGTTGCCGATATTCGCCGCGGGCGGCTGCGGCCCGGCGATCGCCTGCCCGGCAGTCGGGCGCTGGCGCAGTCGCTGGGGGTGCATCGCAACACCGTGCTGTCGGCGCTGCACGAGCTGACGGCGCAGGGCTGGCTGCAGACCTCGCCGGCCCGCGGCACCTATGTCGCGGCCGACCTGCCGACGCCGGACCCGGCCCGTCGCCGGACGCCCAGAGCGCCGACTGGTGCCAGCCCGCGCCGGCCCCTGGGCTTCTCGCTGAAAGAGCGCCAGCCCCCCGCCCTTGTCGACGAGCGAGCGCTGATCTCCGAGCCGGTACCGCCCGGCACTCTAGCCCTGTTCGGCGGCCTGCCGGATCTGCGCCTGCTGCCGCTGGCTGCACTTAGCCGGGCCCATCGGCGGGCCATGGCGGTGCGCGGCGGCGAGCTCCTGCGCTACGACGATCCGCAGGGCGACCCGCGGCTGCGCGAGGCGCTGATGCGGCTGCTGTGCCAGCGCCGCGGGCTTGCCGGCGATGCCTCGTCGCTGCTGCTGACGCGCGGCAGCCAGATGGCGCTGTATCTGCTGGCCCAGACCCTGCTTAGCCCCGGCGATGTCGTGGCGGTCGAGGCGCTGGGCTATCCGCCGGCCTGGGCGGCGCTGCGCCAGGCCGGGGCCGAGCTCTTGCCGATCCCCGTCGATGAGTCGGGCCTGGATGTGGCAGCGCTGGCGCAGCAGGCCCAGGTCCGTCGCATCCGCGCTGTCTATCTGACGCCGCATCACCAGTATCCGACGACGGCAACCCTCAGCCCGGGGCGCCGGCTGCAGCTTCTGGAGCTTGCCCACAAGCTGCGCCTGGCCATCTTGGAAGACGACTACGATCACGAGTTTCACTACGAAGGCCGGCCCGTCCTGCCCCTGGCCGAGAGCGATCGCCACGGCGTGGTGGTCTACATCGGCACGCTGTCAAAGCTGCTGGCACCTGGCCTGCGCATCGGCTTTGTCTGGGCGCCACCCCAGCTGTTGTCGCGGCTGACTGCACTGCGCGTGCTGATCGACAGGCAAGGCGATCACGCGCTGCAGCGAGCGGTGGCCGAGCTGATCGAAGACGGCGAGGTCGAGCGTCATGCCTGGCGCTGCCGTCGCGCCTACGCCGCGCGCCGCGAGCATCTGGCAGCGCTGCTGCAGGCCCAGCTCGGCAGCGTGCTGAGCTTTGCTCTTCCGGCGGGTGGCATGGCGCTGTGGGCCCGTGTCGCGGACGAGGTCGGCATCGAGGACTGGCTGGCCGCGGCGCGACAAGAAGGTGTGCTGCTGCAGTCGGGCCAGCGCTTCGCGTTTGACGGCCGCGCGCTGCCCTATGTGCGCTTGGGCTTTGCCTGCCTCAACGAAGAAGAACAAGAAGAAGCGGTGCGGCGCCTGGCACGCGCGCTGCGATTGCGGGGGGCGCGGCGGCGGCGCTGACTACAGCTCGACCCGCACCGCCTGCAAGCTGCGGGCATTGAGGCTGGTCCAGACCGGCAAGCGGCGACGTAGCTCACCCAAGGCCGGTGAGGTCTCGGGGGAATGAAACTGGCGCAGCCGGATGGGCACCGCGGCGGCTCCGCGCAGGGTCAGCGTCAGCTCCTGACCGGCGGGGTTGGGCGCGACGAGCAGGAGCGTGATGGTGCTCTGCCCAGCGAGCGGCTGCGGCAGCGGGCCGGGCATCGACCAGCTCGCCAGGGCGGCGTGCGGGAGCTCGACAAAGGTCACCCAGCCGCTGGCCAGGATGCGCAGCTTCAGGGTGCGCGTACCGGCCTGAGCATCGTCGCTGCGCGACAGGACTTCCAGGCGCGGCGGCGGCAAGGCAAGGGGCGGCGCCGGCAGCTTGTGCGAAGGCGGTGGTAGCCAGCCGGGCGGCATAAAGGTCGACCACTCCTCGCCGCTGGGCACCGGCTGGGCCTCGGGTAGCTGGGCCAGCGCGGGGGCCAGGCTCGGCATGTCTTCGCTCTGCAGCAGGAGCGCGCTGCGACCGTCCTGCGTCGCGTGTACCGCCATCACGCGCTTGGGTCGGCTGGCGGAATACGGCGAGTGCAAGAGCAGGCCGAGCAGGCCGAGCCCAGTGACCGCAGCGCAGCCGGCCAAGAGCCGCGGCAGACCGCCGACCCGATGCAGGCCCGGCAGCCCAGACAGCGCAAGCGGCAGGGCCAAGAGCAGCCACTGGATCACCGCCATCGGCATATCGCCAGGCGCGGGTCCGGGGTTCATGCCGACGGTAAGGCCGATGAAGGCCGGCACCAAGCCGACAGCCAGATGAATGAATAGCGCCGCACCGATCGCCAGGCTGCCCAGCCACAGCTCGCTGCGCAGCCGCGGGACGCGCAGCGAGATCGCCAGGGCCAGCGTCGAGGGAACTAGCCACCACAGCGCCAGGTAGGCCACGCCCAGCGAGGCCAGGCTCAGCAGCGCGAGCAGGGCGCCAAACAGCACTAGGCCCGCTGCCCAGGCGGAAAGCGCCAGCCCTTCTCGACTCTGGCCGCGGGCCAAGGCTCGTCGCTGCCACAGGGTATGGATGCTCAGCACGCCGCACAGGGCCGCGAGCCCATAGCTTGGAACCAAGAGCCAGGGCGTAGCGTAAAAGCCGTGCGGATGCCGCAGCACAAGCGCCATAAGCGCCGCCGACAGCACCGCGAACAGCAGGCCCGAAAGCGCTGACAGCAGGGTCCAGCCGACCGCCGGTGCAAGGGCGCGCAGCGTCAGATCACCGCGTCGCACTAGCAGGATCAGCAGGCCCAGGCTCAGCCCCAGCGCGAGGAGGGCCAGGCCGTGGGCAGTGCGCATCGAATAGACCAGCGTGGTCTGGCTGAGCAGGTCGTAGTAGACGGTGCGCTCGGGCTCGGCGGTCAGTGTCACACCCGCGCGGGCTAGCTCGCGCGCGACGGCAAGCAGCGTGCTGCCCAGATCCTGCAGCGTGCCGGGCTGCAGCCGCGCCGAGGTATCAAGCTGCGTGTGCACCGCCCAGAGATCCTTGACCGCTGCGAAGTCCAGCCCCGGCAGGCCGGCCCGCGACAGAGGCTCGAAGTCACCGCTGGCCTGCGTCAGGCCGCTCTGAATAAAGTCGTTGCCAAAGATCGTCGCCTGCGGCGCGGGCACGGCGCGGGCATAGGCCGAAAGCAGGGCGGGCACGTTGGCGCTGGCCGCCATCAGGTTGGCTTTGCCGCCGCTCGAACCATCGGTGTCGATGAAGGCGCGCACGTCCTTGGCGAAGCGGTGCTGCAGGAAGCCCGCCGCGCCGCCCGAGCCGGCTTCTTCGCCGCCGTTTAGGCACAGCACGATGCTCCACTCCAGCTGTGGCGAGGCGGCCAGGGCCCGCATCGTCTCCAGGGCGGCCGCGGTGCCGATGCCGTTGTCTGCCCCGCCGTGCGCCTCGACCGGCGAGTCATAGTGGGCGTTGATCAGGATGGCCTCGGGACGGCGGCCAGGCAGGCGGGCCACGACGTTGCGGACGCGATAGTGAAAGTGCACCTCGGCCCAGACATTCAGTCGGGTATCGCCTTCCACATCCTGTAGCTCGACCTCGACGCGCGGCAGCTTGCGCAGCTCGCCTGCGAGGTAGTCAGCGGCGGTCAGGGCCGCCGTGCTGCCCACTGGATGCGAGCCGATCTCGTCGGCCAGCTTGCGCACGGTGGCCAGCGCTCGCCCCTCGGAAAACAGCTCGGCCGGGGCATCGGCTGACAGCGGTCGCGGCGGCTGCTGCACCCAGGTCGCAAGCCCCCACAGCAAGAGCAGCGCGGCAAAAAAGAGGCCCCAGGTTCGCAGTCGCTGGGCTGGGCTGACATCGGGGGGAGGGCTTTTCGGATCGCTGGGGGTCATGGCAAGAGCCTGCTGGATCTAGTTGGCCAACTGTCGACCCCTCTATTTTAGGAGTGAAGCGCGACGCAGACGGAGCAATTCAGTCGCGAGCGGCGCGCCGAGTGGCGGCTCCTGTGCCTACTTCCGAGGCTCGGGCGGCATGGGCGGGGCGACCTGACAGCGCGGGGCGGGGCAATCCGCCGGGGTGCCAAAGCGACGGCGCAAGTGGCGATGACGACGCTCAAACGTGCTGCGTACGATGGGCGCGAGCAGCGGAGTCAGGAGAGGCAGGCGAGGCTCAAAGCTGATGCGGTCGGTGAGGCGGCAGCCCTGCGGCAGCGGCGCGAGTCGGCGATCGTGGATCCAGCAGCGCTGCAGCCAGGTCGTCGACTGTTCGTGAAAGCCCGCGCCGGCCGTCACCTCGGTCAGGCAGAGTGAGTGGCGGTCGAGGGGAATCAGCCCCCACAACATCACCCACGAGTGAAACAGCACCTGCGAGAGCGGGATCTGCGCCGCGTCCAGCCGGCTCCCCTCGGCCCGGTGCGGGAACGTCATGCTAAGCGGGGCGAGCTCGGCGTTGATGCCGGTCATGTCTAGCAGGCTCGGCCAGATCTCTTGCGGCGAGGTCAGCAAGTCCGATGCGATCTCGAAGCTGTGCATGGCCCGCATTCTATCCGCGCGCGCCAGTCGCTGCGGCTAGTCTTCCCAGGCCATCGCCGCCGCCGTGGCGGGCTGCGAGCTGCGCGGCGGCCGCAAATCCCAGCGATAGGAGGCATACAGCTGCCAGAACCAGCCGACCTGCTGGTCGCGGTCGTTCCAGTAGTTGAGCGAGCCACCACCTAGGCCCAGCTTGGCGTGCTGGCCGAGCGCGAATTCGAAGCCGAGCATGGCCGAGGGCCAGAGGGTGAGCGCGATGTTTTGGGCCAGCGACTCTTCGATGCGAGCGCGAGCGTAGATCGAGAACCAGTGAAACTGACCGCCGATGCCGACGCCTTGATAGCCACCGTATGCTAGGCGCTGGTGCCAGGGCAGATCGTCACAGATCGTGCAGGTGTCGCTGCCGCGGCCGGCGCCGTTGGCCCCGCCGACGCCCAGGCCGAACCCGGCTTCAAAGTCGGCCAGGAAGTGCAGCCGCTCGCTGCGGTGTGACTTGTAGCTGATGCGTGGGCCGAGATAGCCCATCGCCCACTTCCCGTCGATGACGTTGAGGTTCTCGCCAGCCTCGATGGCCAGCCAGTCGGTAATGGCATAGGCAAGCTGCGGGCCGCCGGTGCTTGGCGGCAGCAGAGTGCCTCCCAGGGTGGCGGCGAGCTCTAGCTGCCCGGCTTGCAGCACGGCAGGGGCACCGTAGTGTGTGGCGCGCAGCAGCGGCGCATAGTGCGGATGACAGCCCAGCGCGCAGAGTCCCAGCAACACTCCGCCGCCGCTGGCCGCGACGAGACGACCCAAGCAAGCTCTCATAAGTTGCTCCTTAAGCAGAAGGCTGAAGCGCAGCATACGCCGCGCCTTATGCGCAGCAAGCAGCTGCTGAGTGGACTGCAGGCGATGGCGAGTGGGGTGTTAAGAGGCGCGGGTAGGCGATGACAGCGACGGTGGCTAGTGCTTCCAGTGGCCCTTGCCGCGGAAGTGACCCCAGCCATGGCCACCCTTCCAGCCTTTGCCTTTGCCGTGGCCGCGGATGATCACTGGGGCCGGACCGATGATCACGGCGGGCTGCGGCGGCGCGACGATGACGGTGGGGGCCGCAGGGGCGACAACGACGGGCGGGGCCGCGGGGGCTACCACCACGGGGGCAGCGGGCGCGGCGACAACCACCGGAGCTGGTGGGGCCACCCAGATCACACCCGGCCACTCCGGCGGCGGAGCTACCGTCACCTTGGGCCGCAGCGCGACAAACGGGCGATACTCAACCTCGGCCGCTTGCTCGAGCTGAGGGCGGACCGCGGCGACGGGTGGTGGGATCGGACCAACGTAGAACACCACGTCGTCTTTGACCTTGTAGCCCGGAGCATTGGGCTGCGGATAGTCGTGGTAGTGCGGGCCTTTGATGAAGCAGAAGGTCGGGTTGGCC
>CAZVMD010000006.1:0-67050 GCA_964628555.1 uncultured Myxococcales bacterium | reverse complement strand
GAAACGGATGAAACGGATGAAACGTGTAGCGAGCTACTCAACCCCAAGCGCGCTTAGCTCAGCGAGCCGGCCAGGCTGCGCCGATGTTGCATGCGCAGCGCCAGCATGTGCTCGCACGGCCCCTTATACAGCTTGTTCTGCTGATAGAAGTTGCACGCGCAGTCCCCTCGAATAATGCGCTCATCGGCGTCGATAATCAACGACGATTCCAGCCGCTTTTCTTTGTCCTTTACCTGGCCGCGCAGGGTCAGCGTGCCGGCCGCGTCCACACTGTTTGCAGTCAGCCGCACCGCCTTGTACTGGATGACAAAGCGCGTGGCGCTCTCTTCCCGGGCGTTGGCAAAGCGCAGCTTGTCCATCGGCAGCGGCTCGCGCGTAAGCTCACGCACGCGATAGACGCCCTTGTTCAGATCGAAGATGGCGCGACCGGCCTGCGTATAGGCTGACAGCGCGCCCAGCACGACGGCGCGATCGAGTCCCAGGCGCTGCGCCAGCGCATCAGGACGCTCGAACCAGCCCTCGCGCAGGCCGGCGAATACCCGCCGCCCGGTCAGCTCATCGACATCGGCGCGCGGCGCCATCAGATCGAAGTTGCCCGAGGCCGACCAGTCATTGGCAGTCCAGCCCGACAGGCCCAGCGTAAACGACATATCGCCCAGATCCGCGACGTAAAACGACGGCAGGCCGCTGCCCAGAAGGTGCACCGTAAAGTGCTTGGCGATCGGGATCAGGCGCTCCAGGATGTGGATGCGGCGCCGGCCCCAGACGCGGATCTCTTGCGCGCTCTGGCCCTGGTAGATCGATCGCGGACAGAGGATCTCGATGCCCCAGGGATCGAACACCACGCGCACCGGCTGACCCGGCGCAAGGACATAGCGCATGCTGCGCGGGCCCTGCCTTTCGCGGTGGCGGCGCAGCACAAAGCACAGGTTGTGCACGTCCATCGGGTGCAGCACAAAGCTCGTCGCCGGCAGCGACATCGCCGAGTTCACCTGCAGGAAGCCGCGCACCCAGCTGTCGGGCAGATCGATCTTCACCTCGCGAAAGTCGGCCTCGCCGCTGGTCTTGACGTCAAAGCCCGAAGGATCGACCTGCAGCTTGGTCGTCTTGTAGGTGCGGACCTTCTGAAACTCGTCGTACAGCGCCTCGGAGTAGTCGATGTTGGTGGTGCCGCAGGCCCGCTCGCCCAGGCCGCCGAAGACCTCATAGCTGGCGCCTAAGCGGCCGTAGCTCGACTCGTCCTGGCTGAAGCACTCGAAGAAGATCTCGTCGGGGTGCACGGTGATGACCGGATCGAGGACGAACCAGGCATCGCGATCTTTTTCGTACAGGTACTCGAAGTAGCGCCGCTTGGCCTGAGCAAACGGCGCCATGCGACCGGCGCTGCGTCGGGTCAGATCTTCCAGCTCGCTCTGCAGGCCGCGGATGCGCTCGGCGACGTCGCGGCGCCGGCCGGCCACCTCCTGCCAGTTGAGCTGCTCTTGCTGCGCTGCCCAGGCCTTGTACTCGCTCTTGTCCTTGGGGCGGAAGCGCAGATCGGACACGACGACATCGTGCAGCGCGCTGATCGCCTCGCGGAACTCGATGCTCTTTTTCAGCTCGCCCGAGAAATACGTCGGCTCGCGCTTCACGTCGGGCGCGAACGACATCTGCGTCGCGTCGAGGCGCCGGTTGTCGACCTCGGACTTGCCTCGGTAGGCGTAGTTAAACTGCACCGCGTCCCTCCCCTCGCCCAGCCGAAGGTGAGCCCGATGCCGACGCCGCGCGCAGCGGAGGCGGACGCAGGGCAAGCGGCAGCGGCAGCGCTGGATGCAGCGCGTGGATGGCCAGCAGGGTCTCGATCGACCGCGCCCGCTCGCCGATCGCCACCGTCGCCGAGACCCGACTAAGGATGTCGACCACCAGAGCCGCGGCCTCGATGCTGCGCCCGGCTTCGGCGCGCAGGAAGGCATGCACGCGCAGCTTGGCCAGGCGAGCCTGGTTGACGCGCGACAGTACGCTGATGAAGTAAAGCTGCAGCGCCTGCAGCCGCGCGGGCTGACCGGCGGCGTAGGTCTCTAGATAGTTGGTCGCGAACAGCTGCAGATCGGTCGAGGGATGCTCGCTCAGCTTGAGCAGGTACTCGGGACCGCGGTCGCTGTGGAAGTAGCGGGTGATAAGCTCGCGCCCCAGCGCCTGCACCTCGGGCTTCACGCTGTCGCAGATGCCGACCAGGATCTCTGGCGTGTAGTCGGGCTCGCCAAGCTCCTCGCGCAGCAGGCGGAAGCCAAAGTCGCGGCTGTCTGGCCAGCGGCTCTCGACGATGCGGACGGCCAGCGCGACCTCTTCAGGGTTTCCCCGAATGCGGGGCAGGACGCTGCGCAGATATGCGTGGGCGGCCTCGCGCACCGCCAGGACCTCGCTCTGCGCCAGGTGAACGATGTCGCTCGTGCCCAGCTCCTCGGCCCAGCGGCTATGGGTACAGAGCAGGTGCCCGGCCAGCTCCAGCGCCACCGTCGAGTCGCTGTCGCACAGCGCCAGCACGTCGGCGAGCGGCAGGGTGGCCAGCGCCGCCGGCAGATCTTCGCGCAGCAGGCGCAGCACATGCGCGTGCACGCCCTCGTGCGGCTCGCCGCTGCGCAGCACCGAGATCAGCTCGCTGAGCATCGCCTGGGCAAAGGCCGGCGAGTGCGCGGCCAGCCGACGAATCAGCGGCCGCGCCGCCTCGCGCAGATCGGCCAAGGGGTGGGTGCACAGGGTCCGCAAGAGCTCCTGCTGCTCGCGCAGGCGATCGTCCGAGACCTGGGCCAGGAGCTCCAGCCCCAGGCGGCGGGTCGGCGCAAAGCTCGACGAGACCAGGGCCCGCAGCAGGGCATCCAGCTCGTCCCGCGACAGCGCGCCCACGCCCTTTTCGTGATGCAGAAGCAGGCTGGCGCCGATGCCCTGCACCTCGCCGAGCGGGTGGCGCAACAGGTCGAAGATCGGGCGCATAGGCAGCGAGCGCAGCACCGAGCTTGGGCCATGGCCAAGGCCGCGCAACAGGATCTCGCCGATGTCGCGGGCCTGCGCCGGTCCGTCGCTGGTGGCACTCAGGCCGAGCAGACTGGCGATCAGGCGGGTACACAGCGCGCGGGCCGCCGCCTCGGGCAGCAGGCTCACGCGCAGTAGCTGCAGCGCCGCGGCGCGAGTGTCGGCGTGCGGGCTGGTACACAGCGCAAACAGGAAGTTGCCGTCGAGTACGAAGAAGCCGCGCCCCTCGGCGATCCAGCGATGAGCCAGCGCGCGGCCGCTCGCCGAGACGCAGTTGGCCACCGCCAGCACCAGGGGCAGCTCGGGAGCCAGCGGCTGATAGCGCGCCGCCACCACATCGCAGCCAAGCTGCGCCGTGACGGCATACGGCCGCGACAGCAGCAGCAGCAGCGTCTCCGTGTCCAAGTCGTCGAGGATCTTGGGACAGGCACGCAGGGCTTTGGCCGCGAACTCGTGTACCGGTGCACAGGCACTCTCGGCGAGCAGGTGCAGCAGGCCGGCCGGCTGCTCGGTCCACAGGGCCGGGAACGACTCTTCGCGGACGTGCGGCGGCGCCGCGCCATCGTCGGGGCGATAGCCCGGCTGGCAGCGCCAGGCCTTGGCATTGCGCTGCGCCCGGAAGCGCGGGCTCTTGCCGTACAGGATGTGGTTTAGGGCCCAGTAGGGCGCGAACGGCCCCCAGTGGTTGCGCCCGACGCTGCGCACCGCCACTGCATCGGCGTCGCTAAAGGGCAAGAGCACGCCGACCGCCATCTTGATGTAGTCGCGATCGCCAAGCCCCCCCAGCCGCCGCAGCCGTCGCCACACGCGGAGCTGCAGATAGCCGCGGGTGGTCGCGGCATACGCCGTCCGCCCGCGCGAGCCGTAGCTCTTCGTCGCGGCGCTCTCTTTGGCAAAGCGATAGGCCAAGAGGCCGAACAGCTCGCCGTCGCTGCGCAGCTCGGCGGCTTTGAACAGGAAGCGCAGGCGCGCAAAGTGCAAGCCGCGCAGCGGCGCGCTGCGCAGAAAGGACAGCAGCGCCGGCCGCACCGCCTCGGTGTCGATGAGGTACAGGGTCTCCAGCACCTCGTAGCGACTGGCGTCCGAGCCGGTTACGTACTTGTTGAGGGCGGCGAGCAGAGCCTCGGTATTTCCACTCTGGGCGGGCCGGCGCAGCTCGACGGGCAGCTCGTCCAGCAGATCGCGAGCCATCTCGGCCCGCATCGCGTCACTGCCGAGCAGGCGCAGCGACTCGACGGCCAGGCGGCGCACCATCTCGGGGGTGCTGGCGGCCCGCCACAGACCGACCAGCGGCTCGACCGCTACCTCGTCGCCCAGCCGGCCCAGCGCCCAGACGATGCAGTAGTCGCGCAGGGCGCCGCCGCCAAGCAGACGGACCAGCACCGGCGCCGCACCGCGCACCCGCAGCTCACCGGCTCGCCAGATGGCGCGCTCGATCGGCCACTTGCTGCCGCGCGGACCAGCCTGCAGGCGACGCAGCACCGCCGCTTCGCGAAACTCAGCCGGCGTGCGGTTCGGCCGACCCGCGACGGCCGGAGCGGCGGGACGGGCCGGACTGCGACCGGGACTTGGGCTCGACGTGGGCCCAGCGCTCGCGGGCAGATCGCGATAGCCCTTGGCTCGCTTGGCGCGCTCCAGCGCCTCGAACGCCCGCTCGGCCTCGGTCAGGCTGACCGGGGCCGCGGTGTGACTGCCCTCGCGCAAGCGACTGCCGCGCCGACCAAAGCGGTAGTTGACGACGCAGCGTCCCGGCCCGAGCTCGCACAGGTCGATCTCGTAGACCTTGTCCGACGTGCCTTCCTGAAAAAATAGGCGGACCTGTTTCAGCAGTCGCACGGGCTCAGCCCCCCGGCTGTAGAGCGAAAAAAAGCAGCTTTTTCAATAGCACGGCCGCCTCAGGCAAGGAAAGCCGCGCGTGCGCAGCGACGGTGGGTGCAAGGGCAAGCGCCCCTGCCAGTCAGATGGGAGGGGCCGCGTAGTGAGAAACCAGCCAAACAAACCCGACCCCGAGGCCGACCAGGCTGCCTACCCCGAGCAGGATGCCGGTGCCCTCGATAAGCGTGTCCTCCAAAGAGAACTGGCGTCGCTCAAGCCGTGCCACACGCCGCACATTGATGGGCGGGCGGATGTTCCAGTCAGCGCGGCGCAGCAGTCGCCCCTTGGCTGACTCGCGCACGCTCCTGACCTCACCATAGAGCAGCGGATAGACCAGCCGACTCTTGTCCAGCTCCACCTGCTGGCCGTCCTCATACGTGACGCGGCTCTCCTCCCACGCGACCGCGGCGCTGGGAGCTTTGTCGAAGCGCACCTCGACCCAGCGGGTACAGCCGCCGCACAGGAGGCTGCCACCGCCGAGCACAAGCGCCCCGATGCAGCGCCAGCTCGGCTTGCCGGTCCCGGGATTGTTCGAGCTGCCCACCATGGCCTGGACCTCCCCGCAGTCAGTGACGATAAGCGGCGGTGCGTGCCGGTCAGCCGGGCAAGAGGTCGGCGGGCTTGCAGCAGCGCTGCCGTCCTCCGTTCGCTGCGGCTGCGCTCGGCAGACCGTACCGCGGAGATAAAGCACCGTGCATGCCAGCCCCTCACCGTCCGTCGCCCGCCACGCGCCGCAGCGCCACCCCACGCAGAGCGGACGCGGCGAAAGTTGCCGGCTTCCCTGCCATCGCGAAGAGTCTGCGCGAGCCGGAGCCGGGGGCGGGCGGAAGAACGTTTCGTTCTGGTCTGCAGTTCGATGCGCACGAAACGTGGTGGTCCGCTCCGGGGCAGCGGAAATTCCCCCATGATCTTGCGGACTCGTCTCCGGCACGGGGGGTGCTCTAGCGACAGAGCACGCCACTTGCGGCGCCCACACGGAGACACCCCCATGAAGACCTTCTCTCGCTATGCCGTTTTTGCATCCCTTTTCTTGGGCCTGACCGGCTGCCAGCCCTCCATTTCGAGCTCGCTCGACTCGCTGGCCGAGAGCTCCCTGACCAAGCGAGGTCTTGTCGGTGTTGGCATCTCGGTGCGGCTCCGGGACGGAAACCGAAACGGGCCTGGGCGGCACCCGGCGATCGCTACAGCCGCTACTCAAACACCAACTTTGTGATCCTCTCGCGCATCCTGGAGCAAGTGACCGCAAAGACATGGCCAGAGCTGGTCGCGACTGATGAGCTGATGGTGTCTTCGCAGGCCTGCTTCGCTGGCCTCCTCTCAAGAAAGCGCCGACGCTGCAGGCGGCACCTTGTTCGGTGCAGACGCCGCTGCCAGCCCCAAGCGGGGTGCTGGCCATCCCCCTGCCGGTGCAAGCACGCACGCTCGACATCAGCATCCCGACGCTGGTGCGCAAGCGCAAAGGCAGCGGCGTGGACTGAGCGATCGCTCGCGACCGCCGCCCGCAAGGCAGGCCAGGGCCGATCCCGAACGCAGCAAGAACGATCGCCAGGGGCTGCCGGGCGGACGACAGAGGTGATATTGCTGTGTCTCCGTTCTGCATAGGCCGTCTTGCAATGGAGGACGCCGCGATGGCGATCGATCGACTCTGGGCCCCCTGGCGCATGGCGTACATCTTGAGTGCAAGTGGCAGCGCTCCCGCCGGCAGCGCCACCGACAGCGCGCAAGAGTGCATCTTCTGCCGCTTCCCCGCCGAAGGTCGCGCGGCGCACGACAAGCATCAGATCTTGTGCAGCACGCCGCAGGCCTTTGTGATCATGAACCGCTTCCCCTACAACAGCGGCCACGTCATGGTCGTGCCGCGTCGCCACACCGCCGATCTGCTGGCCCTGCCAACCGACGAATACCAAGCCACCTGTGAGCTGCTGCGCAAGAGCGTGGCGATCGTCACGCGCGAGCTATCAGCGCACGGCTGCAACCTCGGCATGAACCTCGGCCGCGTCGCCGGGGCGGGGATCGATCAGCACGCCCACTTCCACATCGTGCCGCGCTGGAACGGCGACACCAACTTCATGCCGGTGGTCGGTGATGTGAAGGTGCTCAGCGAGCACATGACCGCGACCTACGAGAAGCTGCGCCCAGCCTTTGCCCACCTGCAGTCGGACGCTGCGGCCGATCGCACAAGCGGGGGCGCCAATGTCTGAGGCGACTGAAGCACCGTCGGTGCTGCGCGGCAGCCTGGGCGACGGACGAGTGGCGACGCTGACCCTCAATCGCCCGGCCCGCAAGAACGCGCTGGGTCCGCAAGAGTGGCAAGCGCTGTCGCAGGAGCTTGCACACATCGCCGCCGACAGCCAGGTGCGGGTGGTCCTTTTGCGCGGCGAAGGCGGCGCGTTCTCGTCGGGCGGCGACCTGTCCAGCATGCCCGAGCGACTGGAGTGGCCGCTCGCTGTCCGCAGTGCCCAGCTTGTCCGCGATGCCCAGGTCATTCGTCAGCTGTGCGAGCTCGATCGCCCCGTCGTCGCCGCCATCGAGGGCCCGTGCATGGGAGCCGGCCTGGCGCTGGCCCTGGCCTGCGATCTGCGCATCGCCGCGACCACCGCCAGCCTGGGGGCGGTCTTCCATCGCATCGGCCTGTCGGGCGACTTCGCCATCACCTGGCTCTTGCCGCGCATCGTCGGGCCCAGCCGCGCCGCCGAGCTTCTGCTGGGGGCCGAGGTGCTAAGCGGTGAGCAGGCCGCAGCCTGCGGTCTGGTCGGGCGGGCCGTCGCTCCCGAGCAGCTCAGTGCCGCCGTCGAGGCGCTGTGTCTCAAGCTCGCCGCGGGCCCGCCGCTGGCCCTGGCCGCCAGCAAGCGCAGCCTGCAGCGCGCCATGGACAGCGACCTGCAGAGCCAGATCGAGTGGGAAGCGCAGTGCCAGGCCGCGCTCGGCAAGTCGGCCGACGTGCGCGAGGGCATCGCCGCCTTCTTTGCCAAGCGCTCGCCGCAGTTCCGCGGCCAGTAATCGCTGCAGCGTCGGTCGTCGCCCGCCCCCGGCCTGCCTGTCGACAATCCCTGAAAACTCGCCCGCCCCTGGCTATAGTGCGCGCATGCGCCCAATCCTTCTTCGCAGACTGCGCTCGCTCGGCATCGTCGTCCTGCTCTCGGCAGCGGCGGTCGCCTGCTCGACGATGGTGCTTGGCAATGGCAACGGCGGTGATGGCGGGGATGCCGATGGCGGCACCGGCCCGGGACCGCGCGATCTGAGCTTCGATCCCGATGCCTTCTGGGCCCAGGATCCACCGCCGATGTACTGCGGTCTCGACGGAGGCACCCTGCCGCCGCCCAAGCCACCGGGTGGCACGCCCGAGTGCCCAGATGACAAAAACCGCCAAGGCTGCCCCTGTCCCAAGCTCGGCGACACCGTCGCCTGCTGGCCGGGCCTGCGCAAGAACCGCGGCCTGGGCATCTGCCAGGATGGCGTCACCCGCTGCGTCCCCAATGGCGAGATCGGCCAAGTCTGGGGCCCCTGCGAGGGCTACATCCTGCCCATCCCCGGCACCACGACCGGCAAGGAGGCCTGCAACTGCTTCTCGGCCGGCCGCTGGGCGCTCGACAACGTCGTGCC
Organism: uncultured Myxococcales bacterium; assembly: GCA_964628555.1. GTDB lineage: Bacteria > Myxococcota_A > Polyangia > Palsa-1104 > JAEUJZ01 > JAEUJZ01. The sequence goes on along the minus strand of CAZVMD010000006.1, from coordinate 58,563 downwards.
CTGCTTTTACACCGGCAGCGATGGCAAGCACATGGGCGCCGCCTCGTCGGTGCTAACCGGTACCACGCCGACCTGCGAAAAGATGATGGACGGCAAGATCATGGTGCCCTCCAAGCCCTGGTCGCCGAACAAGCTGACCGTCGATTGCGTCGGGCACTTTAAGCTCTGCTACACGATCAAAGCGGGCGATGTGAAGAACCCGCTGCCCACCGACTGCGTCGTCGCCTCGGTATGCAGCGAGGGCGACTATCCGCTGGCCAACAGCGAGTCGCCGCTGCCGGTCCTGCCCGCCTGGGCCACCACCACGCCAGCCCAGGTCACCTGCTCGGAGCAGTTCAAAAAGAGCGGCGGCTATGGCGAGATGACCGTCGACGGCAAGACCGTCACCTGCGAGCTAGTGCAGAAGCCGTTTAACCGGGTTGGCTACTGCCCCCTGGACTGCGACAAGCGGCCCATGGATCCTGACTGCAAGAGCTGCATGTCGGGTGGCAGCGGGAGCTTCTAACGTCCATGCAGCCGATCTCTATTTTCGCTCTGACTCTGCGCGGCGACCATGTCGAATCGGTTAGCTGCGTTCGCGCCATCGTCCTGCCCAAAGACGCCGGCCCCGACACGCCGCCGCTTTACGAGAGCGGGGATGGCGAGGCCAAGGTGTTCTGGCGCTCGGCCGCCAAGTTCATCCAGGCGCTGTCCTTGTTTCACAGCGGCGCCATCGATCGCTTCGGCTTCAGCCGCGAGGAGCTAGCGCTGGCCTGCGCCTCACATAGCGGCGGCGAGGCCCATGTCGCCGTGGCCGCCGGCATGCTGGCCAAGATCGGGTTATCTCCTGAGGCGCTGCACTGCGGTCCGCACATTCCCCTAGGATCCCCTGAGGCCAAGCTGCTGGCCGAGAGCGGCCAGTCGCCGACCCGCTTGCACAACAACTGCTCGGGCAAGCACAGCGGCATGCTGGCCGCCTGCTTGGCCCGCGGCTGGCCGATCGCCGACTACAACCGGCTGCACCACCCGCTGCAGCAGGAGATCCTGCACCACCTGGCGCAGGTGACCGAGGTGCCGATCGCCGACATCGACACGGCGGTCGACGGCTGCGGGGCAGTGGTCTTTCGCTCGTCGCTGCGCTCGCTGGCCCTGGGCTACCTGCGGCTGCTGCATGGGGCGCTGCCGGCCCCGCATCAGGCGGCCGGAGCCAGCATCCTGGCGGCGCTGCGCGGCGCACCGCGCATGGTGGCGGGAGCGGGCCGGCTGTGCACCAGCCTGGTCGAGGTCACCGGCGGTCGCCTGGTCGGCAAGGTCGGCGCCGATGGCATCTATGCCCTGGGAGCCGAAGGCCGAGGCGGCCTGGCGATCAAGATCGAGGACGGCAACAGTCGGCTCACGGATGCGGTGGTCTGCCGCCTGGCCGCGCACCTGGGCTGGCTCAGCCCCGCTGAGCTAGAGGCCCTGCGCCCCTACTGGCACCTGCCGCTGTTCAATCACCAGCGCGAGCAGGTCGGCGAGTCTGTGGTGCGCATCGACTAGCTGCCCTCGCTGCGGTGGCCGGCGATGCTGCCGACGGCGGGCGCTGATATGATGGCCCTCGTGTCTGCGCCCTCCCCTCCTGCGCCTCGCCCTGTGCCGCGCCGTCTGCGTCTGGGGCTGGCGCTGCTCTGCGGACTGCCGCTGTTTTCCGCCCAGGCGCAGCCTGTACTGCACGAGCCGGTGCCTTCGCCCTCGCTGCGCTGCTTCCAGGGCGTGTGCAAGCGGGACGGCGAGCGCAGCGATGCCTTACCGGATGCCGTGCTGGGCCCAGATGGCATGGTCGGCGCCCCACGCAGCAGCGCGACCCCGCTGGCCCATGAGCAGGTGCTGTCGTCGGCCAGCCAGGCCACCCCGGCCACCCCGGCGCAGGCCACTCCACCCGCCGCCGGACAGGACCCGCCCGCCCTGCGTCGCCTGCGCGTCGCTCCCGACGAGTACACCGGCGTCGAGCCAGCCGGCGAGCGCGCCTATCACGAGGTCTTCAACCCCGCCGTCTTCCCCTACAAGCGGATGACCGTCCTCGATGCGGTGGACGAGGAGGGGCGGCTCTATGTCCAGCCGGAGTCTCCGCGCCAGCTTCCCGTCGACGGCAATCGCCTCTCGCCAGGGCGCGATCCGTTCTATGCCTCGCTGGTCGTGGACATCGAGCCGCGGCAGTGGGTGCCGCTGCCAACCCCAGCCGCCGGCCTGCGCCTGCTGTCCTATGAGACGCAGCCGGCCAGCACGCTGCGCTTTCGCATCGACTCGGCGGAGAACGTCTCGGTGCAGGGCTTCCGGGCCGGTCGCCATCGGCTGGTTTATCTGGTCGATGCGCCGCAGCGCTACTTCGCCGGCCCGCTGATCCCGCCGCAGGCGCCGCGCCCGCGCTTGGCCGATCTGCCGGATGTGCCGCCGGTGCCGGGCGCGCTGCGACGCGAGGCAGCCCGCGTGCTGGCTCACATCGGCCTGCGACCGACGCCCGCCTCGGACTACTTCGAGATCCTCAACACCTTGGTCGGCTACTTCCGCGACTTCAGCATCGCCCCGCTTGGCGAGGCGGACGACGGGCGCTCGCTGTACCTGCGCATCGCGCTCAGCCAGCGTGGGGTCTGCCGCCATCGCTCCTATGCCTTTGCGATCACCGCCTTGGCGGCCGGCATTCCGACCCGCTACGTCGAAAACGAGCTCCACGTCTTTATCGAGGTCTTCATCCCGGCGGCAGGTGGCCAGCCCGGCTACTGGCGCCGGATTAACCTCGGCGGCGCGCCACTGCAGCAGCGGGTGCTCGGCGGCGAGTCACGCACCGCGTATCAAGAAAAGGGCGGCGACCCCTTCGAGCGGCCCGAGCGCTTCCGCCAGGGACGGGCTCCCAGCGTCACCGGCCTGCCCCGCCGCAGCGAGCGCAGCGAGCGTGGTCCGGCTGGTGCGAAAACCGATGCCCTACCCGCTCTCGACGGTCCAGAGGATCGAGCCAAGGCTCGCGCGGCGAGTGGCCCTACCCCCGGACGCGACGGCAGCGGCCCCCCCGGGACGAGCGGTGACCCCAGCCCAGGCCGCGGAGATGGCAAGGAAGGCTCCGGCCCCGGCCGCGCCCAAGGCACGGCGGCCGGCACAGGGCCCGGCGGTCGCAGCAGCAGCCCAGGCGTGGTCGACTTCGCCGGCGAGGGTGGCGAAGAGAGCGGCAGCGACGAGCCAGCACTGCCCCCCGACGACCTAGCGATGGCCGACGACCGCCGCCCGGAGAGTCGCCTGGCCCCCACGCAGGTCAGTGTCTCGGTGGGTGCTGCCCGACGGATGTATCGCGGGGCCGCGGTTCCGGTGCGGGGTCAGGTGCAGGTCCAAGGTCGCGGGGCCAGCGCGGCCGGCCTCGACGTCTACCTTTATCTGGCGACGTCGCCCGCGGCCGTTCTACTGGGCCGAACGGTCACCGGCCCCGACGGCAGCTTCGCCCTTGAGCTCACCATCCCTGGCACGGCGCCGCTCGGCAGCTTCCAGCTGGTCGCGCGGGTGCGAGGGGATGAGCAGAGACGCGGCAGTAGCTCCGGCCACTACACCGCCCCCGCGGCTGCGAAGTAGTCAGGACGGACGGAAGCCAGCGCGGCAAGGGCAGCGAGCCCGATGCGCACTATCCCGCAGCCGGGTCGCAGACGTCAGACCGCGGTCTGCCCGCCGGGTCGCACAGGGTTCAGCCAGCTACAGCTGGGCATCACCCGTCGCCGTGACCGCAAGAATTTACTGAATTCGGGCACTTCATAGATTTTGCTGAATTTGTAGTTTTTCCGGTTTTTATGGTACTCTATCCAACATCGCCGAACCGCCATCGAGCGGGCTCGCCAGCCGCTGGAGGTAGCCATGACGACCGGGTCCCGACGCTGTTTTGAGTGCGGTGCCAGCTTCGAGCGCACTGAGCCGACCCAGGCCCTGCCCATCTACTGTCGCCACGATGGCAGTCTGCTGGCCCCCGAGGTGGTAGGGAAGCGCTGGCGAGTCGAGGCCTTCCTGGGTCCACGGGTCGGCGGCGGCATCTTCGTCGCCTACCACCTGATCAACGGCCAGCGCGCCGCGCTCTCGATTGTGTACGAGACGCCGGGCCGCAACTTCGACGAGCGGATGCAGCGCGAAGTCGGTGCGCAGCGCTTGCTAGAGCCGCACCCGGGCTTGTTTCAGCTCATCGAGCTGGGCTCGGACCGCGACGGCCTGCGCTTCTTCGCCAGCCGCCTCGGAGCCGAGCAGCCGCTGAGCCTAGCGCTGCGGGAGTGGCAGCGGCCCAGTGATGTGCGCCAGGCCTTCGCCGTGGGCACCTCGCTCCTGTACCCGCTGCTCAAGCTCTTGCAGAGCGCCCATGGCCAAGGGATTGCCCACGGCACCCTCGACACGACGCAGGTCTATGTCAACGTCAGCGACAGCGACGAAGGGCACGAGACGGTGCTGTCGGCGGCTCGGCTCTACGGCCTGCGCCGCATTGGGCCAGGCGTCCCGCTGACTCAGGCCATTCAGGCCGATCTGAGTGGGATCGGCCAGATCCTGTTCCAGCTGGTCTTCGGGCAGCCGGCCCTGCTGCCGATCGGCGCGGAGCAGCGGCAGGCCCTGCTGAAGCTGCTTGGGACGGCGGCCGGCGAGTTCATGCTGCGGGCGCTCGGCTGTCTGCCGAACGGCAGCGCCGCCGAGCAGCGCTTTGTCAGCGCCGACGAGCTAGTGCGCGAGCTCCTGGCCGTACGGGCCGGGCTGTCGAGCGGCGAGCATCCGCCAGTTGCCGACAGCGACGAGCTCCTGGTCGATTCCGGCGAAGAGCGAACGATTCCGGGGATGACGCCATCGAAGACCTCGCTCGACAAGCTGCTGCCAGGGCGCCCTGGGCCGGCCGAGTCGCGGGTCAGCTTAGGGGGGGAGCGCGGCCCCCAGCCACTGCCAGCCCTGCCGAGCCAGTCGCTGCCACGGCAGTCGACGCTGAGCAACGAGCTGCAGCGAGCCTCTTTTGTCGACTTGCTGAGTCGGGAAAGCCGGGAAAAGCGGGTGGCGAAGACCGAGGTCGTGGCGCGTTCGCGGCTGCGTGCTTCACTGGACGGCACACCGCCCCCGAGGCGGCCAGCCAGCCCACGTCCCTCCAATCAGTCGCTGGAAGTCGAGCTGGAGATCGCCGGAGCCGAGCCTGCCGCCGTGACCAGCCGGGCCAGCGAGCTGCCTAGCCTGCATAGCGAGCCGACGCGCGATCTGCGCACTCGCTTGGTGTCAGGGATGGCAGAGGAGCCGGCGCGCGAACGCAGTGAAGCAGCCGACCCCGAGCAGCGCATCTGGCTGCGCGGCCTGCTGCAGCGGTCTAGCGACCGTCTGTGGAAGCGCTAGTCGGCGGCGGGTTGTAGGCGGCGGGCGGCGGGCGGTGGGCGAGTCGAGGGCCTAAAAACAGTCGTGCCAGAGCCCCCTGCCCCAAAGAGGGGAGCCGGGAAGCTCTGGCACGGGGAGAGCGCTACTTCGAGTCTTCGGTGAACTCAGCGTCGATGACGCCGTCGTCCTTCTTGGCCGACTGGCCAGCCCCGGCCGCCGCCCCAGCACCTGGCGCGCCGCCTGCTGCATCGCCCGGAGCGCCTGCTTGGCGATACATCAGCTCGCCAATCTTGTAGAGCGACTTCTTGAGCTGCTCCTCGGCATCCTTGAGGGCCTGCGCCGACTGCGCGTCCTTGGCTTCCTTGTGCGTCTCGAGCACCTTCTTAGCAGCTTCGATCTGGCGCTCGACCTCGGCCCGCTCGGCCGCTGGTACCTTGTCGCTGTTGTCGGTGAGCAGCTTCTCCGCCTGGTAGATCGCGTTGTCCAGGTGGTTGCGGGCTTCGACCGCCTCGCGGCGCGACTTGTCGTCGGCCTCATGCGACTCAGCATCCTTGACCATGCGCTGAATCTCCGTCTCAGTCAGGCCTGAGCTACCGGTGATCGCGATCTTCTGCTCTTTGCCGGTGCCCTTGTCCTTGGCGCTGACGTTGACAATGCCGTTGGCGTCGATATCGAACGTGACCTCGATCTGCGGCATGCCGCGCGGGGCCGGCATGATCCCTTCGAGGTGGAAGCGACCGAGGATCTTGTTGTCGCGGGCCATCGGGCGCTCGCCCTGTGTAACCACCACTTCGACCGTCGTCTGACCATCCGCCGCCGTCGAGAAGACCTCGGACTTGCGGGTCGGGATGGTGGTGTTGCGCGGAATCATCGGCGTCATCACGCCACCCAGCGTCTCGATGCCCAGGGTCAGCGGCGTCACGTCGAGCAGCAGGATGTCCTTGACCTCGCCGGATAGCACGCCGGCCTGAACCGCCGCGCCGAGCGCCACTACCTCGTCGGGGTTGACGCCTTTGTGCGGTTCCTTCTTGAAGAACTCGCGCACTAGCTTCTGCACCATCGGGATGCGCGTCGAGCCGCCCACCAGCACGACCTCGCCGATCTCCTGCACGGTCTTGCCAGCGTCGCTGAGCGCCTTGCGGCAGGGCTCCAGCGAGCGCTCGATGAGGTCGCCCATCATCTGCTCAAGCTTGCTGCGCGAGAGCTTGATCTGCAGGTGCTTCGGTCCGGTCGCGTCGGCGGTAAGGAACGGCAGGTTGATCTCGGTCTCCATGACCGAGGACAGCTCGATCTTGGCCTTCTCCGCCGCTTCCTTGAGGCGCTGCACGACCATCTTGTCGCGGCTGACGTCGATGCCGGTGTCCTTCTTAAACTCGGCCACCAGCCAGTCGATGATGCGCTGATCGATGTCGTCGCCACCGAGGTGGGTATCGCCGTTCGTCGAGATAACCTCAACGACCTTCTCACCGACCTCAAGGATCGAGATGTCGAAGGTGCCACCGCCGAAGTCATAGACGGCAATCAGGTGGTCCTTGCCCTTGTCCAGGCCGTAGGCCAGAGCGGCAGCCGTCGGCTCGTTGACGATGCGCTTGACGTCAAGGCCAGCGATGCGGCCAGCGTCCTTGGTGGCCTGGCGCTGCGCGTCGTTGAAGTAGGCCGGGACGGTGATAACCGCTTCGGTCACTTTCTCGCCCAGATACTCCTCTGCGGCGCGCTTCAGCTTGCCAAGGATGCGGGCCGAGATCTCCGGCGGAGAGTAGCGCTTGCCGCGTAGCTCGACGCCGGCATCGCCATTGGCGGCCTTGACGATCTTGTAGGGCACGCGCCGCGTCTCGTCGCCGACTTCTTCGAAGCGACGGCCCATGAAGCGCTTGATCGAATAAACCGTGTTCTCGGGGTTGGTGATGGCCTGCCGGCGGGCGATCTGACCGACCAGGACTTCTCCCTTGTCATCAAAGGCGACCACAGACGGTGTCAGGCGTCCGCCTTCCTCGTTGGTGATGACCTTGGGCTCCTTCCCTTCCATGATGCATACGACAGAGTTGGTCGTACCCAGGTCAATGCCGATCATCTTTCCCATTGGCTCTCCTCCGAGCGGCTGCGCCCACCAGGTCGGCGTGTCGACCAGAGAGCATGCAGGAAACCGCGCTAGATTGCGTTGATGTTCAGGTTTTCAGCAACGCAAGCTAAGCACGCTTGCCCGGCCGTCAAGAGAGCGGCACAGCCCATGCTTACAACATTCCCGCGCAACCTCGTTGGCCGTCGGCTCGACTTCAGATATGTAGTTCTTGAGTAGGCCCATCCGTGATCGACGAGAACACCGCCCCTCCCGGAGAGGTTGAACAAATCGACCATCCCCCGCTTGTCCTCGACGACGCCGCGAGTACAGCGACTCCTACCGTTCCCTCAGCCGCCCGACGAAGCATCGAAGTCCTCGGCATCGATGGCTTTGTCGCGCTCGGCTTTTGGGTACTTATCCTCGGCATGGTCGTCGCGGTCGGCGGCCAGCTGCGCTTCAACCTGACCATGATGTGGGAGCCGCTGCTCGGCGCGCTCCTCGGCATGTTTGTCTGCTTCCTGTGCCGGCGACCGTTTTGGCATGGGCTGGCCGAGTGGGGTCCCTTCGTCGCCCTGATCGCCCTCTACGTTCAGGTCGATCCCTACACCCGGCTAGTCCATGGCCGGGCCCTCGACCCAGAGCTGGCGGCGCTCGATCGCTGGCTGTTCGGCGGCGTGCCGAGCGAGATGCTGGCGCCCTTTCGCAGCCCGCTGCTGACCGAGATCATGGCGCTGGGATATTCGTCGTACCTGGTGCTGATGCTGACCGTTGCGCCGGCCTATATCCCGACGGTAAACGACAACGATGGCACGCCGCGGATGCGCTACCGGCAAGCGTTTCGTGCGACTCAGCTTGCGCTGGTGCTCGAGCTCGGCCTGGGGTTCTTCCTGTACATGCTGGTGCCCGCCCGCGGGCCGCGTTACTTCTTCGCCGACGTCGCGCCCCTGCACGGAGCCTTTGGCTATTACGACTGGGCTATCGCTGGCTGGAACGCCATGCAGGTGGTTACCGACGACGCATTTCCGTCGCTGCACACCGCAACCGGAGTGATCTCGATCGCGTTTAGCTTTCGCTTGCGGCATCTGTTCCGACCGCTGCCCTACCTGACCCTGCTGCCGGCGGTCATCTTGATTCTCTCGACGATCTATCTGCGCATGCACTACGTCGTCGATGTCATCGCTGGCATCGCCAACGGGCTCATCGCCGCCTGGCTAAGCTCGCTGCTCGTAAAAAAATTCCACGGCGAGGACCCGGAGGGCACGGAATGACCCCCCAGCAGCCTCTGACGGTGTTCATCTTCGACGATGAGCTGCACGGCCGGGCTCACCAGTATCGGCTGCCGCAGATCGATCTGCATGTCTTCGAACACGCCGATGAGGCCCTGGACCTCGTCAAGCAGCGTCGGCCGCGCATCGTGCTGATGGACTATTCGATGCGTGGAGAACAGAGCGGCGCCGAGGCCATGGCCACACTCAACCGCTATCGCCACAGCGTTGGTGTGCCGCTGCACCTCGTGGGGATCTCACGCTCCAGCGACTCAAATCGTCACCTGCTGGCGGCCGGCGCCGACGATGCCATCCCCAAGACGCACATCCGCGGCTACCTAAAGCGGTGGGTCGAGCGAATGAGCCTTGCTGAGCCGTCCCCCCCCCTCTAAAGTCGCCTCGTCATGCGCCGACTCGGACTTGGCCTGCTTATCCCCCTCTTGCTGTTCCTCGGTGCTGGCTGGCCGCAGCCTGCGCGTGGCCACGGCGGCGTGCCCGCCCCACAGCAGATTCTGTGGCGCGGGCAGGACATGCTGGTGCCGACTCCCTACTGGGGCTTGTTCGTCGGTCGTCCAGCCGGGCAGTGGCACTGGATCTGCGACGAGGCCATAAACAGCTATCAGCAGCACCTGTTTGCCGCAGGCAGCGACGGAACGCTCTATGCAACCGACCGCTCTGGCATGCAGGTATCGCGCGATGGCGGCTGCAGCTGGGACAGCATTACCGGCCCACTGGCCTCCCTCTACATCGTCAGCCTCCAAAGTACGCCGCAGAGCCCACGAATCTGGGCGCTGGCTAGCGGCGATGGCGGAGGCGCCAGCCTGTGGACCAGCGACGACCGCGGCCTAACCTGGCAGCAGCAGCAGCAGGTACCCGATGCCTGGCCGTCGGGGCTGCGGATCTCGGCGGACGGACAATCGATCGTCGCTGGCATGATGACCGCTGCAGCGCCTCGCCAAGCCAAGCTCTTGCTGTCCTCAGATGGCGGCCGTTCCTTTAGCCAGCAGACGGTATTTCACTTGGTGGGAGGTCAGCCGCTATCGCAGATCACCCCTCTGTGGATCGACCCGCAGGCGCCACATGACATCTGGCTCGCTGCACGAGTCGACTCCGTGACGGTCTTGTTGCAAAGCCAGGCCAGCGCCGCGCCGCACGAACACCTCCGCCTGACCGTTAGCATCTTCGACATGCTGCGGGATCCACAAAGTGGGGCTCTCATCGTCGCTACAGCCAGCGGTCTGTACACCCAAAGGAGCAGTGGTCCCTTCGAGGCTGTCTCGACGGTATCGACCTCGCGCTGCCTGTCGTCAGGCCCAGACGGTCTGTATGCCTGCGGCTGGAACTTTCAGCCCGATCTAGCAGCCATCGTCAGACTGGAACAGTCGGCAACGCAGCGAACCCGCGTCTTTCAGTACCAAGACACCCTCGGCCCGCAGAGCTGTCCCGCTGAGAGCCCAGTCGGACGCATCTGCCCCATGGCCTGGAACATCTATGCCGATCAGCTCGGTATCCCGGTGCGAGCCATGCCCGAGCCCACTCCAGGAGGCTGCAGCCTGAGCTCTGCTGCGCACACCAAGCTCTCTGTCGGGCTGCTGCCCATTGCACTGGGTAGCCTGCTAGCACTAAGGCTGAACACACGCCGGCGACGGCAGAGAGGCTAACCAGCACACGCCGCCGAGGGGCTTCCGGTGGGAGGCTAGCTCAGCCCAGGCTTAATCCCGGTCTCCCACTCGATGACGGTAGATCCCAGGGTTAGGCGATCCCCAGGCACGAGCGATTGCGCGCCGGTGAGGCTGCGCCCGGCCCGTTGCCACAACACGGCCTGGGGTCCAAACCACCAAAGCTCGCCACCTTCTCCGTGGCTGCGAATTGTCCCCCAGCGCACCGGAGCATCGCCGCCGGCCGGTACCAGCCCAAGCACTGGGTCACCGAGAGCTACCTCTTTCCAGATAACCAGCGATGCCGGAAAGCCGCCGTGATACTCGTCGATGCGACGCAGCAGTGCGCCACCGGACTTGAAGATGCGAACCTCGATGGTCAGCACCGGTCCTAGGCGCACTAACTGGCCATCCGAGAGGGCTGTCTGGGTTCCGAGCGCCAAGCGCCGATCGTCGACAAAGGTCCCGTTTAGGCTGCGCAGATCTTCGATCAGCAGCTTCCCGTTTGCCACCATCATGCGGGCGTGCTGGCGACTCACTCCGTGCGTGATCGAGTCATTCTCCGGCGTCGGGAATGCACGCACGACAATGTCGCAGTCGCGGTGCTTGCCGAGCGTCACCTGCTGCGCCGAGAACACATCGATCGCCTCAGAGGTGTTCCCCAAACAAGCAAGCAAGCGACGATGTCCGGGAGCGGAACTGGTGGCCTCAACCGGGGCCGCCGTAGCGGCCGGCGAGCGCGACTCCGCAGCCGGGGCAGCCGCCTTAGCCGCTCTCGCCCCCCAGGCTTCGATGCTCCGTACACCATCGGCCCGATTTCGGCCGGGCTCTGCAGAGCCGGCCTCGCCGCTTCCGACGGGCAGAGTGGTCCGCAGGGCTGGTGCAATACTAGTTGGTGCAGCAGGCGGCTTGGCTCCAGCGCCAGGAGGTGGAGGCGGCGGCCTCTTGGGCGGAACGCTGCCTGCTGCCACTTGAGGAGGCGGGGGCACGGCAGCTGGCGGCCGCTGCTCAACAGCCTTAGAGGATCCGCCACGGCCGCTCTGTGAGCTTGCAGAAGCGTCGCCGAACAGGGGCAGTGGCGCCTCATCCATTGCCTTAACAAACTCTTCAATCATGACCTTGGCCGACGGAAACCGCTCCGTCGGTTGCTTGGCCAGAGCTTTCGCGAAGAACTTGTCCAAGGGATGGTTCGCAGGGATCTGCGGCACCATTGAGTTCAGGGCAGGGACGGGATTCCGCTTGTGCATCAGCACAAGCTGCACGCGGTCGTCGTGACGGAACGGCGGCCGCTTCGCAACGGCGATGTACAAGATGATGCCGAAGGCATAGCGGTCTGTGGCGCTATCTACCGACGGACCAAAGACCTGCTCCGGGCTCATGTAGGTCGGTGAGCCCACCGCGACGCCCACCGCGGTCAGCTTGTCATTATCCTCCATCGGCCGCGCAAGCCCAAAGTCCAGCAAGACCGCCCGCCGACCTTCGCCATCCGGCCCAACGAGAATATTGTCAGGCTTCACATCGCGATGGACGACACCCATCGATCCAGCGCGATCCAGGACGTCAGCGACGGGTGTGAGCAGCTCGGCAATCTGACGTGGCGTCTCGCGAGCGAGCACATTATGAAGGCTCTCGCCTTCGATGTACTCCATGGCGATCCAGAGCACCTTCTCGGGTGTCTCGCCAAAAGCGTAGATCGCAGCGGTGTGATGGTGAATGAGCCGTGCCGCCAGTCGAGCTTCACGCTGAAACCGCGCGACGTACGAAGGATCGCGCGAGAGCTCCGTGTGCATCAACTTGACGACGGCGTTACGGCCCAGCGTAGTCTGTTCAGCTAGATAGACTTCGCCGCAACCGCCTTCACCGATCTTGCGAATAATCTGAAACTGATCGCCGACGCGAGCGCCGGGCCCCAACCTGGCCACTTAGTCACTCTATCACAATGACAGCGAAAAGAAATCTGGAACGGTACGGCTGGCTGCCGGGGTTCTTTGCGCGCAGTCGTCCGCTCACGCTCCGCTGTGCACCGATGTGCAGAACTGGCTTGGCGCAGGCTTGCTCACGCCAGCAGCGTCCAGGCCAGGCAGCACGGGTGCATAGCACCCAGGCGCTGTGCTTACTCAAGATTGACGAGAAGAATCTTAGCGACGAGAGGAGGGCTTGGCAGGCTTCTTTGCGGAGGACTTTTGCGCCGTCTTCGACGCCGACGCAGCTTTCGCAACCTTAGCCGAGGCTGTGGTCGTTCCCTTGCTAGTCCGACCGGACGTCGCCACGACCTTCTTACTTGGCTTGGCCTTTGCCGGCGGGGCAGACATCGCTGATCGCGGAGACGACTTGGCCGAAGATGGCTTGGCTAACCCGGCCCTAGACGGCGAGGCTGGCCGAGCAACAGCCGGCTTGCTCGCGCCAGTCTTGCCCGCAGCACTCTTAGCAGGCGCCTTGGACGGGGCGGACTTGGCAGGCTTGCCAACCGCTGGTTTGGCCGTCGCCGTTTTGGCAGGGGTAGCCTTGGTCGCTGACGCTCTGGCAGAAACAACCTTAATCGAGCGCGACTTCGGTGACGCTTTCTTGACGGCCTGGACCTTACCGGCCGAGGCCTTGGTTGCCGAAGCGGCCTTCGCCGCCATCAACTTTCCAGTCTTGCTCGGAGTTGCCGTTAGTGCTCGCGGCTTCTTGTCGACAACGCGAGGGGCAGAGGGCTTCGCGGGCGGCTTCGCCTTCGCTGCAGTGGCTGGCATCTTCGCTGATGAGGTAGCCTGCTCAGCTACCGCCTTGCCTGGTTTGCTGGACGGCGATGGCTCGGTCTTACTGACTACCGTCGCGCTACGCGCCCCCTGAGCAGCGCGCCCTGGCCCGGCACTCGGGCCCGCGGTCGGAGCTACCGCATCAGTGCCACCTTTTGGCTTCTTGGCACTTGCAGACACGCTGGGAGACACTGGCTTGCTGGCCGGCAAAGAGCCCTCGGGCGAGGCCGCAGCCGTTGCTGCCTTGGCTACTGGCGGCTTCTTGCCGCTGCCAGGGATGGCTACCGCCGCCGCGGCCTTGGCAACACGGCTCACCGAGCCCTTGGGAGCCACACTGTCGGCAGGAGGCAGGTTGGGCGATTTGCCTGCGGGCAGGACCTCTTCGGCACTGACTTCCTTGACGGAGGCTTTGCTCGATTTCCCGCCCAACTTCGAAGGCGCTCGTGCCACGTCCTTCCCGGCGCCGGACTCCGACACAGCCTCGGCAGCCTTGCCTTTCCTGGGAGCTGTGGGCTGCAACTCAGGACCGCCACCCCCTCGAGAACTTGCAGCTGGCGGGCTGGCGCTAGCGTCGGTGGTCGCTGCCTTCCGGGCTAGCTTGACGCGCTCCATCCGTGCGGCAATTTGTGAGCTACGTGCGGCTTTCCGGCGCGACTCCGCCGATTCGTCGTCGTCATCCGGCTCGCGCGGTGCTGCGGCGACCGCTCGCGGGGCGGCACCAGAGCCAGCGGGGCGACCGCGACCGCGACGCTTGCCGGTAGCCTCTTCGCCTTCTTCCTTTTCGGCGCCGTCATCCTCATCATCATCTTCCAGCGCCTTGAGCGCCCGCGGTGAAAGCTTCGCGGGCTTGCCCATCGGCATGGGCCCACGTGATCCGGGCATGACATCCGGGATTTCGTCCATTGGGACATCCGGGAGCTCGATCTCATCAAGCTCCGGCTCCGCCGCGCGAGCAGGAACAGGCGGCTTAACCAGGCGCGGCTTCACAGCTCCTCGAACACCGTCACGCCCGCGTGACTTGCTATCACTGCGAGCCTTCGCTTCCGCCTCCTGTCGCTGCCGCAGGACCTGATGAAGGGGCAGCATGCGACGGTTATGGATCAGGATGCGCTTGTCGTGCTGGAACGTGACTTCAACCTTGTTCTGACCGATGAGCTCCGACACAAAGCCCAGTCCGAAGACCGGGTGGGAAATGATGTCGAGTTCGCCATAGATGTCCTCGCCGGTATACGCACGCGGCGTTCCCCGGCGGCGGTTCATCACCTGTTCCCAGGTCGGCTTGGCTTTGGCCATCTTGCGCTTCGTTGGCTGCTCACTTGGCTCATCACTCTCTTCGCCACGCGGGCGTCGAAAGGCATGAATATCGTCGCAGCTGGAGCAGCGGACCCGGCGGATCTCATCCTCATACCGGCTAACAACGATGTGCGTTGTGTCTCCCTTGCACCGCGGGCAGAACGCCTCAACTTCCTGACCGACGTCATCTGTTTCGTCATCAAACATTGAGAAGTCCATCGCTCACCACATCCAAGCTCGGTTGCTGGTTCGCTGCAAGAGAGAAGCAGGCCCTTGAAGAAGGGGGTGAAATCTTCCCATCCTTCCACTGTGAGCATAGAAGACGCATCTTGGTGTTGGCCTTCCTATCACGGGCGCGATTGGCTTGGCAACCAAAAAAGCGAGCGTGATAAGCTGCGTTTGTGGCGGTCTTGGCATCTCTATCAGCCCATGTCCTGGGCCCAAATTCAGCGCACGGACTTCCGGCATGAGCCCAGCCAGCGGCTCGCGGGGCGACGGGGGCGGTGGCTCATCCGCTGGTGGCGGGGGTGGCGCCGGCAAGCGCCTGCCCGCGACGAACGACTTTGCTCGGCAGCAGCTGCAGCGGGCTCGTGCCTTGCTCGATCTTGGACGGGAGCAGGCTGCGCTTCTTGAGGTCGAGAAGGCCCTCAGTGCCTCGCCACAAAATGCCGAGGCCCTGCAGCTACACGGCCTCTGCCTCTTGCATCTTGACAAGCCTGAGCAAGCCCTCGGCTCACTGCGAGCGGCCATCGCTGTCGAACCGACGGAAGCGCACTGTCATTACCTTCTGGGCTATGCCCAAAACGAGTGCAAGCGACGGGAAGAGGCAGAGGCCGCCTACCGTGAAGCGCTGCGCCTGTCCCCTGAGGAGCCTGTGTACCTGCGGGCCTATGCCGAGCTCTTGGTTGAGCTGCGTCGCCAACCCGAGGCACTGGCTGCGGCGGAAAAAGCGGTCTCGCTTGGACCCGAGCGGGCCTCGAATCACATCACTCTTGGCTACGTCGCCAGCTCGATGGGCGATCGCCTTCGCGCCAAGGCCTGCTATCAGCAAGCTCTAACTATCGAGCCCAACAATGCCCTGGCATGGAACAACTTGGGCTGCGTCGACCTGGCGCAGGGTCGCCCGGTCCAGGCACGGCAGCGCTTCCGCGAGTCGCTACGGCTGGACCCCGAGGGGCGGGCCGCCAAGGCCAACCTAAAGCTGGTTGACAACAAGCAGCGGCCCGAGACGATTTACAAGGACTACGAAGCTTTTGAGCGCCAGCTCGTCGTCGAGGTCTGGGAGCAGGTCTTGTTTCACCGCAACGCCCGGCAGCAAGCCGTCGCCCACGCCGCGCGGACCCCGCCGGTAAGCGCCCCGCTGTCGCCCGGGCAACTCATTGCTCACTTTTTCCGCCCCAAGGCGCTGGAGGATGACCCACGTCTGCACGCCTTCGCGCTGATCTGGGCGACTGAGTTTCGGACCTTGCCGCTCTTGCTGTGGCGCATGCCGCAGCTCTTGGTGTGGCTGGGGCTTTCGGTTGGGATGCTCCGTCTGGGGCCGGCTGGGCTAGCCTTGGCGCTGACCACCAGTGCCACCACCTACCTGCTGGGCCGCGCGCCGCTGCGCCGACGCTACGAGGCCTACCAGCGCGAGCTAGCCCAGACCAAGGCGCGCTGGCAGGCGCTACAGGAAGACTGGCTCTGCGGCAGCATTGAGCGCCGACAACGCGACGCCAACATTGATCGCCTGCTCGACGAGTTTGCGCACACCGCAGAGCGCTTGCGCGAGCAGCTACATAGTGAGGAGTCATCGAAGTGACGGCGAGTGGGGTGACGGCCGCGGATCGCTTGGCAACCCGGCTGAGCGCGCCGTCGCACAGTGCGTCCTTGCTGCGCCGGAGCTGGGTCTGGCTCACGCTCCTGCCGCTCTTGGCCGAGTCGGGATGTTTCTCGGCGCGCTATCTGAGCCAACAAGCCTGGGGACAGCTGCACCTGCTGCGCATCCGCCGGCATGTCGACGATGTCCTTACCGATCCGGCAACGCCACCAGCGCTGCGCGAGCGCTTGCAGCTCGCTCTCGAGGCTCGCCAGTTTGGCATCGATGTGTTGGGGCTACGCGGCGGTGCCGAGTTCAAGCGCTTTGTCGACACGGGTGGCCCGGTTGCCTACAACCTGACGGCGGCGCCGCGCAGCGCGTGGCGGATTCTGCGCTGGCGGTTTCCTCTCGTCGGGACAGTGCCGTACCTCGGCTTCTTCGACCGGCGCGATGCCCAGAAGCAAGCCAAGCAGCTCGAAGCGCGCGGCTACGATGTCTACGTTCGCCCGGTCGGGGCTTACTCCACACTCGGCTATCTGATCTCGCCGATCTATGCGTCGATGCTCGATCATCCTGGCCCCGAGGGAGAGGTGCAGACGGTCGAGGTGATCTTGCACGAGATGGCGCACTCCACGGCCTACCTCCGCTCGGCCTCGGAGCTCAACGAAAGCTATGCCACCTTGGTCGGCGTCGAGGGCGCGGCGCAGTTCTTCCGAGAGCGCGGCTCGGCGGCGCAGAGCGCGATGGTGCACCAGCTAGCGCAGGCCGAGGAACAGCGACATCGCGCCTTCTCCGCCTGGCTGGAGCCGGCACTCAAGGAGGCGGCTGCGTACTACGCCGAGGCACAGCGCGAGCGCTGGCCGACCAGCGATATTGAGCGGCGACGCAGCGATCTCTTTGCCAAGCTCCAAGCCAGCTATCGCGCCGCTTTCCCGAGCGGGCCCCGCTATCGCCGGCTGGCTGAAGGCCCGCTCAACAACGCCGTGCTGCTGTCCTTTAGCGTCTATCATCGCTCCTCGGACTTCCAGCAGCGGCTGCTGGCGCTCGTCGACGGCGACCTCCGCTCCTTCATCGACCTGTACCGGCAGGCCGAGAAACGTAGCGACGGAGTGAAGTGGCTTCGCCAGCTGGCTGCCAGCTCAAGCAGCGACGATGCCGAAGGCGGCAGCAGTGCCACAGCTTCACAACGCAAGTAGCCTAGATGCTGCCCGGGGGGGGCGCTGAGCGCGGCTTGACTGGGGGAGCGCTGCGCGTCACCTGCGGAGCGGTCGGGGCCCCCTGCAGCCGCAGGTACTCGCGCGCCATCTCGTGCTCGAAATAGCCCAGCATCTGCGTCTGTAGCACCTTGCGCCACTGCTCCATCGCGCCGGCTTTGTCGCCGCGACGCAGCCGCTCCATACCGATGTAGAACCGCGCTTCGGCTTGGCGCCCCGTCGTGTCGGCATGCTGCAACAGGGCCTGCTCCGTGATCGCGCCCAGCGCCCAGCGCGCCAGGTCGGCATGCCACTTGTTGCCCTGCACTGAGCCCAGGAAGGCCTGAGCCAAGGGATCCGCCGGCTGCCCCGCCCGCAGCAACAGGTCGTTAACCCACAGCGAACAGTACACTTTCATGTTCTGCGGCAAGCGGACGCCAAGCGCCCGGTGGTACATGCTCACCACTTCATCGAGCTCGCCACGGGGCACCAAGAAAGCCAGCATGTCGACGAAGGCTTGCCCGGGAGCGCGCGACTCAGGCTCGCCTCGGCCCTGCTCAGCCGCCCGACGAAATGCCGCCAGGGCCGGCTCGCGGTCTCCCTGCTGGTAGTAGAGCTTGCCCCGCTCGACCTCGGCATCCGCGGCCCGATCGCCGCTTAGGTTGCCGTTGTCCAGCAAGGCGGCAAACTGCCGCAGCGCCCGTTCTCGCGTCTCTTTGGCCTTGCTGGCCCCGTCGGGCTGCGCATCGAGCGCCTCGGCGATCAGGCGCCCCAGCCGGGCCGAGTACAGCGCCTTCACTTGCGGATCGGCGTGACTGTTGGCGGCAAAGACCGCGCGCGCTCGCTCCAGGGTAGCAGCGGCAGCCGTAACATCGCCGCTGCGCAGCTGCAGCACCCCCAGCTGTTCCAGCGCCACCGCATTGGGCTCCACCGTATTCGAGCGCTCCAGATAGCGCACGGCGTCACCCAGCCGGCCCGCGTTGTAGTAGCCCCGCCCGACCTCGGCCAAGGCCAAAGCTACGCCCGTCGTCGGTGGCTGCTGCGGAAACTGCTGCCGCATGCCGTCGTAAAACGTCTCGATCTTCTTCAGCTCGGCCTCAAGCTCACCGGTCCGCTCCTCGACCAGAAGGTCTCCGAGGCGATCCAGGTACAGTCGGCCCAGCATCTCCCACACTGGGCGCTCGCCCGGAGCCAGGCCGCGAGCCCGCTCAAAGGCCTGCAGCGCCAGGCCTTTGCGTTCGAGGGCAACTGCCAGCTCGCCGACGCACAGCTGGGCCGGCAAGAGCTTCGGCGAGCGCTGCGCCACATCGCGACAGATCTGCAGGCTGACCTCCGCATCCTCGGCATTCTGCGCCAGGGTGGTTGCCAGCTTGATGGCAGGCAGCAGCCGCTCCCCTTCGTCAGCCGCCCCCGGCGGGCTGGCCAGCGTCTCCTCGATCGTCGTCAGCAGCCTGGCCTCTTCGCCAGACAAGCGCGCCAGCTGCCCCAGCTGCTTGATCGCCGCGACTGCTTCCGTGGCTAGCGAAGCGCGCAGATAGGCGCGCCCGAGCTTAAACGCCGGGCTGTTGCTCAGGCCCTTGCGCCGCAGCGTCGCCGACAGCGACTGCAGAAAGTCACGCGAAGACTTCTTCCCCCCCGTCGCCAGGAGCTGCGCTTCAGTGCGATAAAGTGGCACCAGCTCCTCGCGTACAACGCGGGCTGGCCACAGCCGATAGGCCTGCTCCAAGTCGGACTCTAGCGTCGGGGGCGGTGCGGCAAGCAGGTCGGGCAGCGAGCCACTGCGACCGCGCATCAGGCTGCGCATGCCATCGTCCGAGTGGGCCACCCAGTCACGGATCTGGGTCAAGCGCAGCCGCAGCGCCGCATCGCCGGGATGCGCCGACAGCTGCACCATAAGCGACGTAACCACCTGCGGATGCGAACCGCGCTTGCTAAACAGGCGATCCAGCTTGCCGGCTAGATCCAGCAGCTCAGGGGGGACCGCCACCGTCGCGGCCTGCAGCTCCTGGGCTTCAAACAGTCGGAGAGTGCTGGAAAAAAGTGCAAATGCCTCGTCCAGCTGGCCTTGCTCGCTGGCAGCACCTGCAGCTCCCACGTAGTACCGCAAGAGCTGCAGCCGAAGCTGGGCCCAGCGCGGCTGCTCCATGCTCAGGCCATCGAGCTCGGTTCGCACCCGCTCGGCATCTTCCTCGCCGGCAAGCGGAGGAAGCGGGGGCAGATTGCTCAGCAGAGGGGCGCCGGCAACCGGCGGAGGTGGAGACGCCGACACCGGCGGAGTGGCCGGCCGCGTCGGGCTCTGGGGATGGGCACAGCCACCGGCGGCGAGCAGCGCGGACGTCACACAGGCGGCGGCGATGTTGCCGACGCGTCGAGAGATGCGCATGGGTAGTCGTATCGTATCGCGAGACGGGCCAGCGCAAAACAGCCTGTTGCAGGCTTGACGTCATCGGAGGTCGCGCGGTCCGAGAGGCGCTGCCGAGCGCTGGTGTCAGCGTGGCTCTTTCAGCGATGGACGCCGCGCTGCTTAGCGACAGCAGTACGAGCAGATATTGATGCCGGTGCAGAGGTTCTTTTCGAACGTCTGCATATCGCACTTGCTGACCGTCGCACCACCGGCACAGGCGGTATTGGGATTGTTCGTATCCGTTCGACCGACGCAGGCAGTCACTGTATCGCTAATTTGAACCCCGCCCACCACACAATCATCCAGCTTTTTGGTGCAATATTTATTATCAATACAGTAAAAATCCTCCGGACACTTGCCGCGATCGCAGAGGTATATCTCTTTCGTCAAATCAGGAGTATAGCAGCTAGTGATCGTCGAAATTAGCAGTGCCAGCGTTCGGCAACATCTTCTTGTCATTGAAAACTCCCCGACAGCGCAAATCCCCCCAGGCGGGGAGATAAAGCCAATGACAGCCCGGTCTTTTGCTCGTACAACCAGGAAGCGGTCCACGCGGCACCGCTCACCAAGGCCAGTGCGCCCAAGACGTCAAAAGCGATCGCCGCCCCCTCAAGTGCCCTGCCCCGTCGTTCGGCATTCTGCAAATCGATATTAAAGACCGTGTTGTGGTTGGCCGGATTACCAACCTGCTTGCCCGCAGCGATCGCCGCCCCGCCTAATCCAGCCCCGATGATCAGCAGCGCGGCGCCGCTACCCATCAGCGCCAGCGCCGGCTTCGGCGGCAGGCGCACCGGCGCCGGGGGTGGTTTCTCACCCTCTTTGATGGCTTGCGCGATTCGCAGATCCTCGATCCGCTGCCGGGCCAGAGGTGCATCGGGCGCTCCCGGGCATTCCTGCACATAGGTTTCCAGGTATTTGAGCGCGTCGCCGGGCTGGTCCAGCTTCGCACTGGTTTGGGCGAGATTAATCAAGAAATCAGGTAAATGCGAAATATCATAAGCGTTCTGAAATTCGGATTTTGCTTTCTGATAGTCTTTTGTATCATAATAAATCATGCCGCTTTCCCAAAGTCGGCGCGCCTTCTCCAAATCAGCATTCGCGGCTTCCTGCGAAGGTCTACATTCATATTTTTCACGCTCGCGCCGCATTCGATGACGCGCATCAGCGTTGGGCAGAGAATCGCACATTAACGATCCAGCGCCAAGCAAGGCCAGAGCCATACCAACACGTTCGATGGGAAGAAATCTGCTCATCTATGCCTTCGCCCCCGAAGCAATTCAGAAATTATAATCGTATAACGATACGAGGGGATAGCGTTTTGCTCATCCACGGCGCTTGCGGCGCGCTATCGAGTGAGCAGCCCCCCGGGCCAGGACGGCGGCCCTCAGGTTGGCCCAGGCCTACCGCCTCGCCACCACCCTGTTCACGCTACTGGCAGAGATCGCCGGCGACCCGGCCCCCGCCGTCCTCTGGCAGCCCACCGATCGCGCGACCGCGGAGGGCGGCATTGACGAAGCTGATGCGGCGATTTTGGGCCCGCCCTTCGGCTGTGCCGTTGTCAGCCACCGGCTTGCTGCTACCAAAGCCGACAGCGAGCAGGCGCTTGCAATCGATGCCGTGTGCGATCAGCCAGCGCCCGACGCTCAGCGCGCGCTTTTCGGTCAGCGCCTGGCTCTGCGCAGCACTGCCTTGATTGTCGCTGTGCCCTTCAATGCGCAGCCGCGAGATATATGTCTTTTCCCTCAGGTAGCTGGCCACCACTTCCAGCACCGCATCACTTTCTGGCCGCAGCTTGTCGCCCCCAGTCTCGAAGAGCACGGGAGCGGGAAGCTTTAGCTCATTGCCCTGCAGAACGTAGCTGCCAGCTTCGGCGCGCTGCTGCGGCATGGCCAGGCTGCAGGTGACCGCCACCGCCAACACCGACCCCAGAACCTTGCGTGTACTTATCTTCACCATTTTCGCTCCTTGTCTGGATCACGCCAAAAGCCGGCCATCCTCCAGACATTCCTAAAGTTTCACCGATTCGTCAGGGAGCACCGCGCGGCCAGTGCCGCCTTCGTCTCATCATATGACGAAGGAGTACGAAGGAGCTTCCAGGCAGATTCCTATCCGGACTCAGAGAGTCTCCTCCAACCAGGTTCCTATTCCAGCAGATCATCTTCCCAAGGTAGGAGCGACACTCCTATGTGCGGTCTGGCAGGCAACTTCCTACCGTCGCTGATGATCTTCCTAAATTGCGCCTCCAAGCTGCGCCAGCTAACTGCGGTCGATTGCGCAGAAATTTTGCCTTTCCTTCGCCTGTAAGGTTTGAAGTACAATGCGGCCGGGTAGGCACGTGCTGCAGACACTGTCTAGGCTCACAGCGCGGCACTTGGGGATGTGGGGAAACGGAGCCTGCCAGTTCTGCCTAGATTCCTAAAAAGGAGTTTCAGATGAGTCGTCGTCTGTTGTCCCATTCGCTAGCTGGTCTTGGTCTTAGCCTGGGTATGCTCAGTGGTTTTTCCGCCTGCACGGCGCCAGATCTGAGCCAGCCGTGTCCGATTCCGCCCGGCGCCTCCGACGCTGAGCGGACCGCCGCCCTCAACGCCTGCTTCAAGGTAATGAGCGCCGACGTCGTCGATACCAAGCTCACCAAGGACATCGACATCCTGTTCATGGTGGACAACTCGACGTCGATGAGTCCGAAGCAGAAAGCCATCGCCAAGGCGATCCCGACCTTCATGCAGAAGATCGACGCCACCAAGGCGAACTATCACATCGGCGTCGTCACGTCGGACGTAGGCACGCTGCCGCCTGGCAAGACCACCTTCCCCGGATCGACTGAGGTCCGCTGCAATACCGCCAAGGGCGACGATGGCTTGCTGCAGAACAAGCCCTGTACCAGCCGCATCCCGGCTTCCGATCAGAACACCGAGTTCGCCCTCGCCTGCAAGGCGATGACGACCGGCCTGTGCCAGGACCCCTCGTTTGTGCCGCGCGACCTGTGGATTGCCAAGGACGGCACCAGCGTCAACGTCACGCCGACCAATCCCGGCGCCCTCACCCCCAGCGAGATCGCCCAGCGCGCCTTCCAGTGTATCGGCCTGGTCGGTGACTACGGCTGCGGTGTCGAGTCGCCCCTGGAGTCGGTCAAGCGCGCGCTCGATGGCCACTTGAACGAGAACAAGGGCTTCCTGCGGGATAACTCGGTCCTCGCAGTCATCTTCATTACCGACGAAGATGACTGCTCGGTCCAGCTAGCGCAGCGCCAGTACCTCGATCCCGCCGCTACCAACTGCGGCACCACCAACCCCGATCCCGACTACAAGTGCTTCAACCTCGACTACCGCTGCATTGCCAAGTCGCTGGTCTGTGACGAGCCGCTGGTCTCGGGCGGCCTGAAGCACAACTGCAAGGAGCGCCCCGGCAACTACCTTGAGCCGGTCGACAAGTACGTCAAGTTCCTCTCGGCGCTGCGCCCGAAGGAGAAGCTGATCCTGGCCGGCATCTGGACGCCGTCGATCCAGGACTTCCAGGCCCGTGGCCACACCGGCGTTGGTCGCTTCGAGGTCGATGGCGTGGGCACCGATGTGTCGACCAACGTCCTCAACCGCGGTGAAAAGACCAAGGCGGCCTGCTACGACCCCGATCCGACGATGATGCTGACCACGAGCGCGAAGGGCTTCTTCGGTCAGGCGCAGCTCCGACTGTCCTCCTTCATCCGCAAGTTCGACCCCTCGGTCTACGTCGAGCAGAGCATCTGCGACGCCGCCAACTACGGCAAGGCCCTTGACCTAATCGCCGACAAGGTGGTCAAGGCCGTCAAGGGTGACTGCCTCGCCGTCAAGCCGCTGGTGCAGAACGGTCAGCCGGCTTGCTTGGTTGGCTTTGTCGACGCCAATCAGCCCGACTCACTGCCGGATACCTACCTGCCGCAGTGCAGCGCGACCTGCTGCAATGCGTGGGCAAAGGAAGCAGAGCCCATCATCAGCAACCCGAACATCGTCGCCGCCTGCATGCCGGAAGCCAAGGACTGCTACTGCGCCGTGACCAGCACGGTCGGCCGCTGCCAGGATACTGCCGTCGCTGGAGTCTGGCGTCAGGGCAACCAGCCGCCTCCGAGCGGCAAGGTCGTAAACTTCCGCTGCGCTGGTACCCGTCCGCCAACCGCCGCCAGCTATGACAGCGACTCCTCGGTCGACGTGCAGTAGCGCGTCGACGCGGCTCGCTCCGCCTGAGCCTCGTCCCCTCCCCTTCCTCTGAACCATCGCGCACGCGGCAACCCGCCACGGCGCAACCGAACCCTGCGATTGGCAATCCCCAGCTAACCGCATAGTCACCTTGTGCAGGCGGCGCGCTAGCCACTGTGCAAGACCCGCTGTGCGGCGAAGAAGCCCTGGTAGCTCACGGGAAGTTCTGGTTACATAGTCTCATCGCAGAAATGTGTCCGCACCAGACATGGGTAGCGCAGGGGGCAGCCGGGCTGTTGGCCGTGGCCAGCTGTTTGGCGACCACCACTTCCTGCCGACCGACGGAGTCTCCCGCCAAGCCGCAGCCGGGCGAAGCGGTGCCGCAGGGGAGCACGCGGCTCTTGACCGCTCACCGTCCTGCCGCCGCGACACTGTCAGCGGATGGCTCCACGCTGTACCTGCTCGCCATGGATGAAGCGGGCAGCTACCAGCTGTACCAGGGGGCGGTAGGAAGTGCGCTCTCGGCTGTGTCCACGGCGCTCTCGCTCGCGTTTCCGGTGGCGATTCTGG
This sequence comes from uncultured Myxococcales bacterium, assembly GCA_964628555.1. Lineage (GTDB taxonomy): Bacteria > Myxococcota_A > Polyangia > Palsa-1104 > JAEUJZ01 > JAEUJZ01. The sequence continues at coordinate 34,094 of CAZVMD010000006.1, read as the reverse complement.
CGACGACAGACGGCTCACAGCTGGTCATCGTGGACTACGGAGCAGCGGGCGCTGATGCGCCAAGTGGTGCGGTCTATGCCGGCTCGGCAGGGGCTGGTTTTCGGCGCTTAGGTGGCAGCAGCAGCCCCACCTATCCGTCGGCAGCCGCGCTGGCTCGCGATGAGCGCTCGGTCTACATCACTGGCCGCATCGCCACTGCCGCGGGGACCGAGGCAGCACTGTGGCAGGCCCCGCTCAGCGGCGAAGATGCGACGCCGATTTTCCGCGGCTCGCCGCTGTCGCAGCCAATCGGCCTAGCGCAGGCCAGCGATGGCAGCCTCTATGTCGCGGACGCCGATGCGGCAGGCAGCCAGCGTGGCGCACTCTTTCGTCGCGTGGGCGAGCGCCTACTGCAGGTGAATCAGCGGCCGCTGGCCCTGTCGTTCCCGAGCGGAGTCTGCGCAGCCGGCCGCAACAGCCCCGATGTGCTGTTCACAACCGCCGTCGCCTCCGGCTCAGAGCCCTGGCTGCAGCGCATCTCGCCCGATGGGGCCCTGCAGGACGTCGTGTTGCCGGCCGTCACCGATGCCACCAGCCTGTCGCGGGCCAGCGCCGCCGATCGTTGGGTCGCTATCGATGCGGTGCTGCCGTCAAGCAGCCCTAGCTCGGCCACCCCCACCGAGCTACCGCTCGACGGGGCCGTGCTGCTGTTGTCGCCGTAGGCGCTGGCCAGCTGTTGTCGATTTGGTTTTCGTCGCGATGCCGTAGCACCGCAGCAAGGCAGATGCACATGACACGGATTCGGACCCCGCTGCCCTCCTCGCACCGCAAGATCTCGCGGCCATGTACCGATCAGTCGGCCGGGCGTGCTCGCGAGACTGTGCGCGGCCCCCTCAGCCGGGTCGGCAGCTGGCTGCTGCCAGCGCTGCTGCTGTCGCCCAGCGCACTTGCCTCAAGTCACCGCGATGCACCGCTATTGTCCGAGGACCCAGCGGCAGATGCGACCGATCTTTACGCCTTTCGCACGCCGCAGAACGCCACCGACCTGGCTCTGGCTCCCAACAGCTTGGTGATCATCGCCAACTACTGGCCGCTTGAGGAGCCGGGGGGGGGCCCCAACTGGCCCCGCTTTTCCGACGGCGTACTGTACGAGATCAAGGTCGACAATACCGGCGATGCCATCGAAGACATCACCTATCAGTTTCGCTTCCGCACCGAGTACCTGAAGCCCGAGAGCATCCTCTTGGCCAGTGATCCCGTCGCGGCCCGCGATGCTGCTGCTCTGCAAGTTCGGCAGCGCTACAGCGTGACTCGCGTCGAGCGCGATGGCGCGACCACAGTACTGCTGCGCGATCAGCTCACGCCGCCGGTCTATGCCGGAACCTATACCTTCGGCTCGGCAGCGGCATACGAAGCGCTGGCGCAGACCACCGTCTATCCGCTGGGTGGTGACCTCAGTGCCAACGGCCGTGTCTTTGCCGGACAGCGGGACGATCCGTTCTACGCCGACCTGGGCAGCTTGTTCGATCTGCTGCGCATCCGCTGTCAAGCGGCCCCAAACACGGCCGCCGGCTGCGGTGGCGGTGGTGCAGTGCGCGGAGTCGACTACATCGCTGGCTACAACGTCCACACAATTGCCCTGCAGGTTCCGATCACCCAGCTCGTGCGGCGGAACGCCGCTGCCAGTGGTCGAGACGTGATGCTGGGCATCTGGACGACCGCGAGCCGGCCACGCGTCACCATTCGCAGAGTTCCCCCGCTCATCGCCAGCGAACAGGTCAGGACGCAGGACGCGACCGGCCCCTGGGTGCAGGTCTCGCGCCTCGGCTTGCCGCTGATCAACGAGCTGCTCGTCCCGCTGGCTGCCAAGGACTACTACAACTCGATGGCGCCAGCTCAGGACGCCCTGTTCTTCGGCTCTACGCGGGGCGCAGCGGCCCTCACCAGCCCAGAGATCGCGGGCCTGCTGCAGCGGCTCTACGGGGTGAACGCGCCGAGCAGCGGGCGAACTGATCTCAGCGAGCTCGTGCAGTTTCAGGTCGATCCTGGCGCCACCGGAACGCCGCTGCCGCCCTTCCGCGGCAAGAGCTACTCCTTGGCTCCAGCCGACATCCTGCGCATCGATACCTCGCTGCCGGCTGCCGCTGACTTCAGCAGCAATCGCCTCGGAGGACTGGGTGTGGCCGGCGGCACGACCGATAGCAGCGTCGGATTTCCCAACGGCCGACGCCTGCAGGACGATGTCGTCGATATCGCTGAGCGCATTCTGGGCGGCGCCCTACGCAGCGTGGCTGCCGCCAATACTCTGGGCGATGGCGTCGATAGCAACGACAAGCCTTTTTCAACCCAGTTCCCCTATGTGTCCACGCCCTGGTCCGGCTCGGAGGTGAACACCGGCACACAGTATCGCCAGCTGCACACGCCGCCGCTGCCATAAGCGAAGAGACCTCGCCGCGCCGCAGCAGGGAGAGCGGTCGAGCGCTGAGCTGTCATCGTCCCTGCCCAAACTACCTTTCGCCTTGGAGATGTAGCCATGCACAACCCGAGCTTAGATCCCGTGACTCCATCCCGTCCTGCGCTGCGCCTGCGGCTGCCTTTGTTCGCGGCGCTGTTCGGCTTGCTCAGCGCACAAGCCGGCTGCCCGAGCAGCCCAACCAACACCAACGATCCGATGGACATGGCGGCCGCCCTGCCACCGGATATGACGACGCCGGTGCGCTATGGCCTCATCCGCACCGTCAGCACGACCTACTCAAACGGTGTCGTCACGCTCAATAGCTCAGGGGCCTCCGCCTGGTTTCTCGATCCGACCCAACAGGGCGCAGCGTGCCAGCGCACGGTCCAGGGCGAGTGCACGCTGTACATGTGTGAAGGCACCAGCTTCACCGCCCCCAACGCCGGCATGATCGGCATCACCGGGGGCAGCCAAAACGTCACGCTGACCCCGCGCAGCGATGGCAGCTACGATCCGTTCGTTCACTCGACAGCCAACGTCTTCCCCAGCGGTCAGCTCCTTGGGATAAACGGCGCCGGCGCGCTGGTGCCAGCCTTCTCGGCATCGATTACGCCAATGAGCCCGAGCGGCGCGTTCATGCTCACCAACCCCGATGGCAATCGCGCCAACATCGCCATTACGGTGCCCAAGTCGCAGGACTACCAGATGACCTGGACCGCGCTAGCCAGTGGCAGCCGGGTGGCGGCTGAGCTTGTGCAGAGCCCTGACAATAACCGCAGCATCACGCTCGAGTGTCTGTTCGACGGTGCACGCGGCAGCGGCACCTTTCCCAGCAGCCTGCTCAGCCGCTTCCAGAGCACCAACGGTCAGACCGGCGTCGGCGCCTTCCTGATCGGGCCGGCGACCACCAGCAACACCAAGGTCGATCCCTGGGATATCACCGTCGTGTCCATCGCCGCCGGCCGCAACGGCACCGCCACCCTGCAGTAGCCTCTCCCCGTTCCTTCCGGCCCTTACAGCGATAGCGGCAAGCTGACCCGCTTGCCATCGCGCGCCGACAGATAGATCGCGATCAAGAGCTCCAGCGAGCGTAGGCCTTCGCGGCCATCGGTCAGAGGAGCCGCCTCCCCACGCAGCGTCTGAATAACGTTGCGATAGTACAGGCCATGGCCCAGGCCATAGACCGAGCTTGTCTGATAGCTCGCCGACTTCACTGTCTCATCATCGGGGTGCGGCTCGGCAAACTCCCAGTGCTCGACGCGATTGAGCGCCACGCCTCCCAGTCGCACCGTGCCGCGCTCGCCGAGTACGGTCAGCGAGCCCTCCAGGTTCTTGGGATAGGTCAGCATCGTCACGTTCATCGAGCCCAGCGCGCCACTGCGCCAGCGAATCGAGACGACCCCGCTGTCCTCGACCTCGATGTTGCGAGCCAGCGTCGCGGTCATGGCGTTCACGCTCTCGACCGGGCCGAGCAGCCAGTCCAAAAGATCGACATAGTGACTGGCCTGGTTCATAAACGCGCCGCCATCAAACTCCCAGGTCCCGCGCCATGCGGCGCTGTCGTAGTACTCCTGGGGTCGCGTCCACAGAACGTTGCAGACCGTCATGTAGATGCGGCCAAAGCGCTTCTGTGCAAAGGCCTGCTTCAGCAGCTGCACCGTCGGATTTAGGCGATTCTGCTTCACGACAAACAGATAGCGGCCGGCACGATCGCAGGCTTCGACCATGCGCAGACCATCCTGCCAGCGCGTGGCCATCGGCTTCTCGGTCACCACGTGCCGACCGGCTTCCGCAGCGCGAATCGCCTGCGCTGCGTGCAGGCCGCTCGGCGTCGCCAGCACCACCACATCGCAGTCGCAAGCGGACAAGAGCGCATCCAGCGAGCCATAGCCGGGCGCGCCGGTGCGCTCTTGTGCTGCAGCCAAGGCCTTGGGGTCGGTGTCACAGACCGCGACTAGCTCGGCGTGTTCACGATGGCGCGCCAGCGCCTCAATATGACTGGGAGCGATGCGGCCACAGCCCACCAGGGCAAAACGGATCGTCCGCTGTATTTGAGGGGGTTTCATGGGAGTCGCGACGGTTTCGCACACCATGCGCCCGCCTGGCAATGCTGGCCAGCAGGCAGGCGACGAGCCAGGCCCATTCGCGATACGATGGACGGGTGAACGACTATCCCCCAGCCGCTAGCTCAGCCCCGGCAGCCATCGCGCAGCCAGATGAGGCCGAGCGCACGACCGAGGCCGCACCCGTGGCCTCAAATCGCCAGACCGATCCCGAGGTCGCTCGGCTCATCGGCGAGCTCTGCAATCACCACCGGGCCGTCGAAAACTACGTCTTTCTGTACCGCGTCATCTTCTTTGTCCTGCGCGTACTGCGGCTCGACTCGCAGACCCTGCTCGGCAAGCTGGCGGCATTTGTCATCAACATGATCCTGTTTGCCCTGCTGCCCTCGCTGGTCAGTCTCTGGCTCGGCGAGTGGCGCGACAACCCCGTCGTCGAGTGGGGGCTGGTGATCGCCGGCTTCTCGGTGCTGGGCCTGTGGGGCCATGGGCCGCTGGTCCATGCCATCGATGTCTTTTTGTCCCTGCACCGCAACATCGTCGACCTCGCCGGGGCTCGTCGGCTGCTTGAGTTTGAGAAGCGCTGGTTTCGTCTGCGGCGCGCCATGCCCATCGCCGCGCTCTTCAGCTTTCTCATCCACGTCTATCTCTATTACATCGAGGTCTACTACCAGGAGCGACCGATGACCTGGGGCACGGCCACGATGACCATGCTGCTCATGTATCAAGTGGGCGAGATCGTCTACTCGGTTGTCGTCCTGGCCATCCAGTCGCGCCTCTTGCCGCGCTGTCAGTACGTGCTGTATCGCCCCTGCCCGATCGATACCGTGGCGCTGCGCCGCTCGCTGCGTGGCACCAGTCAGCTGGTGGGCGTGGTCAGCCTGATCACCACCGGCATCATCATTGGCTTTGTCATCCTCGTCGAGGATCGACCGATCTTTCTCAACCGCGTCGGGCTGCTGCTGCTGGCGAGTGCCTACGTCTCGGCGTTCGCTGCGCTGCTGCTCCCACGGCTGGCCATCAAGGCGATTGTCCACGCCGCAAAAGAAAACCAGCTGCGACCGCTGCAGGAAAGGCTTAGTGAGCTCTTAGAAAACCCCGTCGCGCTGAGCGAAGATCAGTACAAGGAATTCAAGCGCGTAAAAGAGCTGCACGATCTGCTGCGCGACGCCAGCGAAGAGGTGCTGCCGATGCGGGCCCTGGGGCGGCTGTTCGGCGCCCTGCTCTTCCCCACCATGACCTTCCTCGTCAGCCGCTTCGGCGAGCACATCATCCTGCCGATGCTGCGTCGCTAGACGCCGCCGGGCCTACTCCGGCTGATTCAGGCGGTGCTGCGTGATCAGCTTGTAAAGGTGCATGCGGTCTAGCTGCGCCCGCCGCGCCGCTTCGCTGATGTTGCCGCGTGCAGCCTTTAGCAGCGCCGCCAGATAGCGCTTCTCGAAGCCGTCGATCAGCTGCTGCTTGGCGGTCTTAAACGGCACCGCCAGATCAATGACGAACGGCGGCAGCAGGTTGTCATCCCCGGCGCTAGGCGGACTGCCCGAGCTGACGCTGCTGCGCCGCCCCTCTGGCCCCTCGCGCAGATCGACCGAGCGCGGCACTGCCACCACCGGGTCCTCATCGGGAACGTGAAAGGCGCGCTCGACAGCATTGCGCAGCTCGCGCACATTGCCCGGCCAGGCATAGTCGCCACCTGCCCCCTGACTGCTGCCCAGCAGGCGCTCGCTGATCTCGCTCAGCGACGGTACGCGCTGCTTGCCTGGGTGGCGCGCCAAGAGCTGATTGTAGAAGTGCTCGATCAGAAGCGGGATGTCCTGGCTTCGCTCGCGCAGGGGTGGAATGTGCAGGTTGACCACCGATAGACGGAAGTACAGGTCCTGGCGGAAGCGGCCCTCGTTGACTTCGCTGGCCAGCGCGCGATTGGTCGCCGCCACGACGCGCACATCGATCGGCCGCGTGCGCTCCGAGCCGACCCGCCGCACCTCGCGCCGCTCGAGCACGCGCAGCAGCTTGGGCTGCAGATCCAGCGGCAGCTCGCCGATCTCGTCGAGAAATACCGTCCCGCCATCGGCCCGCTCAAAGGCGCCGCGATAGTCGCTGTGGGCGCCGGTGAAGCTGCCTTTGACGTGGCCGAACAGCTCGCTCTCGATCAAGTTGGCGGGCAGCGCCGAGCAGTCGATGACCACAAACGGAGCGCTGGCGCGCGGGCCAGCCTGCACCAGCGCCTCGGCCACCGCTTCTTTGCCGGTCCCCGTCTCGCCGGTGATCAGCACCGTGGCGGTCGAAGCAGCGACCTGCGTGATGCGTGAAAACAGCCGCCGCATCGCCACCGAGTGCCCCACCATGTCGCCAAAGCGCCCGGCCGGGTGCAGCGCCGCCCGCACCGGATCATCGTCGAGCGCTTCGAGTCGCAGCTTGCTGCGGCCAATGCTGATCACCGTGCCCGAGCGCACCTGCAAGTCGTAGACGCGCAAGCCGCCGACAAATGTGCCGTTGGTGCTGCCAAGATCGCGCAGCCGCCAGCCGGAGCTGGCCGCACCGGTGCTGCCCCCCGCCGAGCGAGCGATCTCCAGGTGATAGCCACTTACACTCTTGTCGCCGAGGATGAGCTGGTTGTTTTCCCGCGTGCCGACCCGCAGCAAGAGCTCGTCATCACTGTCACAGTGCTGGCCCTGATCCGGTCCCTCAATGACCAGCAGGCGCACGCGCGGCAGATCGATCGTCGTTGCGTAGCCGCTGACCTGCGCTTCAGTGCGCAGGCTGGCTGGGCGGTCAGCTACCGACTCATGCGACAAGGCCGAGGCTGGCGCGGAGCGGCTGGCCGTCGGAAGCGGATCTCGGGTAGACATGGCCGGGCACAGTATCACGCCCAAGGTTCAAAGTTGGCGTCGAGCGCACGTAGGACCTCTTCGGCGGCACGCACACCGGCATGATGCGCCTCTTCGAACAGCGCCATCCCCGACAGATCGCTGTGCGCAAAGTGCAGCCCCCCCAGCGGCTGCGCCGCCTCGGCCAGCGCGGCACCAGTCAGCAGCCCCGGCAGCGGCCGCACCATGCCGTGTCCCCAGCGAAAGACATCGATGTGCTCGCAGTCGCGGATCAGCTCGGGCTCGGCGCGGGCCAAGTCGGCGAGCACGCGATCGCGCGCCTGCCCCCAGCTGAGGGCCTGCAGGCGTCCTCGCTCGTCGCGCGGATCCCCGTCGCACAGCGGCAGGTAATAGGTCCACACGGTGCGCGGCAGGCCATCGCCTCCTTCGACAGCGGACAGGAGCTTGGGCTCGCGCTGATGCGTTGCCACCACGTAGCCGAGCGATGGGCTCTCGACAAGCACGTTGTCCCAGGCCGGCGGGAAGCCACCGCCCCGCGCATGGGCCGGCACCGGCGCCGCCGCCACCGGTGCGGCATGGGCCCGGCGCAGCGTCAGGTTGGCGACCAGCCACGGCGCGTAGCTGAACTGCCCCAGCCAGGCCGGCAGGTTCCCCGGCCGCTCGCGATAGTCAGCCAGCAGCGTCCGGCGCAGGAAGGCCGGCAGCGCGACGATGGCGCGACGGGCCCGCAGCGCACACAGCGGCGCCCGCGCCGGATCCGGCTCACGCGACAGATCCAGGTACAGGATCTCGACGCGATCGCTGCCCGGCCCCTCCTGCGGCAGGCTGCGCACATCGACGACCAGGCTCTGCGGTCGCACCCGCCGCGTTGGCGCCGTCGGCGCAGCAGCATCGAGGTAGCGCGACAAGCGCCCGACTAGATAGCCATTGCCCTCGGGCCAGGTCAGCACTTCAGGTGGGCTGTCATCGGCGTGCAGCAGGCGCGCGGCAAAGTAGTGCATGCCCGCCCAGGCCGAGCACTGGCTGGCCCGCAGCCCAAAGTCATCGCGGCAGGCGTAATCGACGTACCAGCGCAGCCGCCACGACGACAGTCCCAGCTGATCGAGAAAGGCCGCCATGGTCAGCCGATCGAGCTCCGCGGCGGCCTGCGGTGCCGAGCTCGCGCGCGGCAGCGTGAAGGCACGTCGCCCGTCGCTGGCTCGTGTCGCCACCCAGCGCGCCACTTCGTCGTGAAAGCGCTCGAACTGGCGCTGATCCTCGGCCGAGGCGGCCACCCGCAGATACAGGCCCTCGTACCAGCGGCCCTTGTAGAACACGCGCTCCTGCGGCGACCGGCACAGCGTCTCTTCGCGACAGATGGCGCGACCGGCCGCATCGAAGCCGCGCAGGATCTCAAGCTCGCGCAGGAGCTCGCACAGCGCGTCGAGGTTGCGCGAGGGCACGGGCAGATAGTGCGCCCCCCAGGGATAGCCGCTGACGCGATTGCCGCCGGCCCGCGAGGTGCCACCGACCTCGTCTTCGAGCTCCAGCAGGCGGAAGTCCTGCACACCGGCCCGCGCCAAGCGCCAGCCCGCCGACAGTCCAGCCACGCCGCCGCCAAGGATGGCGACATCGACGTGGTGCTGCTCGGCAATGCGCCGACTGCGCAGCACCGCGCCGCCATCGCGCAGAAAGTGGCCGCGCAGCTCGCTCGGCCCGACGATCTGTCCGGTGATCTTTTCGATCTGCGGCCGCTGATCGAAGATCTGCAACGAGCAGCCGGCGCCCAGCCCGGCCAGGCTGGCCAGCAAGAATTCGCGGCGGCGCAGCGGGCTGGCCATCAGTTCCACCGCTTCCACTCGCGCTCGTAGTAGGCAACCAGGATCTGGTTGTTCAGGCGATTGGGCAGCAGCTCCTGCTCCTCCCCGGGCTCGCTCAGCGGGCGCTGCATATCCGGGCTAAGCACGAACAGCGCGGGCAGCACTGCGGCATCCACGTACCGCAGACCCGGCGGTAGCACCGTCGGAAGCGGATCGAACACCGGCTTCGCTTCCCCCGTAGAAATCCCAGTCGGCTGGGGCAGGGCCAGGACATATCCCCACTCGCCGAACGAGGGCACGAAGGCGTGATAGGGATGCGCAGCAAAGCCGCCCGCTTCCAGCGTGCGCACGATGCACCAAAACGATCGCCGCGCGAACAGCGGCGAGGTCGATTGCACCACCGCCGCGCCGGCCGGCATCAAGGCCGCCCGCAGCAGGTGATAGAAGTGCGTGGTGTACAACTTGCCGACGGCAAACGAGCTGGGATCGGGGAAGTCGACAATCGCCACATCCCAGCGCCGCGGGTCGCGACTGCGCGCGTGCGCCTCCAGCCACTGCATTGCATCGGCGTTGTGCAGGTGCAGCTTGGGCGAGGTCAGCGAGCCGCCATTCTGCTCTTTGAGCAGCGGAAACTTGCTCGCCAGGTCGGTCATTACCGGGTCGAGATCGACCATGGTGATCTCGTCGATGGCTTCGTAGCGCAGGAGCTCGCGAGCGGCCAGCCCATCGCCGCCGCCGAGGATCAGGGCGCGCCGCGGCACGTGTCCCAGACTGCGGCTGGCCTGCGCCATCACCGGATGCACCAGCGCTTCGTGATAGCGATACTCATCAGCCGACGAGAACTGCAGGTTGCCGTTGAGAAACAGCTGGAAGCTGGCCTTGCCGCGGGTGATGACGATGCGCTGGTAGGGCGAGTTGCGCGACAGGATGACGTCGTCGGCATACAGCCCATCCTCGGCCAGCGAGGTGATGTGATCGGCGAAGGCAAAGCCGGCCAGCAGGGCCAGCAGCACCACGACGCAGCGCAGGCGCAGCGCGACCACCCGCCGCAGGCTCTGGCGCAGCAGGAACGTGCTCCACAGACCGACCGCGGCGTTGAGCAAGCCAAAGAGCAGCGAGGTGCGAACCAGCCCCAGCCGCGGCACCAGGAGCAGCGGGAACAGCAGCGAGGCGGCCAGGCTGCCGATGTAATCGACGGTCAAGACGCGCGCTACTAGCTCTTTGAACTCCATGCGGTTCTTCAAGATGCGCAGGAGCAGCGGGACCTCTAGACCGACCAGCGTGCCGGTGGCGACGATGATGCTGTACAGAACGGGGCGGAACCAGGCGGCATGGGCAAAGGTCAGCATCAGAATCGCCGCGGCAAAGCCGCCGAGCAGGGCCACGGCTAGCTCGATGTCGATGAAGCGCGTGGTCAGCTCTTCTTCGCGGTCAAAGAAGCGCGACAGGTAGGCGCCGATGCCCAGCGCAAACATGTAAAGCCCGATGGCCGTCGAAAACTGCGTCACCGAGTCGCCAAGCAGGTAGCTCGCGACGGTGCCAGCGATCAGCTCATAGCCCAGGCCGCAGGTGGCGATGATGAACACCGACAGAAACAAGAGCGGAATCTGCAGCGGTCGGCGCCGGAAGCGAGCGGCTCCGGCTGGGCTGGGCGGGCCGAGCTCAGCGTCGGACTGATCCTCGGCAGACAGCGCGACCGGCCGACCCTCGGCTGGGACAGCAGCGGCTGCAGCGGTGTCGGGCCCAGCCGAAGACAGGCTGGGGTCGGACGGAGCGCGGGGCGATTCAGACAAGGTGGCCTCGTTTGCCTAGGCAGAGGGGGGCAGGTCAAAAAGCGTTGCGCCGACGCGAGGTTAGCGCCAGTGAAACAGCCGCCGCCATTTTCGCAGAGCCGCCCGGGGCTTGTACACCCCGACGCAAGGGTGCGCGTGCTTCTCGCCGTGTACTCGGCCGCTGGAGCCACAGCGCGACCGTCATGGAGCTCAGACCTCCGCAGCCTGAGTCAGGGCCGCGATCAGCTGTCGCGTCGCCGGACCCGGCTGCCCGCGGTGATAGAGCCGAGGATGGAAGACATGCCGCGAGGGCCGAGTCCAGCGGATGCGCCGCAGCTTCTTGCGCCGTAGCTCTGAGTCGATCAGCGCATCGGGCATCCAGCCGTAGCCGATGCCCGCCAAGATCGCCCCGCGCTTCGAAGCAAAGTCGTTCAGATGCACCGTTGAGTGGGCCTCAATGCCGGCGGTCGACAGCTGCAGCCGCGGGTCCGAGCCGCGCACGGTCAGGAGCAGGTGGGCATCCAGCGAGCGCTCGTCGTGCTGGCCGCGCGCCAGCGGGTGGTCAGCCCGCGCCACCAGCGAGGCGGGCAGCGGCGCCAGCGCCACGCTGCGCAGACCGGAGCTGCGCGGTGGCAGGACGGCGATCATCAGGTCAGCTGCCGTGCGCTCGAAGGCCTCTTCGACGCCGCCCAGGAATTCGGCGCGGACATCGATGCGGGTCGGCACCTTGTCGCGGATCAAGCGACCGACTGCCCGCAAGAGCGGCTCGACGGGCACGATGCCATCGAAGACCACGGCCAGCTTGGGCTCCCAGCCCGCCCGCAGCTCTTGCACCGTCGCGGCCAGCCCCGCCTCGGCCTGCAGCAGCAAGCGGCAGCTCTCAAGGACGCGCTGCCCGCGCGCATTGAGCTGGGTGCGGTACTGCGAGCGATCGAGCAGGGGAAAGCCCAGGCTTTCCTCCAGCGTACGCAGCAAGTACAGCACCGAGCTGTGTCCACGCCCCAGGACCGCCGCTGCCCCAGCGAAGGTTCCGCTGCGCTCCAGCGCGTCGAGCGCGCGGGCCTGTTCGAGGGTGATCGGGGCCGGGTTTGGCGGCGATTCTTTGTGCATTTCTTAGACTATGATGCACGAAACATCGCAGTTTTTTCGCGCATGTAAAACCGCCATCCTGGAGCCATGTCGATTCCCTACATTCGTGGTCGCGTCGCCAGCCAGGCGCACGTCGGCTTGCCGGCCGGCACCGTTGAAGAGGAGTACGCCCGCAACGGCTTCTTTGGCCGCTATGCCCACCTGTATCGTGAGCATCCGCCGGTCGCCTGGACGCGCATCGAAGGCCCGCTGCGGCCGCGGCTTTATGACCTCAAGACCGCCGACGGTCCCGACTATCTGCAGAGCCGCGTCGATCTGCTGCACAACGGCGACTGTCGTCTGTCCTATGTGACGCTGAGCCAGCCGATGCCCTACCTGTTCCGCAACGCCGACGGCGATGAGCTGCTGTTCGTGCACGTCGGCAGCGGTCGGCTGGCCACCGACTTCGGCTCGCTGACGTACGAAGCCGGGGACTATCTTTTGATTCCGCGCGGCACGCTGTATCGCTTGGCGCCCAGCACGCCGACTCAGCTCCTAGTAGTTGAGACGACGGGCGAGCTCGGTCTGCCCGAGCGCGGCATGCTGGGTCAGCACGCGCTGTTCGATCCGGCGCTCTTGCGGGTCCCCTCCCCCGAGGAGCGCACGCCGCTTCCGGCTGGCCTGGCCGGCTGTCGGCCGCACGAGTGGCGCGTGGTGATCAAGCGCCAGGGCGAGCTGACTTCGGTCTTCTATCCGCACGACCCGCTGGATGTCGTGGGCTGGAAGGGCACGCTGTCGGTGCTGCAGCTCAACGTGCGCGATATTCGACCGGTGCTGTCGGATCGCTATCACCTGCCACCGTCGGCCCATACGACGTTCATCGCCCACAACGTCGCCATCTGCACCTTCGCGCCGCGCCCGCTGGAAAACGGCGACCCGGCCGCGCTGAAGGTGCCGTTTTATCACTCGAACATCGACTTCGATGAGGTGCTGTTCTATCACGCCGGCGAATTCTTCAGCCGCGACGGGATCAAGCCGGGCATGCTGACCTTCCACCCGCAGGGCATCCATCACGGACCCCAGCGTCGCGCTGCCCAGCGCACCCCCAGCGCGCAGCGCACCGAAGAAGTCGCGGTGATGGTCGATACGCGGCGGCCGCTTGCCATCTGTCAGACGGCAGCAAGCCTTGAGATCGCCGACTATTGGAAGAGCTGGCAAGCGGCAGAGAGCCGCTAAGCTGCCGGTGCGGACCTTCGACCCCCGATCGCAGCTCCTTGCCCCCGACCCCTGGACTAAGCGCATGAACTCGACGCCACAGACCGTGCCCACCCCTGACAATCCCTGCGCGCTGCGCGGCTTTGCCTTTGCCGTGTTTGCCTCGCCCAACCCCGACGCGCTGCACCAGCTGTTTCTGGCCTTTGGCTTCTCGCGCACGCGCCGCCACGCAGCCCTGGCCATCGACTTGTACGAGCAGGGGCAGATCTATCTGCTCTTGGACCGCAGCAAAGACGGCTTTTCCGCCGAGTTTGCGACGCTGCACGGCCCCTGCATCGCTGCGATGGGCTGGCGGGCCGCCGATGCCGAGCAAGCGGCCAGCGTCGCCGTGTCGCGCGGTGCACAGGCGGGCCAGGGCGATCTGCTACGAGCCGATGGCCGCCGGCTGCCAGCGGTGCGCGGCATCGGCGACTCGCTGATCTATTTCGTCGATGGGCGCGACACCTGGCCGCAGCTGGGCTTTGTCGAGCTAGCCGAGCCGGATCGGGTGGCCGACAAGGGCTTCACTCAGATGGATCATCTGACGAACAACGTGCCGCGCGGCGAGCTCCTAAAGTGGGGCGGCTTTTACCGCGATGTCTTCGGCTTCCGCGAGGTGCGCTACTTCGACATCCGTGGCGTAAAGACCGGCCTGACGTCCTACGCGCTGCGCTCGCCCGATGGCTCGTTCTGTATCCCGATCAACGAAGGCACCGAGAAGGGCAGCCAGATCAACGAGTACCTCGAAGAGTACAAGGGCCCCGGCATACAGCACCTGGCCTTCCTGACCGACGACATCTTGGCCTCGCTGCGCGGCCTAGAGGGAACGCCGGTGCAGTTTCTCGACATCGATGACGACTACTATCGCGAGGTGTTTCAGCGCGTCCCCAACGTGCGCGAAGACCACGCCGAGATCCAGCAGCGCAACGTCCTGGTCGATGGCGATGACCAGGGCTACCTGCTGCAGATCTTCACCAAGAACCTCATCGGCCCGATCTTCATCGAGCTGATCCAGCGTCGCAACCACCTGTCCTTTGGCGAAGGCAACTTTGGCGCCCTGTTCCGCTCGATCGAGCGGGATCAGCAGCGCCGTGGCTACCTGACCTAGACTGGCCCGACGCCAGTCACCTGCTGGCGAACCGCCGTCAGCGCGAAAAGAGCGACTTGCTGCCGGCCCAAGGGTCACTTTGGTATACGCGGCACTCGACGGCGGCTAGCGTTTGTCTCTACGATATTGCCATGCACCGCATCGGCTGCCTGCTGCTGGTCACCTTGCTGTCGGGTTGCCTGGGCAAAGATGACTTCATCCGCATCGGCGTCCTCTTGGGGCCACTGACCTATCTGATCGTTCCGTTCATGGTCAGCTGGGCCCGGCGCGAGTATCGCGAGCTAGTGCCGAGCGCACCGCTGCGGCCGCTAGTGATCGCGCTGCCGTTTTTGGCACTGGTCGTGGTCGATGTCGTGCTGTGGCTGGGCCTGGTGGTGAACAGCCAGAACTTAAGTGAGTTCAAGGGCACGCTGGCCAACCTGGCGCTGCTGACGACGCTGCTCATGTGGCAGGGCATCCTGGGGCTTACCATCGTCGTCTGGCGCTTGTGGTTCCTGCTCCACGCCGCGTCGAGCTTCGAGGGAGCCTGCTGGCTGGCGACCGGGCTGTATCTTGGCCCCGGTGCCCTGTATTCGCTGGGCCTGTTCCAGAAGATCTTGGAGCCGCTGATTCCGCTCCTGCTTGGCTACACGCTCTATTCGTTCTTCACCACGCCGGTGCTGCTGCTCCTGTTCCTGCTAGAAGCGAACCTGCGCCGACGCTTTCGCCAGCCGTCGCCAAGCTAGCCGAGCACGTCGCCCGCGCAGGGCGTGGCTGCAGCCCGATCGACACGCGGGCAGCGCCAGGCGAACCAGGCATCGAGGGCTCGCGGCTACTCGAGCACCATGACCTTCTTGACCTTGCCCTTGCCGGCTTTCTTCACCGGCTTTTTGACCTTGCCCTTGGTCTTGCCGCCGCCCTTGGCCTTGCTCTTGACCTTGCTCTTGCCGCTGCTCTTTTCGCTCTTGCTCGGCGGTGGATCGTCGTCGCCCTGAGCAGGGCCCTCAGCGACGGGGTCACCGCTGACTGCCGGCTTGGTCGAGGGCGGCAGCGGCTCCAGGCGCTCGTTGTGCGTGGCCTCTTTGTGGCAGTCCAGGGCCAGCGCGCGGTCGGTATAGCCAGGGAACTTCAGCAGCAGCACGACGCCGCTCTCGCTGCGCGGCTGGTCGTAGCGCCAGGGGGTCTTGCCCAGGTGCGCGCCGTCGGCTTCGCGATAGACCTCAGCGCCGAGCGGCTCGCTGAGCAGATCGCAGCGGATGCTGCGGCCCTCGTCGCTTACCACCTGAGCCGCCGGCACCGTCTTGTTGCTTGGCTTGCTGCTCGGCTTGCCGGGTCGCGCCGCCCAGATAATCAGGCCCATCAAGCCGAGGAAGCTGACCACCGCACCCACCCCAAGTAGCGCCACACGTCGGTCGACGACCGGCAGAAGCTCGCGACGATCCAGCTTGCCGATCTGCCCCGTGCCACCGCCCAGCGTCGAAGGAATCGACGGCACCAGCGGGATGGCCGGGCTAGAGACGACGGTCGCTGGCTCCATCACGCGGCCGGTGGGCGGCGCCTCCTCAAAGGTGATCGACAGATCGTTCGAGATGCTGTGCGAGCCCGACATCTCTTCCAGGCGACCGCAGACCTCGGACATCGAAGGCCGCGTCGCGCGATCCTTCTTGAGCATGTCGAGCACCAGGTACTGCATGGGCTCGCTGATGCTGGGGTTGATGTCGCGCGGCTTGGGCGCCGGCTCGTAGACATGCTTGGCCAGCACCGCTCCTTCGCCGTCGCCGTCTTCGCCGGGCATAAAGGGCAGCCGACCCGTCAGCATCTGAAAGAAGATCACGCCCAGGCTGTAGACGTCCGAGCGATCGTCGATCTTGGGTACGCCGCGGCACTGCTCCGGCGACATGTAGTAGGGCGTGCCCATCAGCGTGCCGGCTCGCGTCTGCGGATCGTCGAGGTTTAGGCTGCGCACATCGAGCTTGGCGATGCCAAAGTCGAGGATCTTGGCCCGCTCGCCCGGCGCCCCCGGCGCGGCACTCGGGTCCTCGTTGACCAGCATGATGTTGCCGGGCTTAAGGTCGCGGTGGACGATGGTCTTTTTGTGCGCGGCCGACAGTCCCGAGGCAAGCTGCCAGCCGATGCGACGGACATCGGCTTCGGGCATGGCACCGCGATAGCGACGCAGGCGCTGGCTCAGCGTCTCGCCGGCCAGAAACTCCATGACCAGATAGGCGGTGCCGTCGGGAAGCTGGCCGTTGCCGAGGACCTTGACCAGGCTGGGGTGGTCGACCAGGTTGGCGGCGTGCGCCTCGTTCATGAACCGAGTAATGGCCTCTCGGTTGTCGCTAAAGTCACTGCGCAGCAGCTTGACGGCAACACGCGTCCCGAAGCGCTCATCCGTCGCTTCGTACACGGCCCCCATGCCGCCGCTACCTACCTGCTTCTGCAGCCGGTAATGGGCAATGACTGAGCCCACCATCAAAACGATGGTACTCCGTCGGAGCAAGGCCTATGCGGCCTTTTTTGGAGATTTGCAAAGCTGTGTGAAATCCGTCGCTACGGGGCAGCGGCAGCCGGAGCAGCGGACGGGGGCGAACCGGCACTGCCAGGGGCAGGCGGAGTAGCGGCCGCAGGGGGAGCGGCGGGGGCCGGCGCGGGCGGGGCGGGGGCAGCGGCGGGAGCGGCAGTCGCAGCCGAGGCGGGCGGGCCACAGGACAGGGTCGGCAGGCCGACGAAGCCAGCGCCATTTTTGAGCGGCAGCGTCGTCTTCTTGCGCGCCGCCACGTCGTACAGGTGAAGGCTCGCCTTGGCGCCCGCCCCACTCTCGTAGGCAAGGAGGTTTTCGCTCAGCCACTGCAGCTCGAACTGGCTAGCCCCGCTGTCGATGCGCTGCGCGCTCTTCTTTTCGACTTCATAGATGAAGAGCTCGTTCTGCGCCGCCTTGGCTTTTTCGTCGCGCAGGGCCGCGCAGCTATCCAGCTGACCAGCGTAGGCAAACAGCGCCTGGTTCGGCGACCAGGCCAGCGATGTGGGCGATAAGGTGCGCGCCGAGGTGATGACCGCCCCACTGCTGCCCAGGCGCAGGCTGTGACGATCTTCGGCTACGGTCACACCGGCCGGAGCGGGGCGCTCGCTGCGCAGCAGGCGGTCGGGACGAATCACCACGCGCTCGCCGCTGAAGTCGGGGTCGCTGGCCGCCTTGGTCAGGCCGGTGCGCGCGGTGTCCATCTCATAGGTGCCGGCGGCGGTCCCCTCCCCGCTGCCCGCCACCACGCCGGGAGTCGAAAGCAGCGCCGTGCCGCTCTGGCCAAAGCCAATCGTCAGCTCTTCATAGCCCCCGACCAGCTTGATCGGGCCAGCCAAATCGAGGCTGCCAAGGTCGAGGAAGTAGAGCTGCGGCTCGACGAACCAGACCTTGGCGCGCGGATCGGCAGCGTCTTTCTCCAGGCGCGCAACCCGGTCAGCAGTGACAAAGACCAGTCGCTTGCCATCGGGCGAGCGCAGCGCCACCAGGACATGACCATCGCTCGCCGTGAGCGGCCGAAAGCGCGCTGCCGCGACGTCGTAGTGATAGACCTCCTGCTTCCAGTCGAGCTTCGCTTCCTGTACCCCGGCGGTCTTGCTGGCAGCGAAGGCCAGCGGGTCGACAGCACCGGCGCGGGCGACGAGCACCAGCCCCTGAGCTAGGCCTTCGGCATAGTCGGCGCGCACCCGGGCTTCGGCCTGCTGATACGCCGCCCACTCGGCGGAGGCGCGAAACGGCGCTAGCTCCTTCTGCTTGCTGATCCGATCGGAGTAGCCGACGTAGCTCCGTCGCAGGAGCTCTTCAAACTGGGCGCGGGCCTCGGCCAGCTTGCCGGCCAGCACAAGGGCGCGCGCCGCTTGATAGCGAGCATTCAGGTAGTCAGGAAGCTGCGTCCCCACCTCGCCAAAGGCCGTCGCAGCGTCCTCATACTTCTTGGCTTTGAGCGCGGCCCAGCCGCGATTAAACGGCGCTGAGGCTTCGGTGGTCAGGTGGGGAAACGGGTTCTGCATACCAACCGGAGCCTTGGGCGCGGCCGCCGGCTTCTCGACGACCGCAGGCTGCGTAGCTCCGGCTGCAGTCGCCGCAGGCGCGCCGGCCGGCCCCGCTGGATTGACCGCGGGCGGCGGTACCGGCTGCTCCTCTTTGCACGCTGACAGCAGCAGCGAAAACAGCAGCGGACCGACAAGAAGTCTCGACAGGGTGGCTTTTTGCATGCGCATGACTCGAAATTCTAGAGTCATTCGCCTGCCGACCAAAAAAACCAAGCATGCGTCGGAGGTCCGGCACTTGATATCATGCTGTTGGTTTCTGTCTGCACGAGGGGGCGAATGCAGATGCGGCGCAGCAAACAGGTCTCGATCTCTTTAGCCTTGGCTCTGTCGTTTTCGGTGGCCTGCGGCGGCACATCGAGTAGCGGCACCGATAACCCCGATGGCGGGGATGGCAACCTAGATGGCGGCGGCGGCGACGGGGGCGACACCCCGATGACGCCGATGTTTCCGCCCTGGGATGCCAAGAGCCCGGCGATCTGCGGCCAGACCGCGTATAGCTGGCAGCCGAGCACCAGCATGGGCAACGTGCTGCAGAAGTCGAAGAACTTCCTGGGCGCCAACACGCTGTTCATCTCGACGCTGCAGGCGGTGGCGTTCTTGGGATCGCAGCTCAATGTGCACCGCTCGCCGCAGTACGGCGTGCATACCGCCACGGTGCGCTATCAGACGCAGGATCGCGGTCAGCTAGTCGATGCGACGGCGATGGTGACGTGGCCAACCGCCAGCGGCAAGAGCTTCCCTATCGTGCTCTTCCTGCACCCGACGCTTGGCTACACGGATGAGTGCGCGCCGTCGCGCAAGGCCGGCGACTTTACCGCCCCGATGACCATCCTCTCGATGCTGATGGCCTCGGCCGGCTATGTCGCGGTGTTTCCCGACTACCTCAACCAGCGCAGCCTGGGCGCGGCATCGACGGCCACCTCGCCGTATCTGTTGCTGGAGCCGACGGCTCTGGCCTCGCTGGATGCGGCGCGCGCCGCGCAGAAATATCTCACCGCCAACGAGAGCGTCAGCGCCACCAGCGAGATGTATCTGTGGGGTCACTCGCAGGGGGCACAAGCGGTGCAGTACACGCTGGCGATGCAGCCGTTCTACGCGCCGGAGTTTACGCTCAAGGGTGCCGCCGCCGTGTCACCGCCGGCCGACCTGCCCGAGAGTGCGCGCGCCAACTTCGCCGGTCCCGCGCCCACTTACAACCTGGGCCAAGCCATCGCTTATACCTGGAGCGACTACTACGATCGCAGCCAGATCTCACGCTCGCTGCTGCCGCCCTGGGATGGTACAGCGCTGACGCAGCTTAAGAACTACTGCAATAGCAGCTACAGCGATCCGATCAAGAACGTCACCGACCCGGCGCAGGTGTTCACCATGCCGTTCCTCGGCGCCGTCACGCAGAACCAGAAGAACGATCCCTGGAGCTGCTGGCTGCACTACAACAACCCGGCGACGATGAGCCTGCCGGTCAACACCAGCGTGCCGATCCTGTATGTCACCGGCGACAAAGACACGACGGTGATTCCGGCGGCCAATGATCCGGTGATGGCCTCGTGGTGCCAGAAGGGAGCCCAGGTGCAGTACTTGCAGTGCGCCGGAGCCGATCACGTCCACACCATCACCGATTCGATGGATGACGTGTTCAACTTCTTCGACGCGCGCAAGGCCGGGATGCCGCTGCCGGCCTCGAAGTGCCAGCCACAGCCAGCGGCCAAGTGCGCCAGCGCTCTTTAGGCGCGGGAGGCCGCGGCCTAGGGGCTGGGGGCAGGCGGCGCGCCGGCGGGGGTGAGCACGACCTCGGCTATGCCCTCGAACACCTCGGCCAGGGCGATCACCTCATCGCTGGCAAAGTCGGGCTGGCCTTCAGCCAAGAAGTTGACCAAGTCGCCTTCCAGCGCATCCATGCGCGACGGCGGCCCGACGACGACAGCCACGGCGCCGTACTGCGTAAAGCGATACAGCGCGTGAATGCGGCGTAGCTGTGCCTGCCCGCCGGGTCGGTCGAGGACATCCGACTTGACCAGCGTCACCGGCCAGCCAGCGCGCGTCACGCCGTCGGTCACCGCGTGGACCACGAGCTGCCCCGGCGGCACGTTAAACATCACGACCTGATCGCCCCAGCGCTGCAGGTCAAAGGGCAGCGGCAGGCAGACTTCGCTAAACAGCGTGACCTCGGGGGCAAGCTGTACCACCAAGCCCTGCGGGATCTGTTTCTGCGGCCACTCGGGACGAACCGGCAGTTGCAACTTCATCGGCTGTGCTCCTCGGCTGTGCAGCCTAGGCGTTATGCAGGACGAACTTTTTGATCAACCACAGGATGCCAATCACCACCACGCCCGGGATCGTGATGCCCAAGTAAATGGTCACGAGGAGCTTCAGCCAGCCCTGACGTTTTTCCGGCGGCAACCGCGGATACCAGAACGCGATCGCCAGCGCGATGCCGATGGCGCTAAACAGCAGATATAGACCCGATCTCGCTTCGCCCATCTCGACCCTCAGTCTCGAAAGTAAAGTGCTGTACGGGGCAGCCTAGCGCAGCCTGGCGGCGCGGTCAGCGGAATCGTTTCCGCGTCGCCCGTGGCCTGCCTAATCGGCCCAGGCAATCAGCGCACTCGCACTCTGCGTCTTGCGCGGTGGCACAGGCACGATCGACAGCGCCATCTCGGTCAGGGTGGGCAGGTGCTTGGGCAGCGCCTCCACCGTCGTCTCCAGCACGATGGTGTACGAAAAGCGACTGTCGACCAGCGTGGCCTGCACGAAGGCCAGGTGCCGACCCGAGGGATGGTGCCCGCTGATCCGCACAATCTGACCCGCCAGCCCACTGCGCGCCACGATCGGGGTCGGCGGCGCCGGCGGATCGCGCTCTAGACCGCCAGTGAAGTCCTGAAACAGCAGCCGATCCGTGACCTCAGAAACGGTGACCGTGGCCGGCCGAGTATCGTGGACCGTAATGATGGCCGGCTCGCGCGGGTACTGCGGATGGTAGTAGCGGCTGGTGTGAACTCGCCCCAGGCCGCGCCAGCCAGAAGGCGGGGTAAAGAAGTAGCGGCGGCGACGCTGATCCCCAAGCCCCAGGAAGAAGCCTTCGGTGATCAGCTGCACCATCTGCCGCACCTCGGCAAAGCGCTCGGGCTTGATCACCGCGCCATCCACCATGGCGTAGCTGTCATCGCCGAGGATGATGCCGATGGTGCGCTCGGCCGGTCCCCCGTCCTGGGTCTTGGCGGTCAGCGTGATCAGTCCGGCATGCTCGCCTTCGTGCGTCACCAGCCGCTGCAGCGGGCCGATCTGCAGCGACGTATGGTGCTCGGGCAGACCCGCGATGATGTCGGTCAGGATGGCGCTGAAGCGGCGCAGCGGGCGACAGCGCTCATGGATGCGAATCCCCCCGGCTTGCGGCCCCTCTTGCGGTACAAGGACAATCCCATCGGCCATCGGCATCTTGGCCCAGCCCGAGAGCATATTCACAAGCTGCATAGCAAAAGTGTACATGAATGCCGCGTCGCCGACGGCGAAGATTCAGAGGCTGGCCGCCAAGACAGCTGGCTGCGGCAGCGCGTGCAGTAGCGAGAACCAGCGGTTCGGAAGTGCGCGACGTGACCTGCGCTGCTGCACTTCGGCCAGCCAGCGGAAGAAGGGCATCAGGAATGTGAAGGGATGAGGGGGAAGCGAGGGCCCGACGGGCCCTGGCGACGGAGCGACGAGACGGCCGAGTACGATCGCGGCTTAGAAGAGCCCGCCGACCCAGCTGGCTGCGCGACCCAGCCCGCGACCGACGGCGCCAGCGCCTCGGGTGAGCGCACCACCGACCGCGCTAGCCCCGCTGGTGATCGCGCCGCCCACTGCGTTGAGGCCCTGGCCCCAGTAGTCCTGCTTGCCGGGCGTCGAGTCGAGCGCATTGCCGACCCAGTTGACGAGGCCACCGCCGACCGTGTTGAGCGCGTTTACCGGCGCCGCGACGGCGTTGGTCACCGCTCCCGTGGCCACACCCGCGGCGTTGCCCCAGAAGCCGCCACCGAGCGCGTTCGAGACCGCGGTCCCGGCCTTCCAGCCCATCGACTTGTCGCCGACCATGCCGCGGATGGCGCCACCGACTACCTGCGCCGAGTTAAACGACGCATCTTCGCCCAGCACCTTGCCGGACAGCGCGCCGAGGCCATCGACGGCCAGCTCACCGAGTCCCAGCGCCGCGCCGTAGGGCGTGAAGCTGAGCGCCGCGCCCGCGCCACCCAGCACCGAGCCGCCGACCTTCTCCCAGGCCTGATCGTTATGCACGCCACCGTGCTTGAAGGCCTCGTAGGCCTCGTAGCCTTCGATCCCGGCCTGCGCTGTGCCAGCGACGGCGCCGACATAGGGCAGCGCCTTGCCTAGCGGACCGGCGACGGCGTGGCCGAACTTGCCGGCGTGCTCCAGAGCATGGTGCACCGCCGGGTGATGCAGCGCGTGTGCACCCGCCCCGACATAGTGCGCGATATGACCCATGAGGCCCAGCGGCCCATGATGCTCACCGCCGTGCTCTCCACCCTGGTGTTCGTTCCCGTGCTCGCCCATGTAGTGTTACCCCTTCAACCGAGTCATCGGCAGCCGCCCGCGGAAGGTGCGTGAATTGCCCCGCGGTCGATGATAGCACGTGGGCTCGGCAGCGGAACCTAGTCAGCGACGAGGCGTGCTACGATGAACCCTGGGTGGGCGTATCCATGCGAAAGCACTTGTTTGTTGCCGCTACAGCCATGGGATTTGGCGAGGCCTTGCTGGGGGTTCAGCTCGCCACTGCCCTGCACGCAGCGGGGGACCGCGTCCTGTTCTTGGGGCCGTCAGGTCTACAGAAGACGATCCGCGCCGCGCCTGTGCGCTATGGCCGCATTGATCTGGCACTCAGCCGCTTGGACGAAGCCATCCTCGACACCGCACGCAGCGAGGGCTGCGACAGCATCGTGCTGATTGATCTGGTCGCGGTGTACACGTTCTTCGGCATCAGCGGCCGTCGCTTTGACACCTTCCTGCAGTCGGGGATTCCGGTCCTTGCGCTCGATGTCTGGAATGTCCCCGAGGCCGGCCTGCACTGGGACTACCACCCCGAGACATTTCAGCTCGGGCCAGACGTCAAGCAAGTGCTCCACCGCTTGGTGCCGGTGCCGTTTGTCCGTCCGACCGCCGCAGGCGCCTACAATGCCCTACCCCCGCCCATCACTCTGGAGCCCGCGGAGCGAGCGCAGGTGCGACAGGCGCTCGGTGTCAGCCCCGGTGAGAGGCTGATCTTCTGGCCATCCGCGGCGTGGCAGCACGCCTCGCAGCAGCTGCATCCGGTCCGCCAGCGCATGGCGGACGCGCTGCCCGAGCTGATCTGTACCTATCTTTCGCACTATCTGGCGAACCCCAAAGGGGCGACCCCGCTGCGGGTCCTGCACATCGGTCCCGAGCCGTTCGCCGCAGCGGCCGGGCTAGGCGACCGCTATCGCCACCTACCGCAGCAGCCGGCGAGCGAGTTTCTGCGCCTGCTTGCGGCCAGTGATCTGCTGCTCAGCTTCAACATCGCCGCCACAACTGTCATGGCCGCGCTGGCCGCACAGGTCCCGGTGCTAATCGGCAGCCTTGCTGATGTCAGTCGGGCCCCGGCGTCCGCGGCCGCCCAGACCTTTGTCGCACGCGCCGGCGGGCTGTACCCGTTTCGCGCTTGGCCGCTCAGCCTGTCGCAGCTCCTTGCGCCGGTGCTGCAGGGCAACCCATACCTCGACGCCATCGCCGGCGTCGACGTCCTGGACGAGGCCGGTTTTCTGGCGACGCTAGACGAGCTCCTGGGCGAAGCGGGCGCAGCGCTGCAGCGACAGCGGCAAGCTCTGTACACCGCACAAGTGCGGGCGCTGCCTTCGCCCAGCGAGCGCTTCTACGCCGCGCTGGCCGCAGCACAGCAACACGCAAGCTAGGGCGCAGTAGAGCGCGGCTGACGATCCGGTCGCTGCTGCAGGAAGGCGATTAGATCGTGCGCCTTCTGTCGATAGCGGTTGAAGTCCGCCAAGCGGGCATCGATCGCCGCCAGCGCCGCCGCGTCGAGCCCCTGCGCAGAAAGCAGCGCGCGCAGGATCGGCAGCGTGCGATCGCCGAACCACGAGCGGGACAGCTTCTCGATCACCGCCTCGCCGGCCTGTTCTGGCAAGAGCCCCAGCTGGACCAGATCTCGCACCGCGGCTCGCAGGTGCACAAGCGGCTCAGAGAGCTCGCGATACGGCGGCTCGGGGTCGTGCAGCAGCGTCACTTCGTCGTCGCGAAAGTCGATCCCGGCCTGGCAGTACAGCTCATAGATCTGCCCGAAGCCCTCCATCCCCAGGTGCGCCATCTCGCGGGCTCGAATCGCGCCCATCGAAGACAGGCCGAAGACGCGAAAGCCGCTGACCAGCGCGCTGCGCAGCTCGGCGTGCCCCACCGAAAGCCGCAGATGAAACAGGCCATCGACAATGACGATGCAGCCCGGCCGGGCCGCCGCCGGCGAGCGCAGCAGACGTGGCAGATCACCGCGGCCAATCGGCGGCAGCACCGAGATGCCCGCAAGCGACAGCCCGGGCTCGATGGCCTGCGCGCGCAGCAGCGTCGGACCGGCGTACAGCCAGACCTCAGACACGCAGATACCTCCGCAGCCGCGGACCGATGCGATTGGTGTCGCGCGAATAGCACTCCAGCCCCGGCACGACGATGCGCACCACCTGCACCGGGTAGTCCGGCGGCGTGTAGACAAAACGCAGGATGCGGGGAAAGCCAAGGGCGTGCAGGCGAGCAACGAGGAGCCCCAGGCAAGACTCCAGGCTGCTGATCTGGTCGGCGTGATCGGGCAGGTCGGTGTAGGCCAGCGGCTGCGGATCGCGCAGGAGTCCGCCCAGCACCTTGGCATAGACCTCGGCTTTTTCCTCGGGCGATAGGGCCTTGAAGGGACGATGGACATTGGCCAGATCGTCGCGGCCGCCATGGATCAGGCTCAGCCGGCACTGGATGGTCTCAGTCACCGCGCGCAACAGCGCAATCGAGCGCACCGGATGACAGCCGTCGCCGCGCAGCGTCACCTCAGGCTGGGTGCGATCGAACGAGACCGCCATAAAGCACGGCAGGCCAAAGGGGTTCGGTAGACCGCGCACCACCAGCTCAAAGCCCTGCGCGTTGAGGTGAGCAAGCAGGCCGGCGATCGGCTCCGGCAGGCTGGCGGCGGCGATCAGGCGCGAGGCATCGCGGGCGTTGTGGAAGCTGGTGACATCGCGCTCGATGACCTCAGCGAGCGCGTGCACCGTCGCCTCCAGCACGCTGTTGCCCGAGGCCAGGCCATTGCTGCCCGAGCCGAAGTAGCGCGCGCCGCCCAGCTCAGCCGGCAGCGGATGAAAGACCGTCTCGGCGGGAATCTGCCAGGTCTCGCCGCTGACGATGTCTTGCGCCGGCACACACCACATCTCGGCGCTGCGGTCGAGAAACTGCCCCCAGCTCGGACAGAAATCCAGCAGGGCCTCGGGGCGGCTGCGCCCGTCGAGGACCTCGCCGCTGGGCAGGCTCTGCAGGGGAAACTGGGTGCGCCGGTACTCAGCCCAGGCTAGCTCGATGGCCTCCATGTAGGCCCCGATGCGGGCCTCGGCCGCGGTCATGCCCTTGCCGGCGCTGACACATACCGATCCCGGCTGCGCATCCGGCCGAATCGCGACGAAGACCGGGACGCCGATGCGATCGAGGTACGTCACCTCGGTGACGCGGCTGATACCCAGCTGGGGCGCGATGGCCTGCGCATGCGCCAGCGTCGTCTTGATATCGGCCGCGCGAAAGCTGGAGCCATAGCGAATCATGGTGACGGAGTCGTGGGACAGAGCCGGCCGCCGCGGCATCGAAGGCTGGGCCAGACAGACGCCTAGCACCCGCCTGCAAACGCGCAGCCGAAGCCGGCCGCATTTGAAGATATCATGAGCCGTGCAGCGGGATGGGACAGGGACATGGCCACCGATCAAGACAGCGGCAAAGACAGCAGCAGCAAGCAGGCACTGACCAAGAATCCAGCCAGCCCGGGCTCGCCCCAGGCCGGTCAGGCGCGCAGCGGAACCTATCTGTTGTTTAGCGCCCTCGGCGTTGGGCTCTCGATCTTGTACTGGAATGGTCGCCTCGGCAGCGCTGAGCAGCAGGGCTTTAACCGCATGCTGCTGTGGATCTTCTTCGGCATCGTCTGCCCGGGCCTTTCAGCGATCGCGATCCTGGCGACCATCAAGCTGTTCCTGCAGCGCAAGCGCGAGCACAGCAGCCAGCCGCCAGCGGGCCCCAGCCAGTAGCACGGCCCGTCGGGGACATCCGACCCGCAGCCGCTTGCGACTGCCAAATCTCCGGCCAGCGTGCTTTGATTCGCCCACCTATCGCGCGCTGGAAGGAGGCTTCCCATGTCCCGGTCTCTCCGTCCTCTATCTGCCCGTCCGTCGTTCTTCCGCTCTGCTCGTCCGCTCTCTGCACCGCCCGTTCGTCCAGAGCCTCGTCGGCAGGCACGGCTAGCGAGCGGCATAAGCCGGCGCTGGGCTCGCCTCGCCATCTGCCTGTCTGCCGTGCTGGGCGTCGCTCAGCTTGCGGCCTGCGGCGGGCCCGCCGAAGACGAGGCGGCGCTGGCGCAGTCAGTCGCGGCACTCGGTAGCTGTCGCGGCGCCCCCTATCCCATCGTCCTCGCGCATGGCTTCGCCGGCTTTGAGCGCATCGGACCGATCAACTACTTCTTTATGGTCGCGGCCGATCTGCGCAGCCGTGGCGAGACGGTCATCGAAGCACAGGTCCCCCCTTTTGAGAGCTCGGCTGTGCGCGCCACCTACCTGGCCAGCGTCATCGACGACACGCTGCGAGCCACCGGCGCCTGCAAGGTCAACCTCATCGGTCACTCGCAGGGCGGCATCGATGCCCGCTATCTTGTCAGCTCGCTGGGCTACGGCGATCGCGTCGCGGGCCTAGTCACCGTTGCATCGCCGCACCGCGGGACGCCGGTCGCCGACGCTGCGCTCGGGCTCATCCCCGGCATCTCTTACGATCTGATCAACGCCCTCCTGCGCGCCCTGTGGAGCCTGACCGCCGCCCCGGGCGATGCCAAGGTGCAAGCCTCGCTGCGGCAGCTATCGCGCGACTACATGACGCGCGAGTTCAATCCCAAGAACCCCGACGACCGCCGCGTCAAGTACTACAGCGTCGCCGGCCGCAGCAGCGCCCGCATCGCCGACAGCGAGTGTGCCGGCAGCGTCTGGGGCAACTCGGATCGCATCGATCTTCTGGATCCGCTGCTCGCCGTCGCCGTGCCGGTCTTCGCCCTGACCAGTCCGAACCCGCTGCAGCCGATCCCCAACGATGGCCTGGTCACCGTCGCCGCTTCGCGCTGGGGCACGTTTCTGGGCTGCGTGCCGGCCGATCACCTGGACGAGGTCGGGCAGCTTGCCCACCTGCTGCCCGATCTGATCAGTGGCTTTGACCATCGCGAGCTCTATCGCCGCCTCGCTCGCACCCTGCACAGCGACGGTTTCTGAAAAATCTTCAGCCGCGCTGTAACCAAACGCAGCGCCCCGCGTGAATAGGGTGGAGGTTGTCATGGACCACGAAGCACAAGCCCCTGCCCTACCCGCTCCCACCGCCAGCGAAGCGGCTGGATCCCCCGAGGCCGCCAAGCTCAAGCTGGGGCCCATACAGGCCGCCTCAGGCGCCATCTTCGCCCTCTTTCTTGTCCTGCACTTGCTTACCGCCAGCTCCGGCCTGCTCGGTCCTGGGGCCTATGACGCGACGCTGTCGGCGCTGCGCAAGCTGTATCGCCCCCACGTCGCCGTCGAGATCGCGATCATGGGTGCGGCCGGCAGCATCCACATCGCCTGCGCCATCGTGCAGATGATTCGCCGGCGCAAGCTGTTGGCGCTGGCCGGCTCGGGTTACATGCGCGCCCACCGCCTGGCCGGCTACTTCCTGCTGCTCGTCATCCTGCCGCACGTCCTGGCCACCCGCATCGCGCCGACCTTGGCCAGCGCACCGACGGCAACCGGCAAGGCCGACTTCGCCTTTTTGGCCTATGCCGCGCTGTCGGTGCCGGCCTTCTTCTGGCCCTACTATCTGCTCCTCGCCATCGCCGGAGCCACCCACCTTGGCATCGGCCTGCATCTCGCTTCGCGCATCCTTTTGCGTCGCCGCGCCGCCGCCGCACCTGCCGCCTCCCGTCCCACCGCCGGACCCAGCCGAGCCCGCCTGGCGGTCATCTTCGGCTTTGCCGCCGTAGTCACCGCGGGCGTGTTCAGCATCCTGTGGCGCGGCAACGAAGCCTCACGCGAACGATTTCCCGAATATAAGGCGCTGGCGGATAAACTGTCTCCGTGAGCGACCGGTCGCCGCGACCCTCTTCCCGTCCTCAGCCCAGCGACGAAGCAGCCAAGCCGGCTGCCGATCCGCCCGACTTCGCCGCGCTGATCGCAAAGGAGCGCCCTGCCTTGTGGGGCCTGGCGCTGCGCATCACCGGCTCGGCCGCCGATGCTGATGATGTCGTGCAAGAGACCTGCGCGCGACTCCTTTTCCACCCGCCCGCCGACCTCACTTTGCCGCTGCGCCCTTGGCTGTGGCGTGTCGCCTCTCGCCTGTCGATTGACGTCCTGCGCCGCCGCCGCCGCACGCCGTACATCGGTCCCTGGCTGCCCAGCCCGGTCGCCGAGCCAGCCGACGAGGCAGCCAGTCCGACCGCTCGCTACGACACCCGCGAGTCGCTGACCTTCGGCTTTCTGCTCGCGCTGGAAGCGCTCTCACCGCAGCAGCGAGCCGTGCTGGTGCTGCGCGATGTCCTCGATCTCGATGTCCGACAGACCGCTGCCACGCTCGACATGAGCGAGGCCAACGTCAAGGTCGTGCACCTGCGCGGTCGTCGCAAGCTAAGCAGCTACGACCAGGCCCGCATCGATACCTCGCAGACGGCGCAGGCCCGGGTGCAGGCCACGCTGACCCAGCTTTTGCTAGCCATCGCGCAGCAAGACGTGGCGGCGGTGGCCGGCCTGCTCTCGCCGCAGGTGGTGATGCTCAACGACGGTGGCGGCCAGTATCTGGCAGCGCGCAAGCCGGTGCGCGGCGTCGCGTCGGTCTCGCTGTTCCTGGTCAAGGTGCCGCGCCTGGGCGGATCCCAAGGACAGTGGACAGGCAGCCTGGCGGTGCTGGCCGGCCTGCCCTGCCTGGTGGCGCAGCATAGCGGACCGCCCCCGCGCATCGCCCCGCGCTCGGTGCTGGCCATCGACGTCGACGACAGCGGCCGCATCAGCAAGCTGTACAACATCCTCGCCGACCGCAAGCTCAGCGGGCTGAAAGACCGCTAGGCGCAGGGCAGTGCACGCGCGGCGGCGCTCAGGCCGCCTTGCCCTCTTTGGCCAGCTCACGCTGAATTCCCACCAGCAGATCGTCGGCGGTAATCGGACGACCGCCGCCCTTTAGCGCCTGCAGCGAGGCGTAGCGGATGACGTTCATGATCGCGCCGCCCGACAGGACGCGCTCGCGAGCCAGGGCCTCCAGATCGACGGAGCGATCGAGCGTGGCCTGCGGCGAGAAGCCTTGTCGCCACAGCCGCAGGCGCTCTTCGGCGCGCGGCATTGGGAAGTAGATCACGGACTCGAAGCGACGGGCGAAGGCATCATCGACGTTGTCGCGCAGGTTCGAGGCCAAAATGGCGATGCCGTCGAAAGTCTCGATGCGCTGCAGTAGGAAAGCGACTTCTTGGTTAGCGTAGCGATCGTGCGCGTCGCGGGTCTCGCTGCGCTTGCCGAACAGCGCATCGGCTTCATCGAAAAACAGGATCCAGTTTTTGTGCTCGGCCTGATCGAACACGCGAGCCAGGTTCTTTTCGGTCTCGCCGATGTACTTGGACATCACCAGCGATAGATCGACCTTGTAGACGTCGCGTCCGCTCGACTTGCCGACGAGGCAGGCGGTCATGGTCTTGCCGGTGCCGGGTGGGCCATAAAACAGCGCGCGGTAGCCAGGCCGCAGCTTGGCGGCCATGCCCCACTCGTTGAGAAGCTGCGAACCGTAGTCGATGAAGGTGCGGATCTCCTCCACCTGCTTCCGCGTCGCGGGCGAGAGCACAACATCGTCCCAGGTCAGGTTGGTCTCGATGGCCATGGCCGGGAAGCTGGCCCCGAAGGCCGGCCGCCGCTCCTGTCCGGTCGTAAACAGAGACAGGAGCTCCTCCGAGATCAGGAGCGGCGACTTCATGATCGGCAGCTCAGGAACCAGCGCGGCACTGCGCAGAATCCGGTGTCGGCTAAACACATGCTGCGGATCGAAGAGCAGCTGACAGTGAAAGCGCAGCGCCAGGTCGGCACCGCCCAGCAGGAAGGCCAGCGTCTCGCCGGTCGGCAGGAATTCGCCATCGCCGCGCTC
This sequence comes from uncultured Myxococcales bacterium, assembly GCA_964628555.1. Lineage (GTDB taxonomy): Bacteria > Myxococcota_A > Polyangia > Palsa-1104 > JAEUJZ01 > JAEUJZ01. The sequence goes on along the minus strand of CAZVMD010000006.1, from coordinate 3,349 downwards.
GCAGTAGCCGCCAAAGTCAGTGACGCGGCGATCGGTGCCGGCACTGCGCGTGTAAAACGGGTCGAGGAGCTGTGGCCGCAGCTGGGGCACCAGCGCCAAGACCAGCGCCAAGCGCTCGGCAAACGTGAAGCGATAGTGCAGGAGGAAGCGAGCATACTCCGAATCAGACTGGCTAAGGTCGGGGGGCGGAAGGTCCAGGACAGTGGCCGGCCCCGGCTCATTCGGAGTGAAGTGCAGGCGCAAGCGAGTCGCCAGGACCTCCCCGAACCAGGCGAGGTCTTGTTCCAAGGCAGCAGCGTTTGCCAGAAGTGTGCTCATTCCTCGTTCCCATGCCGCACGACGAGCGATACGAAGCGGCGCGCGATCGCCCCACGCGTCGCTTCCCACGCTACAGCCAAGCCGACCGAGGAAGCTTTGCTTGAAACCAAAAGCTGACTTCAAAGAAATCAAATAGACGCTCGCTGCTGCGCCCAGCAGGCTAAAGAGCCAGGGCGATCTGACTTAGGAATCAGCGCCGTGGGGGAACGCGCAGCGGATGTTGAACGAAGTTTTCGTGCTACTGCGAGACACGCTTAACGGCCACCTGAGCAGCGTCTTGGGAGTCGAAGGCGCGCAGAGCGATCAGGGACAGGTGGCGTTTGTCGGCTGCGAGTCACTAGAGAATCTGGACTTCAAGCTTGGCTCGATCACCCTGCTCCTGGTCAATCTGGAGCAGGAGTTTTCGCTGCGCAGCGGCGACCCGTATCGTGTCCAGCTCGCCGACGGGACGACGCAGCGAACGCAGCCGCCGATTCACCTTAACCTGTACCTCCTTTTTGCCGCCCGCTTCAAAGACTACGAGCAGGCGCTGCGCTACTTGTCGCTGGTCCTGCAGTTCTTCGCCAGCCAGCGGGTCTTCGATCACAGCAACGCTCCTGCGCTGAGCAGCCGGATCGAAAAGATCATGATGGAGCTGGTCACGCTGCCCATCGCAGAGCAGCACAACCTGTTTAGCATGCTGCGCGTTCCGTACCTGCCAGCCCTGCTCTACAAGGCGCGCATGGTCGTCTATCAAGACGAAGAGACCAGTGCCATCGCGCCGGTTGGCGAGCTGCAGCTGAGGATCCGGCGATGAGCTACATCACGCTGCTGCAGATCAGCCTGCAGCACGCCTACTACAGCGACGGTGTCTGTCCGGATCTAGCGATCAGCGTGAGCGCCGCCAGCCGCCACCTGCTCGATGGGCATCGCTGCCTGGTCCGCGCTGATGCCGGCCGGCTGCGCATCCTCGCTCCGGTTGATGCGGCGGGTAAGCTGCCCATTCCTTTTTCGGCGCCAACCACGCTGCGCTTTGAGCTGGTGCTGCAGAATCCGGAGTTCTCGCTGTTCACCGATCTGAGCGAGCTTGCAGCGCAGTCGGCACCGCTCTTCGTGCCTGGGGATGCAGCTAGTCTGCCGGCTGGCCAGCTAGTCCTGGCCGAGAGTCCCGATCCGCTGCTGCCGACCGGCTGCTTCGCGGCCATCGAGCTTCCCTGCCCCGTCGCCGCGGATGGCCTGACGGTGCAGCCAGCGACCTACTTCCTGCCATTCCGCGCCCGGGAGCTGCGCTGGGCCTACTACTGCGTTACCAGCTCAAGCACCGACCCCAGCCAGCTGCACATCGTCGATGCAGCCCCCAGCGGCAGCGACGATCTGCTCAGCTTTTCCGACAGCAATCGCGCCGACCTGCGCAGTGAACCGGACAGCAGCGACAGCACGGCCACGCAGCTCTTGCAGCAGTACCCGACCCTGCGCTGCGTCCGCTTCCTGTCCGATCAGCCCATCTCCTGCCGACAGCAGCCACGTGCCTATCTGGAGCTGCGGCTCGGGGAAGAACGCCTCCTTGGTCCCTTGCCCAACCCCTCGCCGCGCAGTGTGGCGGGGGGAGTTCTGCTGTTTCGCGTCATCAAGTACCGAACGCAGCCCCTATTAACCCAGTGAGCACGAGGAAAGATGCCCGTCTACAAGACACCTGGTGTTTTCGTGGAAGAGATCTCGACGCTGCCGCCTTCGGTAGCCGAGGTCTCGACCGCCATCCCGGCCTTTGTTGGCTATACCGAAAAAGGCCCCAAACTCGCTCGAGTCAGCACGCTGCTTGAGTACGAACAGCTCTTCGGAGGTCCCAAGTCCGCGCTCTTCACTGTCGCCAGCAACAGCAACGGTGTGGTCACCAGCGTGACGCGCATGCTGTCGGCCACGGCCTCGGCCGGCTCGGTGCCCGAGTTCCTGATGTACTACGCGCTCAGCCACTACTTCAAAAATGGCGGCGGCGCCTGCTACATCGTCTCGGTCGGCGACTACAGCATGACGCCGGCCAAGGACAACATCGCCGCTGGCCTGGCCCTGCTGGAGCAGGAAGATGAGCCGACGCTGATCGTCCTCACGGATGCCGTCAACCTGGCCGCGGCCGACTATCACGCGCTCTGTCAGGATGCGCTCTCGCAGTGTCACAAGCTCGGCGACCGCTTCGCGATCTTCGATGTGAAGAAGGACGCAGTGGCCGACACCGCGGATGCGGCGGCGTTCCGCGATGGCATCGGCACCAACTACCTCGCCTATGGAGCCGCCTACTATCCGTACCTGGAGACCTCGCTGAGCTTCAGCTACGCCGAGTCGGGGGTGACGGTGCAGATTCCGGCCGCCGACAACACGGCGACCATGACCGAAGTCTCGCTGGACTCGATCAAGTCGACCAAGACCTCGCTGTACAACCAGGTCAAGACGCAGCTTGCGGCCCAGCGCGTGGTGCTGCCGCCCAGCGCCGCGGTGGCCGGAGCTTACGCCAGCGTCGATCGCGATCGCGGCGTGTGGAAGGCGCCCGCCAACGTCAGTGTGTCGTCGGTCATCGCGCCAATCGCCAAGATCAGCAACGAAGCGCAGGAAGATCTCAACGTCGATCCGACGGCCGGCAAGTCGATCAACGCCATCCGCGCCTTCACTGGCAAGGGCACGCTGATCTGGGGTGCCCGCACCCTGGCCGGCAACGACAACGAGTGGCGCTTCGTGTCCGTCCGCCGTCTGTTCAACATGATCGAAGAGTCGTCGCGCAAGAGCACCGCGTTCGCCGTCTTCGAGCCGAACGACATGACCACCTGGCTCAAGGTCAAAGGGACGATCGAGAGCCTCCTTTACAGCCTGTGGGAGCGCGGCGCCCTGGCTGGCTCGAAGCCCGAAGCGGCGTACTTCGTACACGTGGGCTTGGGCAAGACCATGAACACGCAGGATGTCTTAGAAGGACGGATGATTGTCGAGATCGGCGTCGCGGCGGTGCGGCCCGCTGAGTTCATCGTCCTCCGCTTCACTCACAAACTGCAGGAGGGCTAAGCGATGG
>CAZVMD010000005.1:27102-67550 GCA_964628555.1 uncultured Myxococcales bacterium | reverse complement strand
ACCACATCCAAGCGACCATCGCGATTCATATCCCCAACGGCAGCCGCGCCGGTAGCAGCTACACTAGTAGTGATGGCTTTCGATGATTGAAATGTTCCATCGCCGTTACTGATGAGAAGCGATACTGGGTACCTCCAGTTTCCGAGCACTAGATCAGGAATGCCATCGTTGTTTATATCCCCGATTGCTAGATCACCACCGGTACTATTTGGCTTGGGGATGCTGCGCGGGGCTTGATACAAGCCGCCGGTCTTCCCCAGCAGTAGCGATAGCGAGGATGTGCCGGTCGCCAGGATATCGACAAGACCATCGCGATTGAAGTCCTGAGCCGTCATTCGCAGTCCACCGCCCGCCCCGCTGTAGACCTTGTCTTGACCCAGCCCGCCGTCGGGCCGGCCGAGCAGGATGCTGACGGCGTGGATGTCTGATGAAGTCAACGCCAGATCCCGCCGGCCGTCGCTATTTAGATCTACCAGCGCAATCCCACTGGGGGTAAACCCGGCAAAGAACTGCAGGCCGGGATTGGGAACAAACGTCCCATCGCCATTGCCGAAATAGACGGCCCCCGTCGTTTCATAGGTATAGACGACGAGGATATCTTCCTGGTTGTCATTATTAATATCTGCTACGTATATTGCGCTGGGGCGCTCTCCCAGGATAAATTCTTTGGCGGGGTAAAAGGTTCCATCGCCTTTCCCGAGCAGGACGCTGCAGATACTGTTAGAGTCGTTGCTATTCCAGCCAATCCAGTCTGGTCGGCCGTCGCGATTGATATCTGCTATAACGAAACGATCGTGATTTACAGGAATGGAACTGGGTGATTGAAAGGTGCCATCCCCATTTCCGAGCAACACTGTTTTGGCCCCTACTAGATCTTGCTTTCCGTCTTTGTTGAGGTCTGTGCTAATGGCATACGGGACTCCAGGTGAGCTGCTGATCACGCCTGGTTTCAGGGTCCCGTTGCCATTCCCGGCATAGATCGCCATGGTGCCATCCGCCAGAGCGGCCACAACGTCCACGCTGCCATTGTTGTTAATGTCTACAAGTGTAACCGAATAAAAGGAGCTTGAGGAGTCATAGCTCTGAGCTGCTTGGAAGGAGCCATCCTTCTTGCCGAGCATTACGATCACGCCGGCCGTGCTTGCTGAGACAATATCTGGGTATGTGTCTTTATTAAGATCCGCGACTGCTGTATCTAGCAAGGGGTTCAGCGCGATTTCAGTGTGTTCATAAAAGGACCCATTTCCTTGGCCAATCAACGTACTGATCGATGTTTGGTTTCTGATGATAAGATCAGATTTCTTGTCATTGTTGATATCTGCCATGATAACTTGCTTCGGATTGCTACCGGTGCGGAATACGCGATTTCCCTGTTCGAACATTGTGGTGCTAAATGGGCCAATCGGCGAAGTCATATCTGGTGTCGAACCAGCTGATGCCATATCGCCCATGTCAGATATATCGACGTCGCCAGACGGACCGCCACAAGCGATGGCAAGGCATAGAAATGACACGAAGAAGATCCCGCTTGGTATCTGGGTTCGTGATGAGTGCATGGGCGCCCCCTTGGTCGATTGGTTGCGGAGAGTGCCTTGCGATGGCGATACCAGGCACGGCACTCCCTCCCCCCAAGACGCCGGCCCTGCCCGGCTGTTGCGAAGAAATCTGTGGGGTCAGACGGTGGCGGCTCCAAGGAGGCGGCTCAGGCTGAGGTCAAGGTCGCTGCGGAGGTGGGTAAGCAGGCTGTCGAGATCGGAGCGCGAGAGCCGCAGGCGGGCCTGCAAGCGTTGGCGAAGCTCGGCGAGCAGGCGCGCGTGGGTATCGTCGAGCCAGCGCTTTACCGTCGAGCGATTCACGCGATAAAGCCGAGCGATCTTTTCCAGCGTCAGACCGTCAAGGAGGTGCAGGCGCAAGACATTGACGCGCTCGGCCGGGAGAGTCGCCAGGGCCTCGGTCAGGGCTTGCTTGATGTCGGGCTCGTGGCGGTTGCGGAGGAGGGCTAGCTCGGGACCGGCGCCAAGCGGCAAGGCCAAAAGGGCGGTGTCGACATCGGCGTCGGGAAGCGGCTGCAGACGCTGCCTCCGCTCGCCACGCCGCCGGGTCAGGGTGGCGCGCAGCGCGACGACGCGGAGCCAGCTTTTGAGCGAGCCGCGTCCATCATAGCTGCTGATCTTGCCGGGCTTGGCTGCCCCGGCGGGCTGCGTCGCCGAGGCGGGGACGGCGACAAAGAGCTGCTCGCGAAGCTGCTGACAGAGCTCGTCGATCGCCGCCGCGGAGGGCTCCGTGTGCTTGAGGGAAGCGGCCAGCGGCTGCAGGTAGTGCTGTTCGAAGAGGGCGAGGGCGGCGGGGAGACCTCGCTGACAAGCACAGGCGAGATAGAGGTCCGAGAGGTGCAGCGCCTGCAGGTCGGCCAGCGAGACGACGCCGTCGTGAAGCGGCGCACGCTCCGCCAGGTGAGCGATGAAGTCCGGCGCTGGCAGGGCGAGCGTGGGCCAGCTGTCGCGCGCCGCCGACAGACACGCAACGAGCGCTGCCTCCAGGACCGCAGCCTCGGCGGCAACGCGGCCGCGACAGAGGCCACAAAACGTCGGCGAGAGCCTCGGAACAGCGCTCATCTTGGCTAGAATATACGTACTGGATGGCAGCCTGTCTGACGGAAAATACGCTGGCTGGCTTCCTGGAAGGGCGCCTGCCCAGCGAGGACGCGACGCGCTTACAGGAGCACGTGGCGCAGTGCAGCGACTGTCGTGGGTTGTTGGTGGCGCTGGCCTCGGCCGTGTCGCTGCCGTCAGCTGGGCTGGCAAGCGAGGCGTCTGCTTCAGCCGCGGCGCTGGCCAGGCTGGGGCTGGATGCCAGCAGCGGCGAAGAGACGGCTGTCGTTCCGCCGCCGAGCCAGCTAGAGGAGTACTGCATCCTGGGCTTCCTCGGCCAAGGCAGCATGGGGCGCGTCTACCTCGGTCGCGATACACGGCTCGACCGCTTGGTGGCGATCAAGTTCCTGCGCCCTTTTGCGCAGGCCGGAGCCGAGCGCGGGCGGCTGCTGCGCGAAGCCCGTGCGGCGGCACGGATACAGCACCCCAACGTCGTTTCCATCTATCGCGTGGGAGAACACCAGGGGCAGCTCTATCTGGTCTCGGAGTTTGTGCGCGGGCAGAGCCTTGACCGGCTGGCCAAGCCGCTGCCGTGGCCCAAGGTGCTGACTATCGGCATCGCGCTCTCACGCGGACTGGCTGCTGCTCACCAGCAGGGCGTACTGCACCGCGACATCAAGCCAGCCAATGTCATCCTGACCGTGGACGGAGAGGTGAAGCTACTCGACTTTGGCTTGGCGAAGCTCTCTGCGGCGCCGGCCGTCGAGGTGGCCCCGGCGACCCAGACTGAGCACCCAGACGAGAGCCTGCTTGGTCGGGACAGCGAGGGGCCCCAAGCGACGCTGAGCAGGAGTGGGATGCTGATCGGTACGCCGCGCTATATGGCGCCCGAGCTATGGCGTGGGGAGGCGGCCAGCCCGCGCAGCGATCTCTATTCGCTGGGGGCGCTGCTGTATGAGCTGGGCACGGGACGGGTGCCGCATCACGGCGTGACCCAGCTTGCCGAGCTGCGCGAGCGGGTCCAACGCGATGAGCTACCCGCCCTGCATGTCATCGCGGCAGCCTTGCAGCTGCCGCCGTTACCGGCCCCGCTGTCAGACGCCGTGATGCGCTGCCTGGACCCCAATCCGGAGCAGCGTATCGGCCACGCCAGCGAGCTTCTGACCTTGCTTCTGGCGGTGTCACCGACCTCTGGTCCGCGCCCGCTGCGGACCGTGGCGGGGCTTGTGCTGGGGTTGGGTCTGCTGGCGGCCGGCGCTCTTTTGTGGTTCGGCAAGCCGTGGCGCAACGGCAAAGTGGAGCCGGGCTGGCAGGCGCTTCCCGCGATGGCAGTGGCCCGCGGCTATACCTGCGCCGCCTATGTTCCCCATGAGGTGTATGTCTTTGGTGGTGTGTCAGAGCCCGCCGCCGACCTGATTTCGACGCTGCCGACCGGGGTAGTCGAAAAGTTCGACTTTACGCAGCAGCGCTGGTCCGCGGCCGCCGCGATGCCGATCCCGACGTTTGCTTCGCGCTGCGTTGCCCTCGAAGGAAAGATCTATGTGCTAGGCGGGCGCGTCGCGACAGCGGCGCACAAGAGCGAGAACTCAGATCGGGTACAAGTGTTCGATCCGGTCACCAAGCGCTGGTCCAGCGCCGCGCGCATGCCTCGTCAGCGGGCGTGGTTTGGCGCGGCAGTGCTGAACCGAAAAATCTACGTCATCGGCGGGGCTGGCCAGCGGGGCCCAGCAGCCAAAAATGGCTACCTAAGCAGCACCGATGTCTACGACCCTGAGCGCGACAGCTGGACGCCGTTTGCGGGTCAGCTTGCGCTAGGGCGATACATGCTCGGAGCCACCGCGCAGGCCGGAAGCATCTTCGTCGTCGGCGGGAGCAGCTTTCCCGCCCCAGACGAGCATCCCGATGCACAAGCCAGCACGCGCTACACGCTCATTGAAGCGCTGGCGGAGCGGGGTGGCGGGACGGCGCGGATTCTGGCTCGACTGCCGGGGCCGCTGGGCGAGGTGGAGATCTTCTCGTTGCAGGCCGAGTCCCTGTTATTGAGCGACACGCGCTTTCTGTATCGCCTGCAGCCGTACGAGGGTCGGCTGACCGAGCTCTTACCGCTGCGTCCCGGGATCATCAGCCATGACACGGCGATGGTGCTGACTCCGCACGGCCTGCTGGCCGTGGGTGGCGGCGGTAGTGGGCAGCACAGCGCGGCAGCTCACTTGTATCGCTTGCCGCTGTAGCCGACTTCGCGCGGGCGTGCCGATCCTGCGGCACACCTAGGGACAGCCAGGCAGGCTGCGGATGAAGTCTGAGATGAGCTGGGTGCCGCTGGGATCGACCAGCGCGGTGCCTAGCTGCGGCATGCGGCGGGCATCTTGGGCCTGCATGCGCAAGAGCAGCACCGAGGTCTCGGGCGAGCCGGGGCGGACCAGCTGCGCTCCGGGCATGCCGAAGTGATCGATCTGGGCCAAGGCGCCGCAGACCTTGCTGTCGCGCAGGCTGGTGGCAAAGCGCAGGTCCAGGTCGCCGCGGCCGCCGCCGTTTTGCCGATGGCAGAACGAGCAGTTGGCATGCAGGTAGGCGCGCGCGCGATCGCTGAGGCTGCCGCTGTCGGGCTGGGTCGGGGCAGGCAGGCGCGGCAGGGTGGCGGGCGACTCGGCGGGTGGGTTGGAAAACAGGCCGATGTGGATCCAGGTCGCCAGCTGGTTTGCGACGCGGTTCTGGGCGGGATAGAGCAGCTCTTGGTTCAGCTGCGCCAGCTCCGGCCCGAGAGCGGCTCCGGCTGCCTCGGTGTGGCAGGAGTTGCAGTCGCTGCGGCTGGGATACTGCCAGACGGTACCGCCGCCCAGGTCGCGGCTCTTGCTGCTCGGCAGCAGCGTGGCTTCGCTCTGCGCCGCGTTCCACTCGTAGCTGTAGCCGGCCCACACGCCATCGTCGTGCAGCATCAAGAGCCGCGTCTCGATGCGCTGCCCGGCCATGTCGAAGTGCTTAACCAGCACCGTGCCGCGCGGAAAGCTGAAGTCGCCGTCGGGGCCGATGCTGATCTGGGCGCCGTCGGGCAAGGCCAGATAGCGCTGCTTGCTGGCGCCGTCTGACCACAGCTCGGCCAGCGGGGCAAAGGGGATCAGCGTGGCCGCTGGCTTCTTGAGGTCGGCGGGATCGACGCAGCCGGTCTGCGACAAGAGCTGCGGAAAGCGGCTCGGCGGGGGCGCCATCGCCGGTTCGAGCCGACTGATCACGCCGCTGGCGATGTTGAGCGTGTAGACCTCGCCGGCGGCATCCTGGCCAAAGCTGACCAGCGACTTGGCGGGCACGCTGGCCAGCAGGGTCTTGCCGACGTTGCCGCGCCCGTCGTCGTCGAGTGACCAGATGTTGCCGCTCTCGTAGTCACCAAAGATGAACTTACCGACCAGGCCGGGCAGGCTGGCGCCGCGGTAGACATAGCCGCCGGTGATCGAGCGGCCATCGGCCCGCGGGTACTCCAGCACCGGATCGACCAGGCCCAGGGTCGAGCAGCCGCTGCCGCTGGGATAGCAGTGGGCGCCCTCGCGCAGGCTCCAGCCGTAGTTGCCACCCAGGCGGACGCGATCGATCTCTTCGTAGCGGTCTTGGCCGACATCGGCCGCCCACAGCACGCCGCTGTCGCGATCGAAGCTCCAGCGCCAGGGATTTCGGAAGCCCAGCGCGTAGATCTCGGGCGCGCCCCCGCCGCGGGCATAGGGGTTGTCGGCGGGAATGCCGTACTTGCGGGGCGCATCGGCGCGGCTGATGTCGATGCGGATGAACTTGCCGAGCAGGCGGCTTAGATCCTGTCCCGTCTTCTGCGGATCGCCGGCGCTGCCGCCATCGCCGAAGCCAACGTACAGCAGGCCATCGGGACCAAAGTGGATGCCGCCGCCGTTGTGGTTGGTAAACGGCTGGTCCAAGGTCAGCAGCGGATCGATCGTCGTCGGATCGAGGCTCATGCCGCCGTTGGTCGAACGGACGCGGGCGATGACGCTGCGCATGCCGCTGGCTCCGCCGGTGGTGGTGTACGACAGATAGACCTCGGGCTTGCCGCTGGCCCACTTGGGGTGGAAGGCAAAGCCCAGAAAGCCGCCCTCGCCAGAGGCGTTGATGGTGCCGGCTGGAAAGACCAGAAAGTCGCTGGCCGCCGTCCCACCGCCCTCGATCTTGCGGATCTTGCCGCTGCGCTCGGCGATGTAAAACGTGCGCCCATCGCCGGGCGCTTGCCGCAGGTCGATGGGCTGGCTAAACGTGCCGGCCGGGAAGGCCACCGCCAGGCGCACACCGGTATTGAGCTGCGGTCGCACGGGCGCCTTGCAGGTCTGGCCCAGCGGTCGTGCATCCAGCCCATACGGCGAGACCTGCGGCGGTGGTGGTGGCGGCGGCTCCTCGGGGGTGTTCAGTGCTTCGGGGCTGCAGCCGAGCACGCCGAGGAGGATGCACAGACCTGGCCACCGACCGCGAATGTCTACGCTCATGTTCGTTCCTCTGTACGTCCCCAAAAGTTGGCTGCTCTATACCGCGCTGACCGGGCTGCCGGCGATGCCTTCTTGCGCTGGGCCAGAGCTGTCTGCCATGACGCAGGCGGGCCCTGCTCTGGGGCTGCGTGATACGCTGCGACCCAGAGGAGGAGAGGATGCGCTCGCTCGCCTTGCGTGCTTGCCTTGCCGTCGCTGGGACCGGGCTCGGGCTGGGCTGTGGGCCGGCCATCGTGGCGCCGCTGCCCTACACCCCGAAGTATCCGCTGCCGCTGCTTGCCGCTGCGGTGCCCGCCGATACGCCGCTTTACGAAATCTACTACGCCGACCAGGACGTCCCGCTGGCCACCTATGGCATCACGACCGGCGGCCGCACCTGGTCGCTCTTGTGGCAGACCGATGCTGTGCCGCAGCGCTTCAGCGGCGACATCTACTGTCCGCGTAGCTGCGTGCTGGACAGCGTGCTGCTGGCTGGCGAGCGCATGGCAGCGCCCAGCCCGCTGGAACCGAATCACCTGCACTTTGACATCGCCACCGCGGCCAGCACGCAGCTTGAGCTGCGCTTTGAGGCCTCGCTACAGCCGCTGAGCTTCTTCCTGTTCATCGACGGTCAGCCAGCGACGCTGCCGCAGACCGTGTTCCCCTGGCGCGGACTCACTGGCTCCCCGCTGCGCATGCCGTTTAGTCTGCTCAGCGGTCCGTTCTGAGGCGCCGCGGTCGGCGAGGGGGGCAGCAGCCGCTGGCTCAGTAGCCGCAGCCGTAGCTGCCGTAGTCGCAGATCGCCAGCGAGCACAGGACACCCACCCGGCCGTCCATTCCCAGCGTCGGCGTGCAGTCGTTGTTCGCGTCACCCGCGCTTGGCGAGAAGCCACAGAGCTTGCCGCAGTCGAGCGCCAGGCAGCCGTAGGGCGTGTCCACGCAGGTCCGCGTCGCGCCGCCATCGGGGAGGCCGCCAGCGTCGGGCGGGCTGCCGCCATCACGCCCGGCTCCGGCATCGCTGCCAGTGCCGCCATCGCTTAGCAGCGGGCGCCAGTCATAGGGCACGAAGCGTCGCTCATAGCAGTCGCGCGGCCGCTCTTGATGCACGGTCCGCGGACCACAGCTCCACGGCAGCACCAGCAAGAGCAGGCGACAGAGTGCAAAGTCCAGACGAAGTCGCGCCATCCCAAGCTCCTGCTAAAACGTCCCGCTGGCGACCAGGCCGGCCCCTTCCGGGCTGCTGTACGGGCGAACCTGCAGCTGACTTAGCAGCTTGTGCGAGATGACCAGCTGCGGCGTCTTTTGCCCCTTGATGATCAGCCCCAGCCCGACGAGCTGCAGCGGCAGATCGGTGAGCAGCCAGGGCAGCGTCCACACCAGCGCATAGGTGCTTCCTTGCCCGGTCGTGGCCGGCGTGACGATGCTGCTGATCAGCGGCCCAGCGACGGGAATCAGCAAGGTCCAGCCGCCGGCTGGGCTAGGTCGCTCGCAGTAGTAGCCCGAGGCCAGATAGCACGGGCCGCCCCAGCTTAGGCCCATCGCCAAGCCCGTTGCGAAGGCCGCCGCATAGCCCACCGAGAGCAGCGTCCAGCCGGCCGCGATCATGCCGCGATGGTGCGGTCGCTTGATCACGGCTGGCTCGGCGCGCGGCAGCCCCGGCAGCGATGGGACCGACGGCAGCGACGGCAGCCCGGGAGCAGTCGGCGGGCCGAGCAGCGCGCTGATCTGCGCCATGGCCTGGCTCGCTTCGTCGCGCAGCACCGGCGGTGCGCTGGGCATCGCGATTAGGAAGCGGCGGTAGTGAGTCAGGGCTTCGAGCCCCAGGCCCAGCTGATGCTGCAAGCGCGCGATCTCAAGCAGCAGGCCGGGCTCCTGACGCAGGGCATAGGCGCTCTGATATAGCTCCAGCGCCTCGTTGCGTCGTCCAGCCTGGCCTAGCTGCTGGGCGCGCAGCAGGACCGCCCGATAGCGCGCCTCAACCTGCGCATCGCTGGCTAAAGCGAGCGGCGCCCCCGGATCGGGACTGGCGGTCGTCGCTGGTCCGGTCCCGACGGCTGCCGGCATCGGCTGCGCCTGCAGCTGCGGTGCAAAGAGAGCCAGCCCAGCCAGCGCCCCGCGCGCCCCCGCCCGCCGCAGTCGGTGGGTACGGTGCTGCAGCGGGCGTTCGGGGGGCTGCGTGGCATCAGACATCGCGTAGGCCCATGGTACTCCGCGAGCCGAAAAACGCAGCCGGGTGTTCGCCAGCAGTGGGCGATCGGGCGGGACTCGCGCTGCCTGAGCGACGGCGAGCATGCGACGGCAGCCGTCGATTGCTTCCGCTTTCAGCTCCCAACATACTGATCAGATGAGCGAAGCAAGGCCGGCTGATGGGGCGGCGCGCATGGCCGCGGTGCACCAGGTTCTCGACGGCTTGAGCGTTGGCGATGCCCTGGGCTCAGCGCTGGGCGAGGGCTACATCCGGCAGGTGCAGGCCCTGGTGCAGCGCCAGATCCCGGCCGGGCTGCACCGCTATACCGACGATACGGCGATGGCCATCGAGGTGGCCGGCGTGCTGCAGCGCTGCGGCACCATCGACGAGGATCTTTTGGCTCGGGCCTTCGCGGCGCGCTATGCCCAGGAGCCCGGGCGCGGCTACGGCGGCACCGCCCACCGCATCCTGACCGCGATCGCCCAGGGGCAGCCCTGGCGCGAGGTCTCGCGCGCGGCGTTCGGTGGCAGCGGCTCGATGGGCAACGGCAGCGCCATGCGCGTCGCGCCTATCGGGGCCTACTTTGCCGACGACCCCGCGCGCATCGTCGAGGAAGCCCGGCGCTCGGCGCTGCCGACCCACTACAACGACGACGCGCAGGCCGGCGCGGTGGCTATCGCCCTGGCGGTCGGCTGGTGCCTGCGCACGCGGCAGGAGCGCGCCTCGGCTAGTCAGCTCTTCGCCCACGTGCTGGCCCTCACTCCCGAGTCGGAGGTTCGGGCCGGCATCGTCGTCGCCAGTCAGCTGCCGCCTGGGCTGTCGGGGGCTGAGGCCGCGCAGAAGCTGGGCAGCGGCGCCGATGTGCTGTGTCGAGACACCGTGCCCTTTGTGCTGTACAGCGCCGCGCACACGCTGGATTCGTTCGAGCGCGCCTTCTGGCAGACCGCGGATGGCCAGGGCGATGTCGACACCACCTGCGCCATGGTCGGTGCCCTGCTCGCCGCCGCCGGCTGTGAGCCGCCGAGTGCATGGCTGGCCCAGCGCGAGAGCCTGCCGCTTCCGCTTGCGCTGGCGCTGTAAGCGCGCAGACCGCTGCGTCGGCGGCGCGAGCGTCGGTGTGCGCAGGGGTCACGCCCCCAGCCCAGCTGGATCGAGCGCCAGCTTCCGACCCAGCGCATCGTGATACGCTCCCAAGAGCGAAGGCAGGCCAAGCGCCAGCCTTCCGGGGGCTGGGCGGAGCCGCTGCGCTGGTGCTGCTGCCACCGCGGTGCGGCCCAGTCCCCAGCTTCCGTTTCCAACGCCCAAGGAGAAATCGCATGAACAACAAGGCAATGCTGGCTCTGGTCTCCGCGCTTTCCTTCACCACGCTGGCCAAGGACGCCCTGGCCGACGAGGCTCCCAAGGCTGGGAAGCCGGCCAAGGCCAAGAAGCCGGCGAAGGGTGGCGACGCCAAGGCCGGCGACGCCAAGGCCGGCGACGCCAAGGGCGGCGAGAAGGCCTGCGGGGCCAAGACGGGCGGCGAGAAGTCCTGCGCCGGCGCCAAGGGACAGAAGTAGTCCGCTCGGCCCGCGCCGCCCGCCCGCCAGCCGCCTAGTTGGGCAGTACTAGCGGCGTGTTCAGCTCGCGGATCATGTCCTGCGCCGTCAGCTGATTGGCGGCCGCCCCGTCGGAGTAGTGCAGCAGCCCAGCCTGGGCATAGCGCGGGCGGATGCGATCGGACAAAAGACCAATCTCGCGCAGGTTCGGCATCAGGCGGTTGAACATGACGTGGCGGAACTCGCGCATACTCGGCGAGCGATCGATGAACATCCGCCAGGTGGCGCGCGGCATGCGACCGGCGAACCACTCGTCGTAGACCTCGTAGGCCATAAAGCGGTTGCGCATCAGCAGCGCGACTTCAAACGCCCAGTCTTCGCGCTCCCGCCGCTCGGCCTCGGTTAGCTGCTTGGTGATGTGCTCGCGCAGGGCCAAGACGCCGTAGTGCACATGGCGCGCCTCGTCGAGGATCACCATGCGCAAGAGCTCGCGCAAGAGCGGCTCCGAGGTCAGGCGATACAGCGTGCCAAACGCGCCGAGCGCCAGGCCCTCGACCATGATCTGCATGCCGAGGAACTTCATGTCCCAGCGCCCATCTGACATCAGCGCATCGATGATGACAAAGAGGTTGTCGTTGATGTGGTAGAGCTTGCCGAGCTTGCTATCGAGGTAGCGCGAGAACACCTCGACGTGGCGGCCTTCGTCCATGACCTGCGTCGAGCCGTAGAGCTTGCCGTCGAAGAACTGCACCGCTTCGGTGACCTGGGCCGCGGCGAACAGCGCCCCCTGCTCGCCGTGCAGAAACTGCGACAGCATCCACGACACCACGCTGTGGATCATCAGGCGCTCCTCTTTGGCGTTTAGCGCATAGCCCCACTCTTTGAGCAGATCCATGGCCAAAAAGTCGCGCGGCAACAGCGGCACTTCCGGGTTTTCGGGATCGACGCTGATGTGCCAGGGCAGGCTGTCGCCGTCCCACTGGCCCTGCTTGGCGCGCACGAACAGGTCGTGCATGTCGGGCTGGTCTTCCGGATAGCCCCAGTCGAAGTGCGCGCGGTGATGGGCCTGAATCTGCGTCGGCACACCCTGCTTGCCGCGCTTGAGCAGCAGGCCGCGCAGGCCCGGCGGGCCCAAGGACAGCAGCACCTGCGGCGAGCGGATCTCGGCCAGGAGCTCCAGCGTCTCCAGATAGGGATCGAGGCGCTCGCGCATGCCGGCGGGCAGCAGCGAGGTCAGCTTGGCGAAGCGGCTCGGAGCAGCGGACGGCGACAGGCGAGAAGAGGGAGTGCTTGGGTCCATAACATCCTCCGGGTTGGGCCTGGCCTGACCAGGCTGTCGGCGCTTCGGGATCGGGTTGGGCTAGGCGCGTCGGATCAGTTCGGTTTACTGGAACGGTCGTGCGATTTCATTCACTTAAAGAGCAGACAGAAAGTTGCGAATCTTGGCCTCGTGCAGCCGCACCAGGAGCTGGTTCATAAGCGGCAGCGCGTGCTCGACCAGCGTTGCGGCCAGCTCGGCATCGAGGTGGGCCAGGCGCTGCCGCAGCAGCCGCGTCTCTTTGCGGAACAGCGCCGACACCGCGTCATCGACCACCGTCAGATCGGCGGGCAGAAAGCCGAGCTCGCGCGACAGGCCGAGGCGGCGCAGGGCCGACAACAGCTCCAGCAGCCAGACATCATCGGCTCGCACATGGGCATCAGCGCTCAGGGCACCGCGCTTGCCGGCCGCCTTCTTGCTTGTCGCGCCGGGGGCCGGCCGCACCACCAGCAGGCCCAGCTCAACCAGGTCGTGCAGATCGCGCGGGTCGATCGCCAGGCGTGCCATAAGCGGCGCGAGCGGCGTCAGCAGCTCGGGCTGCGCCGCCCCCAGGCTGCCCTGCAGGCGCTGTCGCACCGCCGAGAGAAAGTGCTGCTGGGCCGGGCTGAAGGCCGGCTGGCTGCCCGCCTGGTCGCCCGCCGCCTCGTCGTCGTCGTAGGCCGACAGCACGGCGCGGATGGCCTTGAGCGGCAGGAACTGCTCGTCCTGCAGGCGGCGAATCAGGCGCAGGCGGGCCAGGTGAGCTTCGCCGTAGTAGGCCATGTTGCGGCCGGTCTTGTGGCCTTCGGGCAGCAGGCCCTCGCGAATGTAGAAGTGAATCGCCTGCCGGCCCAGCCCGGTGGCGTCGCACAGATCCTTCATGCGCAGCCGCTCGGCGGACGTCGGGCGGGTCGCGCTCTCGGCCGCTCCCGGAGCGCCGCGACTGGGCCGGCGGCTGCGTTCGCTCTTGTCGTGGCTTGCCATCGCGCTTATCGCTCGATCGCCACCGCGACGTCGCCGCAGGGCTTGGCGATGCAGGGCAGGACATAGCCTTGGGCTCGCTCGGCCGCGGTCAGGCAGTTGGGCTCAGGCATGTGGACCTGGCCGTGCAGGAGCTTGCCCTTGCAGGCGCCGCAGCCGCCCATGGCGCAGGAAAACGGCAGCTCTGCCCCGGCCGCCAGGCCCGCTTCGAGCAGCGTCTCGCCCGGCTGGACGACGGCGGACTGGCTGCTTTCGGGGCTGGCTCCGGCGGCACTGCCCAGGCGGCGCAGCGACAGCTCCAGCCGGACGGGCTTGGTGGCCGCTGCCTGCGTGCCCAGCGCGTCGTGCAGCGAGGCGAAGCGCTCTTCCCAGATCTGGGTCGGCGGCACACCGGCCGCGGTCAGCACCTGCCGCGCCGCGTCCATCATCGGCGCCGGGCCGCATAGGTAGTACTCGCGGGGCAGGGGGGGCGGCATCGAGGAATCTACCTGCACCGCCGTCGGCAGCAGCGACAGCGCCGACAGCTCCGACAGCAGCGTCCGCCGATCGAGCAGCCCGGTGCCCTGCGTCCAGTCGGCCGGCGGCTCGCTCAGCACGTGGCGCAAGCGCAGGCGCGTCGGCTGCGCCGCGGCCAGGTCGGCAAGCACATCGTGAAAGAGGATGTCTTCGCGTCGGCGGTTGCCATAGATGAGGGTGATGCAGGACTGCGGCTCGCTGTGCAGCACGCTGTGTACGATCGACAAAAGGGGCGTGATGCCGCTGCCACCGCCCAGCAGCACAAGCTGGCGCGCTCGGTCGGCCCGCGGCTCGGGCGTAAAGCTGCCCGAGGGACCCAGCACCGACAGCGTCGCTCCCTCGCGTAGCTCGTCGTTGAGGTAGTTTGACACCCGGCCCGAGACGACGCGCTTGCAGGTGATCGCCACCTCGCGGGCGGGCTGGCCTTGGGCATCCAGCGGCGGCGTACAGATCGAATAGGCGCGGCGCAGCGGCGGCCCGTCCTGTCCTGGCAGCGTGACTAGCAGGGTCAGAAACTGCCCAGCGCTAAACGGAATCGCCGCTCCGCTGGGATCGCGCAGCACCACGGTCAGGGCGTCTTTGGTCTCGCGCAGGAGCCGCGTCACGACCAGCGGGCGCGGCTTAAGCAGGCGCAGGGCCCCGCTGCCGCCCACCGCTTCTCCGTCGCTGCCCCCGCCTTTGAGCCGGGCTTCAGCGAGCTTCACATCGCTGCGCCGCGGCGTGCGCCGGCTGAATGAGGGGGCGGTGACGCCGCGCAGGCCATCGACGATGGCGCGCAGATCGCGGCGCCAGGCCGCCTCGTGTGTCGCTCCGGCGGTTGGGGCGGCAGAGGCGAGCGCCTGACCGGCCGTGCCCACCGCCGCAGACGGCGACGCAATGGGCGACCCAGCGGGCGACCCAGCGGGCGACCCAGCGGGCGACATAGCGGGCGACATAGACGCGGACGGCGACCCTGGCGAGGACGGACTGGCTGAGCTGTTCATGTCGATCAGCCTAATGCCTGGCCTGCTAAGTGTAAAGTGTCACTTTACACTTAGCGAGCTAAGTCGCGGCCCGGCCTCGGAAAATAGTCGGCGCCGGATCGGAGCGGTTTCCTCGCTTGTCTGGGCTGGCCGGGCTGCGTAAGACTGTCGCTCATGCAAGATGCGGCTCCAGTCGACATCGGCCGGCCTAGCGGGGCCTGGCCCCCGGGCGGGACAACGCCCCTAAGTCAGATCAGCGATGAGGTGGCGCAGCGGCTCCTGGCCACGGCGCTGTCGAGTGGCGGCGACAACGCCGACCTGTTCTTCGAGTACAGCGACAACGCCAGCTACGCCTACGAAGAAGAGAAGGTCAAGACGACCAGCCGCGGCGTGACCCTGGGCCTGGGCGTGCGCGTGCTGCGCGGCGAGGCCACCGGCTACGCCTATACCGAAGACCTGACCGACGAGGCGATGCAGCACGCCGCCCGCACCGCGGCGCAGATCGCGGCGGCGGGCGGCAAGCTGGGCCCGCAGGCCATCGTCTGGCCGCGGCTGCCGTCCCACTACGATGTCGCGCTGCCCAGCCTGGCGGTGCCGCCGGAAGACAAGCTCGCTCTGCTGCGCCGCGCCGATCGCACGGCGCGCGCCGAGGATGCGCGCATCGTCAAGGTCAGCTGCAGCCTGTCGGAAGAGTGGCGCGAGATTCGCCTGTATACCGCCGATGGTCGCGCCTATCGCGACGTGCAGCCGCTCTTGCGCTTTGGCGTCTCGGTCGTCGCCGAGGTCGAAGGTGGCAGCGGCAAGCGGCAGAGCGGGTCGAGCAGCGGCGGCGGTCGGCTGGGACTTGCGTACTTTGACCAGCACTCGCCGGAAGCGCACGCCAAAGAGGCGGTGCGGGTTGCGCTGGCCATGCTCGATGCCCGCGAGGCTCCAGCCGGAGAGATGGAAGTGGTGCTGGCGGCCGGCGACTCGGGGATCCTCTTGCACGAGGCGGTCGGGCACGGCCTGGAAGCCGACTTCAATCGCAAGAAGACCTCGAACTACGCCGATCGCATCGGTCAGAGCGTGGCTTCGTCGCTGTGCACGGTGGTCGATGACGGCACGCTGCCGCACAGCCGCGGCTCGATCAACGTCGATGACGAGGGCGAGACGGCCGGTCGCAGCGTGCTGATCGAAAACGGCGTGCTGCGCGCCTATATGCAGGACTCGCTATCGGCCCGGCTGACCGGTGCCAAGCCGACCGGCAACGGCCGCCGCGAGTCGTTCCGCGTCTCGCCGATGCCGCGCATGACCAACACCTATCTTCTGGCGGGCAGCGACGATCCGCAGGACATCCTGCGCTCGGTGCGGCGCGGCGTCTATGCCCGCCGCTTCTCGGGTGGTCAGGTCGATATCCAGAGCGGCGACTTCGTCTTCTCGCTGACCGAGAGCTACCTGATCGAAGACGGTCGGCTGACCGCGCCGCTCAAAGGCGTGCAGCTAATCGGCAATGGTCCCGATGTGCTGACCAAGGTCACGGCGGTGGGCCATGACTTCGCGCTGTCGGATGGCAGCTGGACCTGCGGCAAAGAAGGACAGTCGGTGCCGGTCGGCATCGGCACACCAACGGTCAAGATCGCGGCGATTACCGTCGGAGGAACCAAGGCATGAGCGGGCATAGCGAAACCTCCGGTCGCGGTGGCAGCAGCCCGCTGGCGCAAGACTCTGGACAGCCGGCCGAGCGCGAGGTACGCGAGCTCTCGCTGCGCCTGGTCGAGCAGGTGCTACGCGAAGGGGGCCAGTCCGCCGAGGTGGCGGTCAGCCGCAGCAGCGAGCTGTCGGTGCGAGTGCGGGCCGGCGAGCCCGAGCTGGTGCACGAGGCGCAGAGCAAGCACGTCGGCCTGCGGGTGTTCAAAGAGCAGCGCTCGTCTTTGACCTATACCTCGGACTTTAGCGAGGCGGGCCTGGCGGCGTTTGTGAAAAATGCGGTGGCGCTGTGCCGCTTGGCCGAGCCGGATCCGCTCAACGAGCTGCCCGGTCGCGATGAGCTGACGCCGCCGGCCGATGCCCCGCGTGAGCTGCATCTGTGGGACGACAGCACGCTTGCCGTCGATGCCGGAGGCGCGCTGCAGCTGGCCCAAGGCTGTGAGGCCGCGGCCCTGGCGGTCTCGCCGCAGCTGCGGGCCGGGCACGGCAGCGGCTACGGTCGCACCATCGGGGTTGGCGCCTTTGCCTGCGGCGATGCCAGCGGCATCCTGTTTGTCGGCAGCAGCCGCGGCACCTATCAGTCGATGTCGGTCGAGGTGCTGTGCGACGACACCGGTGGCAAGAAGCGCACCGGCTCGTACTGGAGCGGCGGGCGCTTTCGCTCTCAGCTCGCCGCGCCCGAGGAGATCGGGCGGGAGGCGGGTCGGCGGGCTCTGCGTCGTCTTGGTGCCGAGAAGATCGCCACCTGCGAGCTGCCGGTGGTCTTCGATCCCGAGCTGTCGCGGACGCTCCTGCGCACGCTGGCTGGGGTCATCTCGGGTGGCGCCATCTATCGCAAGGCCAGCTACCTGTGCGGCCGCGAGGGCACGCTGATCGCTTCGCCGCTCATCAACGTCGTCGACGATCCGCTGCTCGATCGCCTGCCGGGCTCGCGCCTGTTCGATGGCGAGGGCCTGCCTTCGCGGCGCAATCAGGTGGTCCAAGACGGCGTGCTCTTGACCTATCTTTTGGACACCTACTCGGCGCGCAAGCTCGGCCGCAAAAGCAACGGCTGCGCCGGTCGCAGCGGGGCTGGCGCTCCCCACGTCACCACCAGCAACTTCATCCTGCAGCCGGGCACGCAGAGCGGCGAGGACATCGTGGCTGGCGTGCCGCGCGGCCTGTATGTCACTGAGCTGATGGGCTTTGGCTTTAACCCAGTCACCGGCGACTTTTCGCGCGGGGCTGGCGGCTTCCTGATCGAAGCTGGCCAGCTCGGCCAGCCGGTCTCGGAAGTGACCATCTCGGCCAACTTCGACGATCTGCTCAAGAACATCGATGCGGTGGGCAGCGATCTCGACCGCCGCTCCTCGACGATGGCGCCGACGCTGCGGGTGTCGCGCATGACCATTGCCGGCAAGTAAGGACACGATGGCTGTTTGCCCGGTCTGCGGACTAGACTGGTAGCTACGCTCCGACTAACCCCTTGCCCGCTGAGAGCCCATCTTGAGCCCGATGTCGAGCCCGCCCCCGCCCGAGAGCCTGTTTCGTACGCTGCCGCCGCGCGTGACCATCTATGAGGTGGGTCCGCGCGATGGTCTGCAGAACGAGCAGCGCATGGTGCCGACCAGCGACAAGATCGCGATGATCGACAGCTTGTCGCAGACCGGGCTTTCCCACATCGAGATCACCAGCTTCGTCAACCCCAAGTGGATCCCGCAGCTCTCGGATGCCAGCGATGTGGCGCGCGGGGTGGCCCGTCGCGAGGGCGTGCACTACTCCTGCCTGGTGCCCAATCGCCGCGGCATGGATGCAGCGGTGCAGGCCGGCATGCGCGAGGTGGCGGTCTTCCTGTCGGCCTCCGAGACGCACAACAAGAAGAACGTCAACAAGACCATCGACGAGACGCTGGCCGCGTTTAGCGAAGTGGTCGGCCCGGCCCGCGAGCTTGGGCTGCGCGTGCGCGCCTATGTCTCGACGGTCTACGGCTGTCCTTATGAGGGCGCGGTCGAGGTCGGGCGGGTCGAAGAGCTGGTGCACAAGCTGCGCGCGCTCGGCGTGTATCAGATCTCGCTGGGCGACACGATCGGCGTGGCGACGCCGCGTCAGGTCGATCAGGTGCTGCGCCGCCTGCTGTCTTTCTGTCCGCAGCAGGAGCTTGCGCTGCACTTTCACGACACCCGCGGCACCGCCCTGGCCAACATCTTGGTCGGGGTGGCGCTTGGCATCACCACCGTCGATAGCGCGCTCGGCGGCCTTGGCGGCTGCCCCTATGCGCCGGGGGCCAGCGGTAACGCCGCGACGGAAGACGTGGTCTACATGCTGCACGGCATGGGCATCGACACCGGGATCGATCTGGACGCCCTGGTCGACACCAGTCAGCGCGTCGCGGTCTGGCTCGGTCACGAGCTGCCGTCGAAGTACTTCAAAGCCCGGGTCGGCGAGCGGCTGCGCAAGGGGCACTAGGCCCGCTCCGCGCCAGCCTGATCGCTGCACCGGTTTTGCACAGCTTCTCCCCGACTTCTCCTGCGCCCTGCCAGCTGCCCTGCACAGCTCGCTCCTAGGCTACGCAGAGCGAGGGAAGGCCATGGCCCGCAGGCTGCTAAGTCAGGTGCATCCACTGTTTTATTTCTTGTCGGTGTGGGAGAAGCGCATTCGCCGCTATGCCCGCTGGTACTTCGGCGGCCAGCGCCTGTGCGCCACCGTCGAGGCCGGTCGGCTGCCGCTGCGCGTGAAGAAGCACCAGTCGGTGCTGATCAAGAAGCTTGGCGATAGCGATCTGCAGCTGCAATACAACAAGGTGCGGAACCTGCAGCTGGCCATGGCCCGCCTCACCGGCCTGCTGATCCGCCCCGGCGAGACGTTCTCGTTCTGTCAGCGGGTCGGTCTGCCCACCCGGGCCAAGGGCTACCTGCCCGGCATGGAGCTGTCGTTTGGCGAAGCCCGGGCCGGCATCGGCGGCGGCATCTGTCAGCTCTCGAACCTGCTGTACTGGCTGGCCCTGCATAGCCCGCTCACCGTCGTCGAGCGCCATCACCACAGCTTCGATCCGTTTCCCGATGACGGCCGCGTGCTGCCCTTCGGCAGTGGCGCCACGGTCTTTTACAACTACCGCGATCTGCAGCTCAAAAACGAGACGCCGTACACCTTCCAGATTCGGCTGTGGCTGTCGGCCAAGTGCTTGGAAGGCGAGCTGCGCGTCGATCGCAAGCTGGCGCACAGCTACCACGTCTATGAGCGCGAGCACGCCTTCCTCAAGCTGGGCGAGAAGTATTTTCGAAAGAATGAGCTGTGGCGCGACGTCATCGACAAGCACGCCTCGCGCGTCCTGCGCAGCGAGCTTGTCGTCAAGAACTTCGCCGAAGTGAAGTACGTGCCGGCCTGCTTCTTGGCCGGCTCCGGCGCGCCAGAAGCGTCGAACTCCTAGCCCGTCGTGCGAACTTCGGCTGGTGCGCCGAGGTCGCAAAAAGGCCGGCCCGGGGGCTTGAATTGTTTCGTTCGCTACACGATGTTGCGCGGCATGCACAGCACAGCTCGTTTTGGGGCGCTGCGAATGGCGGCGCCGATCTTCCTGTTCGCGATCGCAAGTGGCGCCGGCTTGACCGACAGCGCCGCTCAGACCTCGCTAAAAATTCCCTCGTCGAGCGCGCGTCAGGCCCCTGCTTGGCCGGAGGGCCTGGGCATCGATCGCTCGGTGGCGGCCGGCGACGACTTCTTCGCCTTCGCCAACGGGGCGTGGCTGAAGAACACCCAGATTCCCGACGACAAGCCGGCCTGGGGCACGTTCTGGGAGCTCGACGAGACGGCGACGAAAAACACGCAGGCGCTGCTCGCGGGGCTTGTGGCCAAGGCGCCGCCGGTTGGCTCCGAGGCGCGCCTGGTCGCCGACTTTTACGGCAGCTTCATGGACGAAGCCGCGATCGAGGCCCGCGGGCGGGCACCGCTTGCGCCGGTGCTGCAGCGCATCGCCGCGGTGGCGGATCGTCGCGCCCTGGCCCGGCTGCTGGGCGAGGAGCTGCGCGCCGATGTCGATCCGCTGAACAACACCAACTTTCACACCAGCCGCCTGTTCGGCCTGTGGGTGGGACCCAACCTGAATGCGCCCAAGCAGCACGCGCCCTATCTGCTGCAGGGCGGGCTGGGCCTGCCCGACCGCGAGTACTATCTGTCCGCCGAGCCGAAGATGGCGGAGCTGCGAACGAAGTATCAGGCCCACATCGCCGCCCTACTGCAGCTGGCCGGGGTCAGCGAGGGCCCAGCCCGCGCCGCGCGGATCCTGCAGCTAGAGACCAAGCTGGCCCGCGCCCATGCCAGCCGGCAGGAGTCGGCCGACGTGCGCAAGGCCAACAATCCCTGGCCCCGCGCTGAGTTTGCCCGCCGCGCTCCCGGGCTGGACTGGGAGGAGTTCTTTGCCGCCGCCGGGCTGGCCGGGGCGCCGGTGCTGATGGTGTGGCACCCGCAGGCCACCGTCGGCCTGTCGCAGCTCGTGGCGCAAGAGTCGCTCTTGGCCTGGCAGGACTGGCTGCTGTTTCACGCCATCGCCCGCCGCGCGCCGCTCCTGCCCAAGGCGTTTGTCGAGGAGAGCTTCGCCTTCTTCGAGCGGACGCTGGCCGGGACGCCGCAGCTGGCAGTGCGCTGGAAGCGCGCGGTCGCGATCACCAACTCTGCGCTGGGGGACGCGGTGGGCAAGCTCTACGTGCAGCAGCACTTCTCGCCGCAGTCCAAGGCCATGGTGCAAGCGATGGTGCAGAACATCCGCGCGGCGTTTGGCGAGCGCATCGACAAGCTGGCGTGGATGGCGCCGTCCACCAAGGCCAAAGCGAAAGAGAAGCTCGCGACCTTGTATGTCGGCGTCGGCTATCCCGAGCGCTTCATCGACTACAGCAGCCTGCGCATCGTGCCCGGCGATGTCCTGGGCAACGTCGAGCGCGCCGAGCGCTTTGCCTATCAGCATCGCCTGGCCAAGCTCGGGCAGCCGGTCGATGTCGCCGACTGGGCGATGTCGCCGCAGACCGTAAACGCCATCAACCTGCCGCTGCAGAATGCGCTGAACTTTCCGGCCGCGGTGCTGGCCCCGCCGTTCTTTGATCCGGCCGCGCCGGCGGCGGAAAACTACGGTGCCATCGGGGCCATCATCGGTCACGAGATCAGCCACAGCTTTGATGATCAGGGGGCGCAGTTCGACGCGCAGGGCAAGCTGGTCGATTGGTGGACGAAGGAAGATCGCCGTCACTTCGAGGCGGCCGGTGAGAAGCTGGCGGCGCAGTATGACGCCTACGAGCCGCTGCCCAACCTGCACATAAACGGCAAGCTGACCCTTAGCGAGAACATCGCCGACCTGGCTGGGCTGTCGGCCACCCACGATGCCTGGCGCAAGGCCGAGGCGCAGCAGCCCGCAAGGGCGGTGTCGGGTCTCAGCGGCGAGCAGCAGTTCTTCCTGGCCTACAACCGCAGCTGGCGCGGCAAGTCGCGCGACGAGGCGCTGCGTCAGCAGCTGATCACCGACAGCCACGCGCCCGAGCGCTATCGGGCTGGCACGGTGCGCAACCTCGATGCCTGGTATCCCGCCTTCGATGTCCGCCCCGGTCAGAAGCTGTTTCTATCGCCCAAAGATCGCGTCCAGGTGTGGTAGCGGATCGTTCGCCGCGCGTCGTCCCGCCTCGGTCAGGAGGTCGGGTCAAGCCGCAGCCGGCGCATCATGGCGCGCACGGTGCCGCCGGGATCGCGGGCCTTGCCATGGCCGACCTGGCCCAAGAGCCGGGCGGCGGCGGTAGCGTTGCCATCGGACTGGCGCAGGGCGGCGGTGAGCGCGATGCGCTCTAGCTCCGCCACCGTGGCGCGCAGGTTCAGGCGTCCAGCGGCGACGCGGTGCTCGATGGCCTCGGCGTTGAGCAGCGTCGGCTGCGACCCGGCCCGGGCCGGAGCCGAACCGTGGACCACGAGCGGCTCGCCGCGCACCACGGCCGGCGGCAGGTCCGAGAGCAGGAGCTCGCGGCCGGCGCGCTTGCCGACCAGGGCGGCAAACACCACATTGCGCAGCTCGCGGACATTGCCCGGCCAAAGATAGCGGCGCAGCGCGGCCATGGCCTCGGCGGTCACCGCGGTCACCGGCGGGCGCTGGCGCGCGCTCGGCTCCTCTTCAAAGAAGCGGGCCATGAAGTGATCGATAAGCGGCGGCAGATCCTCCAGCCGCTCGCGCAGGGGGGGCAGCTCGATCGACACGATGGCCAGCCGCTGATACAGGTCGGCGCCGAACAGGCCGGCCTCGATGAGCGGTCGCAGGCTGCGGTTGGTCGCGGCGATCAGGCGAAAGTCGACGCGATGCCACTCGTTTTCGCCCAGGCGGCTGACCACGCGGTCTTCCAGCACGCGCAGGAGCTTGGTCTGCACCGACAGCGGCGTGTCATCGACCTCGTCCAGGAACACCGTGCCGCGCTGCGCCGCCATCAGCTGTCCGTCATAGCGCTGCACCGCGCCCGAGAACGCGCCGCGCGAGTAGCCAAACAGCTCGGCCTCCATCAATTCATTCGGGATCGCCGCGCAGTTGATGGGGATGAAGCTATGCTCGTGCCGCGGGCTCAGGCGGTGCAGGAGTCGGGCGATGACCTCCTTGCCGGTGCCCGTCTCGCCCGTCAACAGGACCGGCTGTGCCGTGCGGGCGGCCCGCCACACAGCCTGCAGCAGCGCGCGACCGCGCTCTGACTGGGTCACGTACTCGGGGGTCTCGGGCGGCGCTGGCTCGGCCTCGCTGAGCTCCTGCAGGCGACGCAGCAGCCGCTCGCAGGCCCCGGGCTGGTCGGCGGAGAAGGCGTCGTAGGCACCGTGCCGGATGGCGGCCTGCAGGGCTCGCGGCGAGAGCTCACCGCGGCCGAGATAGATAAAGGGCGCAGCGGCCTTATCGCCCGACCCGGTGGGCAGCGCGCGGCCATAGACCACGCGCACGACCCCGGCGGCGGCTCGGCGAGCCCGCGAGCCTGGCGGGGGCTGCAGCACCACTCCGGCGCGCTTTAGGCTGCGCTGCCACGACGGTGGCAGGCGAGCCCCTTCCCAGTGGATCGGCATCATCCGCAATAAATTACTGCAAAACCGAAATCAATTCATGCCTAGCGTGTGTCGCCATCTTGGGCTGCGACGGAGAGCGGGGCTCCTGCGTCTGGCATAGCGCGTGCAATTTGTACGGCCTGCCAAGGAGGCACACGTCATGTTCGAGCTCTCATCTCATCTGTTCTCTCTTTCGATCGCTGGGGCGGCGGTCGCCCTGCTACTGCTGCCGGTGCTGCTTGGTGCCTGGCTGATCGGCGAGCAGGAGTCCGGCCTGGTCATCAAGCGCTTTGGCCGGGCGCTGCCCGATGGTCGGCTGCTGGCGCTAGACGGCGAGGCTGGCTATCAGGCCCGCCTGCTGCCGCCGGGGCTGCACCTGTTCCTGTGGCGCTGGCAGTACAAGGTCCTGCGGGTCCCCAACCTCGTCGTGCAGCCTGGCGAGATCGCGCTGGTCGTGGCCGCCGATGGTGCGCCGATCCCGTCGAGCCGCATCCTGGGCCGCGAGGTGCCGTGCAATGACTTTCAAGACGCCGAGGCCTTCCTGCGCCGCGGTGGCGAGCGCGGCCGTCAGCTGGGCTTTCTGCGCGCCGGCACCTATCGCATCAACCCCGCGCTGTTCGAGGTCATCGCCGCCCGCGACGCGATCCAGCACGGCATCGAGCCACAGCAGCTGCGCGTCCTGCACATCGCGCCGAACCGCGTCGGCATCGTCACGACCTTAGATGGGCAGCCGATCGGCAGTGGCGATGTCGCCGGTCCGCTGATCCTGGGCCATGACAGCTTCCAGTGCGGCCAGGCCTTCATGGACGCGGGCGGGCGGCGTGGTCTGCAGGAGCAGGTGCTGCTGTCGGGCGCCTGGAACCTCAACCCGTGGTTCGTGCACGTCGAAGAGAGCCCGATGACCGAGGTGCCGATCGGCTGCGTCGGGGTCGTCGTCAGCTACGTCGGCAACGGCCATCTCGATGTCTCGGGCGCGGCGTTTAAGCACGGCGACTTGGTCAAGCCCGGCCACAAGGGGGTGTGGGTCGAGCCGCTGTTGCCTGGCAAGCACCCGATCAACGTCCGCATCATGAAGGTCGAGCTAGTGCCGACCACCAACATCGTCCTCAACTGGGCGGCGCGCTCAGAAGCGCACAAGTATGACGATCGGCTGTCGTCGATCCTGGTGCGCTCCAAGGATGGCTTCAGCTTCGCCATCGACGTCTCGCAGATCATCCACATCAGCGCCAAGGAGGCGCCGCGCGTCATCTCGCGGGTTGGCTCGGTGCAGAACCTGGTCGATCACGTGCTGCAGCCGATCGTCGGCAATTACTTCCGCAACTCGGCCCAGGAGTTCACCGTGCTCGACTTCCTGTCGGCGCGATCCGAGCGGCAGCGCATGGCCTTCCAGGCGATCAAGGCGGCGCTCTCGGCCTATGACGTCGAGTGCATCGACACGCTGATCGGCGATATCGCGCCGCCGGCCGAGCTGATGAAGACGCAGACCGAGCGCAAGATCGCCGACGAGTCGCGGCGGACCTATGAGGTGCAGCGCGAGGCGCAGATCAAGCGGCAGGATCTGGAGCGCGAGACCGCCATCGCCAACCTGCAAGCCGAGGTGGTGCGCAGCGAGCAGGCGGTGCGCATCGCGACGCAGCAGGCGCTGGCCGAGGCCGAGCACGCCCGTGGTGCGGCCCAGGCCCGTCGCCTGTCGGCCGAAGCGGAAGCCCAGGCGACGCGCTTGTCCGCCGATGCCGAGGCCGATGCGACCCGGGCGCGCAGCGAAGCCGAAGCGGTGGGCATCCGCGCCACGGGCGCTGCCAAGGCCGAGGCCTATCGCCAAGGCATCGAAGCGCTGGGCGCCTCGGGCTATACCGCGCTGCAGATCGCCACTTCGCTCGGCGAGCATCACGTCAAGCTGGTGCCCGACATCGCCGTTGGCTCGGCAGGGGGCAGCGGCATGCTAGAGGCGCTGACCGCCCGCCTGCTGTCCGGCGGCCTGCTGCCGGTGGGCAAGAGCTAGGCCGCGCCTCTCGTCGCTGGGTCGGCCATCCCGGCACGAACGGCAGGAGCCCCGCTCGCCTGCGTCCCGGGCCGCGGCCGGCCAGCGTAAAATGCAGCTTCACCTCGGTGCGAGAGACGCCTCCTGTGGCGGTCCCGCGCCGAACCTGCGCAGACCTGGAGAACCCCATGCACACCTGGCCCGCTGCTGCGCTCGACATCGTGCGGCGCTACCGCACCTGCGAGCTGACGACGATCAACAAGGATGGCTCGCCCGTGACCTGGCCGCTCTGCGCGCGCCTGCTGCCCGATGGGCGCTTGCTGCTGACGACGTCGATCGGCCTGCCGCAGAAAGCGTTTAACATCCGCCGCAACCCCAAGGTCAGCCTGCTGTTTTCCGAGCCGCGCGGCAGCGGCATCGCCGAGCCCGGCGCGGTGCTGATCCAGGGTACGGCGACGGCCGAAGATCGCATCGTCGCGGACCCGAGCTCGATCCCCGAGCTGGCCGATTACTTCGCCGAGAACATCTTTGCCCGTCAGCCAGCGGGCAAGTTCATGAGCAGCTGGCTCGGCCGCCGCCTGGTCTGGGCGTACTACCTGCGCATCGTGATCTATGTCACGCCGCACAGCGCCTGCTACTGGCCCGATCGCCGCTTCGCTGCCGAGCCGACCCGGCTGGAGGTGCAGCATGCTGGCTAAGCTCGCAGCGGCGATCAAAAAGTATCCCGAGGGCGTGCTCACCGGCCTGGATGCGCGCGGCTATCCGTTTAGCGTGCGGCAGACTGAGCTGGCCTTCGATGCAGCGCAGGGCACGCTGCCGGTGAGCATCCCGGCCACGCTACAGCCCGTCGCGGGCCTGGCCAACCTGCTGTGCCACTTCCATGACGACAACCTGTGGAACATGCACATGATCTCGGTCAAGGGCCGCATCGAGCTGCGCGGGTCGGGCTGGGTCTTTGTCGCCAGCGAGTTCACGCCGCCCTCGCTGATCGACCAGTTCCGCCGCATGTCGAAGACCGCCACGGCGTATCTAGAGAAGCGCGGCCTGCCCCGTCCGAGTGTGAACTTCGCCGCCATCGACAGCCTGTGGCAGCGGGCCCGCAAGCTCGGCCGCACCTAGGACGGCCTCAGCCGCGCTTGCCGAGCGGCAGCCCGATCGGACAGGCGACGCCGGTGCCGCCGTGGCCGCAGTAGCCGTCGGGGTTTTTGGCCAGGTACTGCTGGTGATACTTCTCGGCGTAATAAAAGGTCGGCGCGTCGAGGATCTCGGTGGTGATCGGCCCGTAGCCGGCCTGGGCCAAGAGCTTGCCGTAGACCTTCTGCGCGGCCTCGGCGGTGGCCTTCTGCGCGGCCGAAAAGCAGTAGATGCCCGAGCGATACTGCGTGCCGACATCGTTGCCCTGCCGCATGCCCTCGGTCGGATCGTGGCCTTCCCAGAAGACCTTGAGCAGAGTCTCGTACGACACCGCTTTCGGATCGTAGGCGACCAGCACGACCTCGTTGTGGCCGGTCAGGCCAGAGCAGACCTCTTCATAGGTCGGGTTCGGCGTCAGTCCGGCCGCGTAGCCCACGGCCGTCGAGAATACGCCAGGGGTTAGCCAGAACTGCTTCTCGGCGCCCCAGAAGCAGCCCATGCCGAACATCGCCTGCTCGATGCCGGCGGGAAACGGCGGCACGATCGGATTTTTGTTCACGAAGTGACGCGCCGAAGCATCGGCTCCGGGCATGCGCTCGCGGCGGCCGGGCAGGGCTTCGGCAGGCGTGGGGAGGCGAAGCTTGCTCGAATCGATGAACCACATCGGAGCCTCTCAGCTGTTTAGTAGTGAGCTGCTGCCGATCCTAGCAGCGTTACCGGGTGGGCAGCGCTGCCAAGCCGTGGTGGCGGGAACGAGGGGGCGCGGGAGGGGGCGCTACTTCTTGGCGGGAGCGACGGGAGCGGCGGCAGCGGGTGGGGCAGCGGCAGCAGCGGCGGCTTCGGCGGCCTTCTTGGCGGCTTCCTCCGCGGCAAGGCGCGCGGCTTCGGCAGCGGCCTTGGCGGCAGCCAGGCGCTTCTGGTTTTCCACTGCGGCAAGCTCTTTGAGCTTGGCGAGGCCCTTTTCAAAGTCGGGGCCGACCATCTCGTCCATGCTCTTGACCAGCGACATGGCCTTCGACATGAAGTTGGCCGTGCCGTTCATCGACCAGGTGACGGTCGTCTTGTCGCCGGCGGCCTGAAGCGCGAACTGCGTCTGGTTGGTGGCTTCCCAGGGCTTGATGAACTCCAGCTTGATATCGATCTGCTCATTGGGCTTGGTGTCGACGATGGTCATGCGGCCTTCGCCGACCTTGTCATTGCCGCTCCAGAAATAGGTCGCACCTTTGCCGCTGCCCTCATAGGTCTTCTTCATGCCGGGGTCGAGCGCATCCCAGGGCGACCACCCCGCCCAGCCGTGAAAATCGACCACCAAGCCATAGACGACATCTGCTGGGGCATCGATCGTGGCGCTGCGCTCGACCTTGAATGTGTCGGGGCGCGTGGCAACGACGGCGATAACTAGTCCGATGGCGATGACCAAGGTGATCCCGAGCTTTTTCAACATGACTCCTCCTTATTGGGTGTACTGGAGGCGCGACTATATGCTTTTTTGCTCGCGCAACCGTGCTTTTGCGCGACGTCTTGCAGAGGGTCTGCTCGACGCTAGGGCCGTGGCTAAAGCTGAGCTTGCTTGCCGGGCTCAGCCCTCCGCTCGCGGCGCTTCCTTCCCCTCCGATGCAACGGCAAGCAGAGAGTAGATCGCCATGCCCCGCGTGTCCGCCTCGCCCGCTCAGGCAGCCCTAAGCAGCGTCGTCCAGCAGGTCCGGCAGCAGCTTGCTGCGCACAGCGATCCACAGCGGCAGCAGCATGCTGTGACCTATTTTCCGACGGCGATGCAGGTCTTAGGTGTGCCGGTGCCCGCCCTGCGCGAGGTGGCGAAGGAGCTGGCCAAGACCTATAAGAGCGCGCCCGCGGCCGAGGTGCTGGCGCTCTGTCAGGCGCTGATCAGCGACGGCACCATGGAGGGTCGGCAGGTCGCCTACGAGCTCTTGGAGCGCCACCGGCCCTCTGCCCTGGCCCTGGGGGAGCGCGAGCTCGATGCGCTTGCCGCAGGACTCGACAACTGGGCATCGGTCGACAGCTTTGCCGCTTCGGTGGCGGGTCCGGCCTGGCGGCGCGGCCAGCTCAGCGATGCCCATGTGCTTAGCTGGGTACGCTCGCCCGATGTCTTTGTGCGGCGCTTGGCGCTGGTCTGCACCGTCGCACTCAACATGCGCTCGCGCGGTGGGCGGGGCGATGTGGCGCGCACCCTGCGGGTGTGCCGCGAGCTGGTCAGCGATCGCAGCGAGTTTGTGGTCAAGGCCATGTCGTGGGCGCTGCGCGAGCTGATCCCGCACGACGAGTCGGCGCTGCTGGCCTTCATCGATGAGCATCAGGCAACGCTGCACCGCCGCGTCCTGCGCGAAGTCGGCAACAAGCTATCGACCGGCAAGAAGAGCGGTCGCAGCGCCACGGCTCGGCTAAGCTAACGATGAGCTGTGGTCGCCATGCCAGACGAGCCACTAGACCTGCAGATCTGTGAGGCCCGCGTCGAGGATGCTGCTGCCTTGGCTGCGGCGCAGCGGCTCATTGCTCGCATCCCCGGTCGCCTGGCCTCGACGCCGGCTGAGATCCGCGACGAGGTCCTGCGCGAGCGCATCGCGCGCCTGGCGAGCGGTGGCAGCGGTCGCTTCCTCGTGGCCAAGCTCGGCGATCAGCTGATCGGTCACGCGCTGCTCGATCCGCTCAAGCTCGCGGTGACGGCGCATGTGGTCGAGCTCACCATGGCGGTTCATGAGGGCTACCAGGGCCGCGGCGTGGGCCGGGCGCTGCTCAGCCAGCTGATCGACTGGGCCCGAGCGCAGCCGCACATCGAGCGCATTGAGCTGCGCGTCCGCGCCTCCAACACGGCCGCCATCGCGCTGTACAAGAAGCTCGGCTTCGTCGAGGAAGGGCGCTTTATCAAGCGCCTCAAGATCGCCCCCGGCCAGTACCTGGACGACATCCCGATGGGGCTGTGGGTCGGGCCGTAAGGGCCCGGGCCGGGCGGGCGCTGGCTAGCGTCGGCCCATGCGGATGCTGCGCTGACGCAGCTGCCAGGCGGTGTCGCTGCGAGCAAAGACCAGCGTGACCATGTGCGTCTCGGACTCGCAGGGCTGCGCCAGGTAGGTGAGCTGCACTTCCTGGTCGGTGATCGTGTAGGCCGGCTCGCCCCGGCTCCAGTCGGGGATCTCAGGCGACTTCGGATCCTTGCACTTCTGTGCCCCGCGCTTTTTGCGCGGCAGGTCGGCGCCTTGCTGCGGCAGCACCTCCTCCGGCCAGAGCAGGGTCTCGCTGGCCGCCAGCAGTGCGTCGATCGAGGCGAGTGAGCCATCCTGGCCCTTGGCCTCCATGTCGTAGACGACCTCGGCAAAGGGCAGCGGGAAGCGGGTGTGACGCAGCAGGAAGCGGCGATTTTTGCTGCGCAGCGCGGCGTGATACTCGCGCAAAAACGCACTCAGCTGCGCCAAAGTGGCCGAGTCAGCTTGCATGACTTTGGTCGATCCCTTGGACTTCGGAGGAGGGGACTGGGGCGCGGGCGGGGCCGCAGCGCTTACCGACAGGCCGCCGACGAACAGAGCCGCGAGCGCGCGCAGCCGTAGCGCCCGCCGTGGGAAACTACGGCTTGTGCGAGACGTTCCAGTATCCGGCCGCGCTAGCATCGAGTTGTCTGCTGCTCATACTGCGGATGTTGCGTGAGGAGTTACGCCCCCCATCATGCACATTAAACGTGCCGCCGTCATCGCTGACGCCGTTTAGCAGAATGTAGTGGCCTTTGTACGGCTTCACATTGCGGCCATTTTCCCCGGTGCCGGTCATGTTGTGGCCGAGGAGCGCGACGGGAATGCCATCCTGCAGCGACCGCGTCGCAGCGGCGCGATTGCTGAGCGTGTTGCCCGAGAAGCCGGGGAAGCTGCCTGCCAGATCGCCCATCATGCGCGTGCCATCGGTGCCGCTGCCTTTGACGCGGCCGTGATGGGTGGCGTAGTCGGCCATCTTGCGCGGCGTGTAGGGATCCTGCACCCCCCGCGAGTGCTGCCCCTCGGGGTCTTCCTGGTCGCGAAAGTCCATCATCATCGCCAGCGCGGTCGGGCCGCAGCCAGCCTCGGTCATCGTGGTGTAGCTCTTGTCTTTGCCGTAGACCGTATCGCCCCAGCGATCGTCGAACTGCTGATAGTCCTTGGTCGTGCTCAGCAGGCCGGTGGCGAGCTTCTTCTTGTCGGTAAGCAGGCGCTGCCGCTCCTTCGGATCGAGCGCCGGATCGGCAAGCTGGGCGTTGATGCGGTTGATGTCGTTGCGATCCTGCCAGCGCTGCAAGGCGGTCTGCTGATCCTTGAACTTGTCGCGCTCGGCCTGCAGCTGATTGCGCTCGGCGACGAGCTTCTGCTGCTCGGGCGTCAGGTTCTTGGGCAGCTTCTCGGGCAGCTGATCGCTGAGGGCCTGGATCGAAGCGTTGTAGACACCGCTGCGCTCTTTGAGATCGGCCAGCAGCGCGGTGCGATCGCCGTTGAGATGGGTCTCGCGATCGCCGACCTGGGGATCGTTGCTGCCTCGCAGCTTGTCGAGCGACTCGCGCGAGCTGCGGTTGGCGAGGATCTTGGCCTGGATGTCCTTGTCGCCCTGCTGGCGATAGTCATCCAGGGAGGGTGGCTTGTGCTCGTTCGACAGGCCGGCCGCAGCGCTGGCCATGGCCCCGGCAAACAGCGGCAGGCCTGTGGCCGAGCCCAGCGTCGTCCCAGCCAGGCCGCTCGCCAGGTTGGGCAGTAGCTGCCCGCCGAGGTTGGCAGGCGTGGCGAAGTGACTAAACAGGCCGTCGTTCGCCCCAGGCTGGGTCGTGTTGATGCCGCCGAGGCCAAACGGCATCAGGTTGCCAAACGGCGAGCCGGCCGTCGTCTGGTTCGGCTGCTGCGCGGCGACCGCCGAGCGGATGCCAATGCCTAAGCCACCCATCCAGCTGGGAGCCACGCCGGTTGCGGCCGGTGTCGAGCCGCGGCTGTTGTCAGCAGAGCCAGAGTTGAAGTCCATGCCGCATCCCACGCGAACTTTGCTGCGCGTAGATCGATTATCGTCGCTGGCTGGCGCGAAAGTGCGTGCCTTTATGCTCGTCGGACCTCACGACCAGCCTCGGGGCTCGCGATGCAGGGCAAGGTGCGAGCGCGACGGATGCCGCCGCCGCCGTGGCTCGGGCGCCGCCAGCCGGCGAGTGAGCGACGGAGCGAGGCTGCAGCTAGCCCGGCTCAGTTGCCAAACGGATGCGCCTCGGGCAGCCCGGTCAAGTCGGGCCGCCGCGGCGCCAGGCCGGCTGACAGGCCAATCACCAGGATGCCGACGCCTGCTCCGACCGCGGTCCACAGCCACCACTTGCGATAAAGCGGCGTGTCGGCTGCGGGGGCCACGGCCTTGACCGGCTCGCTGGCTGGGCTCAGTGCGGTGGGCTCGCTGGCTGGGCTGACCGGCGCTGGGCTGACCGGCGTCGGGCTGACGGCGCTGCTCGGCGGGGTCTTGCCCTCGGCCTCGGCCTGCGCCTGCTTGAGGTAGCCCTCGACCTTGCGGCGCTCATCGACGCTGACCGGGCCGTGCACATCGAGGAACTTTTGGTAGTAGATCACGGCGATGGCGGGCCGGCCGGCCTTGTGCAGCACGCGCGCCAGGTTAAACAGCAGCGTCGGATCGGCGCGGCGTTGATAGGCCCGCTCGTAGGCCCGCTGCGCTTCGTCGAAGCGACCGGCCTTGGACAGATCGCGCGCCTCGTTGGCCAGGCGATCGCACTCCGGCTCGTCGGCACACGAGGTGGTGGCCGCCGCGGCCAGGCGAATCGAGCCTTGCTCGGTGGCGGCGAGGCCGAACAGACAGAGAGCAAGGAGCGCAGAGCAGGTCGTTCGCATGGCAGCGTCGGGTCTCAGTCTTCGAGAGGAATCTTGCGCTTGGCGGCCGCACCGGCCACCGGGGTTGTCTTGCCGGCGGCCGGCCGTCGGGTGGCGCCGGCACTGGGCCGCGTCTTGCTGGCCGCTGGCCGGGGCTTGCTGCGCGTCTCGGCCACCGGGGGCGCAGCCGCCTCGCTTGGGCTGGCGGCGGCGGGCTCGCTGACCGTCGGTGTAGAGGTCGGCCGGGTCGCAGTCGGGCTGGGGGCACTGCGCGGCATCGGCGAGGCTGGGCGGGGAGCGGCCGGAGGCGTGCCACCGAGCCAGGCATAGCCAATCGCCAGCAGGGCTGCGGCGAGGCCAGCCCCGGCCACCGCCACGCGCACCAAGCGGCGGCGCGGTGGTGGCGGCAGCGTCTGCCCCGACGAAAAACCCAGCGTCGAGGAGCCGCCGGCGTTGGCCGGCAGCGAGCCCGTCGCGGGCAGCAGCATGGGGGCGGAGGCGGCCGGGGCCAGTGGACCAGGCAGCGGCGTCAGCGCGCCCGAGCGAGGCGTCACCGGCTCGGCCTGCGCTCCTAAGGAGGATGGCGCGGCAGCCAGCGGGGCTGGCGTGACCGGCGCGGCAACGGCCAGCATGGCCTGCGAGGCCGAGGGGGCCAGCCCAACCCGAAAGCTGGTGCTGAGGCCAGCTAGCAGAGCGCTAAGCTCGGCGGCCACCACCCGCATCGGCGGCCGCTGCGTCTTGTCCTTGACCAGCAGGCGATGCACCAGCGCCACCACCTCGGGCGGTGTGCCCGGCGCGAAGCTGGTCAGCGGCGGCGGCTCGTTGAACGAGTGCTGCGCCATGTAGTCGATGCCGGTCGCGCCCACAAACGGCGTCCGCCCCGCGATCATCTCGTACAGCATGACGCCCAGGGCATAGACATCGGTGCGATCGTCGACGCCGCCGGCGCCGCGACACTGCTCGGGCGACATGTACTGTGGCGTGCCGATCACCGCGTTGGCCGCGGTCTCGCTGCCCTGTCCCTGCGACAGCTTGGCGATGCCAAAGTCGAGGATCTTGGCCCGCTCGCCCCCGGGCGCCACTGGATCGCGCACCAGCATGATGTTGGCTGGCTTGAGATCGCGATGGACGATGTCTTTTTCGTGCGCCGTGCTCAGGGCGTCGGCGATCTGGGTGGCGATGTGCAGCGCGTCGAGCAGCGGCAGGCGCTGGCCGGCTTTTTCAAGCTGCTTGAGGCGGCGCGACAGGGCATCGCCGCGCAGGCACTCCATGACCAGGTAGGCCGCGCCCTCGGCTGTCTGACCGTAGTCCGAGACCTGGACGATGCTCGGGTGCTCGACCAAGTTGACGACGCGGGCCTCGTTGAAAAAGCGCGTCAGGGCCTCGGGATGCTGCGCGAACTGCGGCAGCAGCAGCTTCAGCGCCACCCGCCGCTGGATCGGCTCCTGCAGCGCTTCGTAGACCTGCCCCATACCGCCTGTGCCTAGCAGCTTCACAATGCGATAGGGGCCGATCTGCGTCGGGTGCATGCGAAGACCTCTTTCACTATAAAGCACAGCGCAGGGCTTGCGGGGGACAACCCGCGGCGGCTCGGCGAATCAGTTCTGGTGGCGAAGCACGGTACCGCCATCGCCGACCGTCCAGACGTTGCCGGCATCGTTGCCCGGCGACCAGATGTCGCGCAGAGAGGCCACGCTCCCCGAGGGCGACAGGGTGCAGCTACCGGCGGCGCAGCGGACGATGGTGCCGTTGTCACCGACGATGTACACGCTGCTGGCATCGGCAGCTGCGACGCGGCGCAGGATCTCAGAGGTCGGCGAGACCAGCGCCTGGCAGATGTTCAGACCCGCCGAGCAGCGGACAATGGTGCCGGCATCGCCCACCGCATAGACGTTGCTGGCATCGCTGCCGCCTACGGCATACAGGGCGGACGCGGTGCCCGAGGTCAGCGCCGAGCAGGTGGTCCCAGCGCTGCTGCAGCGCACGATGGCGCCGTTATAGCCGACGGCGTAGA
Organism: uncultured Myxococcales bacterium; assembly: GCA_964628555.1. Taxonomy (GTDB): domain Bacteria; phylum Myxococcota_A; class Polyangia; order Palsa-1104; family JAEUJZ01; genus JAEUJZ01. The sequence continues at coordinate 33,369 of CAZVMD010000005.1, read as the reverse complement.
CGTTGCTGGCATCGCTGCCCCACACCGCCTGCAGGCTCTGGGTGGTGTTGCTGGTCAGCGCGATCGAGGCTGTCGCGCCGGCTCCCCAGCGCCGCACGGTGCCGCCTGCCCCGACGGCGTAGACGTTATTGGCATCGCTGCCCCAGACCGACATCAGGGCCGTCATGCCCGAGCTGATGGCGGTGCAGCTGCTCTGGCCGGCACTGCAGCGTCGGGCGCCGGCGATGCCGACGGCGTAGACGTTGTTGGCGTCGCTGCCCCACAGCGCGAACAGGCCCATGGTGGTGCCCGAGGCAAGCGGCGTGCAGGTATCCGAGCTATCGGCGCAGCGCAGGACGGCTCCGGTATAGCTGCTGATGTAGACATTGCTGGCGTCGCTGCCCCAGATCGCCGAGAGGTTGGTGCCCATCGGCAGGCTGGTGCTGAGTTGGCTGCAGCCGAGTGCGCCGCCGCCGCAGCGTAGGATCGACGCGCTGATTCCTGCCGCGTAGACGCTGCCGCCGCTGCTGCCCCATACTGCGTAGTTCGGGGTGGTCAGCCCGCCGCTCAGCGCGCCACAGGTCATCGACTCGGCCGAGCAGCGCAGCAGCATCCCGCCGGCCGCCAAGGCGTAGAGGTTGCCGCCGTCGAGTGACACCAGCTTGCTGATGTCAACCTGGGTGCCGGTGGTGAAGCGGCTGCAGCTGGCCTCGCCCGCGACGCAGCGCAAAAGGGTCCCAGAGCCGCCGGCGAGGTAGGTGACGTTCGGCTCGCCAGCCACTGCGGTGTGGAGATAGGCGCTGGCGCCGCCGGTCAGCGGGGTGCACTGATTCGAGCCCGCGGCGCAGCGCACCAAGGTGCCGGCCAGGCCCGCCGCATAGACGTTGTTGCCATCGCTGCCAGCCACGGCAAAGAGCGCCTGCGTGGTTCCCGAGCCAAGTGCGGTGCAGCTGCTCGTGGCCGCTGAGCAGCGCAGGATGACCCCGGCGCCGCCCACCGCATAGACATTGTTGGCGTCGCTGCCCCACAGCGCGGTCAGCGTCTGGGTCACGCCGGTGTTGATCGGCGAGCAGGTGGTCGAGCCGGCGCTGCAGCGCACCAGGGCTCCGCCCGAGCCGGCGAAAAAGACGTTGTTGGCGTCGGCGCTCCAGGCGTTGGTCAGCGGCTGCGTGGTGCCGGTGTTGAGCATCGTGCAGGTGGTCGAGCCGGCGCCACAGCGCAGCACGGCGCTGGTGCTGGTCAGCAGGTACACGTTGTTGCTGTCGGTGCCGAAGACATCGCTGATCAGCGTGGCGCCGGCGACGTTGAGCGGCGTGCACAGGCCGGTGCTGGCGGCACAGCGCGTCGCATAAGGGCCCGCCAGCGTCGAGATGGCATAGATGTTTTCGGCATCGGCGGCCCAGACGCCGCTTAACGCCAGCCCGGCGGCGGTGACCAGCGGCGTGCACAGCCCGCCCCGACAGCGCAGGACGCCACCGGCGTCACCGACGGTCACCAGGCTGGTGCGATCGAGCGCGGCGATGGCCTGCGGCAGGCGGCCACTGGGCAGCGGGTTCTCCCAGCACCAGCCGTCGGCCGAGCAGCTCCGGTCGCCAAACTCGACGTGCAGGAGCTGCGAGCGGCTCAGGGTCAGCGCACAGCTGGCGCGCAGGCCAGCGCAGGCGCCGCTCCACACGGCGTAGCTGCGCGGGCTGCCGGTCGCCATCAGCTGCAGCGAGCTGCCGACGGGAAAGTCAGCGCTGCAGCGCGCCCCACTGCCGCTGCAGTCGAGGCCGGCGGGGCTTGACTTGACGCTGCCGTTGCCGGCGTCGATGGTCACGGTGACGGTGCACAGGGCTGGCGATAAGCCCATAAGAGCGATGCTGCGCTCGCTGTAGCTGAGGCTGCCGTGCGGCACCGTCTCGGTCAGCACTAGCTGCGCCAGCTTGCAGTCGTTGCCGTCGAGCGCGGCCAGCTCTAGCTGCACCGGTCCCTGCGCGGCGTCGGGAAAATAGATGGCCAGCCGGCGATCGCTCGGACCGAAGCTGACCTCGGCGCCGCTCTGGCCGTTGAGCTGGCTGCGCAAGAGGAGCTTGCTGGTCCCGGCCGGCACCGTCGCCGGATCGACGTTAAGGACGATCACCGGATGGCCACCGCCGCAGCTGCCGAGCCCGACGAGCCCGACCGCAACCAGAGCCAGCCAGCCAAGCCAGCCAAGCGCAAGCGAAGCCAAAGGGGGCTGCTGATCTCTGCGCTGCCACATGGTCCCAGACCTCCGCCGGGGGCCGTTCCTGCCGCCCGCCCCTGATATCATATCAAAATCTATTAATTTATAGATTGATTTTATGTCGAAATGGTCTCCCCGCGATAGGTTCGGCGGAAACCCCGGGCCGACAGGGGCGATCGGCGTCGGAGTGGTGCGCGATTAATGGGAAAAACAGTTAGATTTATTAATATAAATAAAAGACTGCGATAACCGCCGGGGGCGGGCGGGCCTTAGCGCAGGTACTCGCGGACCGCCTGGGCGAGGCGGGCTTCGCCGCCCTGGGTGTGCTGGAAGTACAGGGCCGGCTCGATGAGCTCTAGCTCCATGAGCAGGAAGCGGTCGCCATCGCAGACACCGTCGACGCGGGCGTAGCAGGGCGGGGTCGGGCAGCCGGCCTGCGGGAGGTCGGCCAGGGCGGCCAGCACGGCCTGGGTCTGGGCGAGCAGGCTGGCCGAGGGGGTGACCGCCTCGGTGTGGCCGCCGTAGTGCTCCTGCACGCGGAAGTCGCCGGGCTGGGGCCGCTTGTGCACGGCGTGGCTGAAGCGACCACCGAAGTAGACCAGCGACCACTCGCCGGCCGCGATCTGCGGCATGTACGGCTGCACAAGATAGCCGCTGGGCTCGGGGCTGGGGCTGTCGGCGGTGGCGCCGCGGGTGCGCGCGGGCGGGCCCTGAGGGAGCTCGGCCCCGACGGGCAGTCGCAGGGTGCGCCAGCTACCGGCCGAGATGGTCGGCTTGATCACCAGCTCACCAAAGCGCTGCCACAGCGCCGGCAGCGCCGCGGCGGTAAGCGCCGGCAGATAGGCGCTGGGGACGATCGGCACCCCGACGCTCTGCAGATCGAGGAGGTAGCGCTTATCGCAGTTCCAGCGCACCAGCGGCACCGGGTTTAGCAGCCGCTGCCCCGCCTGCTCCTGCGCGGTGAGGAAGGCCAAGAACTCGTCGATGCGCAGATAGTAGTCCCAGGTCGAGCGCAGCAGGCCCAGTGTCGCGGCCGGGGCCGGCGCAGGCGGCGGCGGCAGGTCCCAGCGCTGCGGCCGGCTGTCCAGCCCGACAGCCGCGAAGGCGTCGGCGAGCTTGAGGTCGTCTTCGTAGAGGTTGGGAAAGGCGGCGCAGGTATAAAGCGCCAGGAGCGGGCGGGGCGAGGCAGCCATGTTGATGGATTAGCAGGCCGGCTAAAAGAATAGCGGGTCTTTGCGCGGGATCGGCGCCTTGACCGGGGCCGGCGCTTCGCTGCGCGGGCTTGGGCTCGAGCCGCCCTCCTCGTCATCCGGCAGCTCGATGGGGACCGCCAGATCCCCGGCCCGCTCGACGGCGGCATCGTCGCCGTAGTTTAGACAGTTGTCGCAGCGGCGGCACAAGGGCGGCGTCTTTTCGCCGAAGTACTCAAGCAGGAGCTGCAGGCGGCAGCGGGTCGACTGGGCGTAGCGGATCATGGTCGCCAAGCGCTCGCGATCGCCCTCGCGCCGCTTGCGATACGACTCGGCGGCCCGGCCCAGCGTCAGCTCGTCGGCATCCTTGCCGGTGAGGGCAAAGACCTGGTTGCCCTGCTCGCTGATCAGCTCCTGCTCCTTGCAGATGTTGAGGACGACGCGGGTCTTGGACTGCGACACGCCGGCCGACAGCGCTAGCTCGCGCAGGCTGACCGCGCCGTTTTTGAGCGCGCCCCACACCGACATCACGTCGCTGCGCGTCGGGTACTTGCCGGCGACGAAGAAGTTCTGCACCTGCTCGTCGCCGGGGTTGTAAAGCAGGATGCAGCGACTGGGCCGACCATCGCGACCGGCGCGACCGGCCTCCTGATAGTAGGCCTCCATCGAGCCGGGCAGGTTGTAGTGGATGACGGCGCGGATGTCGGGCTTGTCGACGCCCAGACCAAAGGCGTTGGTGGCGACCATGATGCGCGGGTTGTTGCGCATAAAGGCAAGCTGCGCCGCATCGCGCTCGGCCTTGCCCATCTTGCCGTGGTACATGCCGACCTTGAGGCCCAGGACGGGCAGCGCACCGGCCAGCGCTTCGACGGTGCGAATCGTCGAGCAGTAGACGATGACCGAGCCCTGCACCTTGCGCACCAGCCGCAGCAGGCGCTTGACCTGGGTCTTCTCATCGCCGGTCTCGCGCACCTCAAAGCTCAGCGAGGGGCGATCGAAGCCGGTGTGGACCGCGACGGGGTTGCGCAGCGAGAGCTGGCCAATGATGTCTTCGGCCACCTTGGGCGTGGCAGTGGCGGTCAGGGCGCAGATCGGCGGCCGCCCAAGCTGCTCGCAGGCGCGCTGCAGGAACAGATACGACGGGCGGAAGTCGTGCCCCCACTCGGACACGCAGTGCGCTTCATCGACGACAAACAGGCTGACCTTCTGGCCGCCGAGCTCGTCTTCCAAGCGGCCGGAGGCGGCGCGCTCGGGCGTGACGTAGATGAGCTTGCGCTTGCCCTCTTCGATGTCGTCGAGCGTGCGCTCGGTCTCTTTGGTGGTCAGGGTCGAGTCGAGGCGAGCGGCGACGACGCCGGTCCGGCGCAGCTTCTGTTCCTGATCGCGCATCAGGGCCAGAAGCGGCGAGACGACGACGGTCACGCCGGGCAGCTCAAAGGCCGTGAGCTGATAGATCAGCGACTTGCCGGCCCCGGTCGGCATGATGCCAAGCACGTCCTGGCCATCGACCAGCGCGCGGATCGCCTGCTCTTGTCCGGGGCGGAAGCCGGACAGACCGAACTGCCGCTGCAGGCGGCGGATCAGCCGGCGCATGATCGGGTTCTTTTCCCCTTCGACGGCCGGCAGCTCGACGGGCGGGTTGCTGCTGGCCGGCAGCTCCTTGCCGCGCTTCTTGCTCTCGGCCTTCTTGCTCTCGGCGCGGGCGACGGCGGCGGACTCGCGGATGGCCGGGCTGCGATCGTCGTGGCTCTGCCAGAAGCTGGCTGCCTTGGGGTTAGCAGCCGGGGCGGGCAGCTCGGCGGCATAGAGCAGGCCGAAGTCAACCCGCAGCTCGTCGGGGATGGGCAGGCTGGCCGACAGCGGCTGCTCGACGGGGGCTGGGCTGAGCGCTGGCCCCGCGGCAAGCGGAGCGGGCGAGAGCGTCGGCGAGACCGACGAGGGCAGCGTCAGCGTGCCCTCGGGACTGGCCGGCGGCTCGGGGGCCGGTGCGCCGGTCGGCGACTCGCGCTGCCAGAACGGCTCGAACAGCGCCGAGTAGGTCTCGTTGCTCAGGTCGAGGACCGGGCGGCGCTCAGGGAGCCCACCGCCGACGCTGCGCCAGAAGGCCGCGAGGCGCTCGGCTTCAGTCTGCGGCTTGCCAGCCGGAGCCACAGAAGAGGTCGGAGGGGGAGGGGGAACAGACGGGGAACCAGGGGTCATAGGCGTCTCATGCATGCGGGATGCCTGAATAAAACAAGCATGCACGAGATATCACCCGAGCCAGCCGCTGCCTAGTCTATTTGTGCGTTCGTTCCTTCGGCTGCCCAGTCGTCGATATCCGGTCGCAGCTGGGCTGCCGGAGCGCTCAGGGCAGGGCGCGGACGCGAATGTTGGCGCCCGGTGGTGGGCGAATGTGCGCGTGCTCAAGCTGCTGCGCGATGCACAGCTCGATCGCGGGGCGGCTCTGGCTCGGCCAGGGCGAGGTCAGGCGGAGGGAGCCGGAGCGCTCGAGCACAAGCTCGCTGCCGCCTGCGGTCACCGCGTCCTTGAGCTTCTGCTCCAGGCAGTACTGCAGGATGCGCTTGATCGCCCAGCTTGAGGAGCTTGCCGGGGCTGGCGGCTGGTTCAGGCCGAGCAGGCGCGAGTCTTCCCAGACGTGGATCGAAAAGTCGAGCTTGCCGCGCTCGATCAGGGTCGGGCGGCTGGGGCCAGCGACGGCGGAGTGGGGCGCTAGGGCCGTCCCGGCAGCGCGCGGCAGCCCGGCTGCTGCCGCTACCGTGGGCGAGGCCGGCGCGACCTGGGGCGGGGCGAGGCGCAGCGGGGCGGGGCGGGCGGCAGCCGTCGCGGCCACATTCGACGCTGCGGCTTGGTGGACTGGCGGTGCTGCGGCTTGGTGGACTGGCGGTGCTGCGG